>CANKBX010000055.1 GCA_947480055.1 Planctomycetaceae bacterium
CATGCGCGCCACCGACGTGATGTTGAGCGGAAAAACAGCCGTTGTGTGCGGTTATGGCGATGTGGGCAAGGGCTGCGCGCAAAGTTTGCGTGGCCAAGGTTGCCGCGTGAAGATCACGGAAATCGATCCAATCTGCGCGCTTCAAGCGTGCATGGAAGGGTACGAAGTGGTCACGCTTGAGGAAGTTCTTGAGACGACTGATTTGTTCGTGACCGCGACTGGCAACAAGGACATCATCACCGGTGAGCAAATGTTGCGCATGAAGGACAAAGCCATCGTTGGAAACATTGGTCACTTTGACAATGAGATTGACATGGCTGGCTTGAAGAAGATCAAGGGCGCCACGCAGGTCAACATCAAACCACAAGTGGATGAATGGAAACTTCCAACGGGTCGCTCCATCATCATGCTTGCGGAAGGTCGCTTGCTGAATCTTGGTTGCGGCACTGGCCATCCAAGCTTTGTGATGAGCACCAGTTTCACCAACCAAGTGATGGCTCAAGTGGAGTTGTTCCAGAACCACAAGAACTATGACAAGAAGGTGTACACACTTTCAAAGACGCTTGATGAGAAGGTGGCGCGTTTGCACCTTGGCAAGTTGGGCGCAAAGTTGACCGAGCTGAGCAAGGACCAGGCGGATTATATTTGCGTGCCGGTGAATGGCCCTTACAAGCCAGAGAACTATCGCTATTGATTCGATGGTGATTGGTTTTTGATGCAAGGTCTGCAAAGTCCTTCGTACATGAAATGACAAAGACCTGTGGATTCGTCCGCGGGTCTTTTCTTTTTATCCTGCGCGGTTATTGGTGGCTGAGTGAATAAGTTTATATATGAGCGGAAATATGGATTGAAATCGCCTACCCTATGGGGCGATGCTTACTGGAACACTTCATCAAACATTTGGGGCGCAAACTCCCATGGAAAGCGCCGCGCGCGAATTGTTGGCGCGCATCGCCTTGGCGAAACCAGTCGTTTGCGACAACGCATTTATGCGCATGGAAGTGGCCATTGAGTGCCGCGGCGAACAGTGCGATTTTCTAAACTGGCTTCGCTGTGCGCCTTCGGGTGAGCGCCGTTACTTCCGCGATCGAAGCGCGAAGTTTGAGATTGCCGGTATTGGCAAGTGTCTTGCGTCCAAATTTGGCGAGCATGAGAAATTTGATCAGCATGTTGGCGATGCGGAAATTGCAATTCAGTCCGTGTGGTTTGTGGCGCTTCCATTTGATGCCAACTGCGCTCTTGACAGCGCATGGAGTCCGTATCGAAACAATGGGTGCGTGCTTCCAGAAATAGAATTGCGCCGCGATGGACAAACGCACACGCTGGCGGTGAACTTGTCAGTGGACACTTCTTTTGACGCGCTGAAGCAACGTCTGCAAACGATTGCGGAGCCCGTGAAAAAATGCGCGATCGAGCCAGCGCTTGTGCGCGAGACGGACGACTTTAGCGAAGCCCAGTGGACGGATGTTGTGCAAAGCGGATTGCAGCGAATACGCAGCGGTTCGTTGCGCAAGATTGTGCTTGCACGCGCGCGTACGTATGCCGCGAGTGGTCCGCTTGATCCAGTCGCGGTGCTTGCCCGACTTTGCGCATTTGAATCAAGTGGCTTTCGATTTCTGATTGAGGCTGGTCAAGGCAAAGCGTTTCTAGGCGTGACGCCCGAGCGATTGCTTTCTCGCAATAAGCGCTCGGTGCGTAGCGAGGCGATTGCGGGCACGCGTCCGCGCGGAGTGGATGATGTCGCGGATCGGTTGCTTGGCGAATCACTTCTTGCAAGCGAAAAAGATCGCCGTGAACATGAATTTGTTGTGGAGCGATTGCGCGAAGTGCTTTCCTCGCTTTCAGTTTCGTTGCGTGTTGATGCCGAACCAAGAATTTTACGCCAGGCGTATGTGCAGCATCTTGCAACGCGCATGCAAGCAGAAATTCGCGCGGACTTTTCTGACGCCGACCTTGTCGCTTTGTTGCATCCAACACCAGCGGTGGCCGGCGCGCCGGTGCCTTGCGCCATCAAAGCTCTGCGCGATTTAGAGACCATTGGCCGCGGTTTGTATTCAGGTCCTGTGGGAATTGTCTCGCGTGACAAGGCGGAAATTGCCGTCGCCATTCGATCCGCGCGCATTGATGGATCCACGCTGAAGGCTTACGCCGGCGCGGGCATTGTTGAAGGTTCCATCGCCGCTGACGAGTGGCGCGAAACTGTTCACAAACTGCTTGCCTTTGAACGTCTTGCCACGTAAGCGCATTATGCGAGTGGCCGAATCGACCTGATATCTTGCGACTCTGCAAATGCATAACGCGCCGAACATCAATCTTGCTTGGACGATGCTGGCCGTTGAAGAATGTTTTCGTCTTGGCGTGCGACACGCGGTGATTTGTCCTGGCTCGCGCAGTGCGCCGCTTGCGATTGCGTTTGGGCGCCATGGTGGTATTCAAACGCATGTCGCTCATGATGAACGCGCTGGCGCATTCATGGCGCTCGGTGTGGCGAAGTCTTCTGGTGTTCCCGCCGTGCTGGTGATGACCAGTGGAACCGCGGTCGCCAACGCGTTGCCCGCGGTTGTTGAAGCGCGCATGTCGCGCACGCCGTTGTTGGTGTTCAGCGCGGATCGACCTCCAGAGTTGCGTGATTGCGGGGCGAATCAAGCGATTTCGCAAGCGGGTCTTTTGGCGGGCGCGGCCAGGTGGTGCTGTGATCTTCCGTGTCCAACTGATGAAATTGCGGCTGAATATATTTTGTCCACCGTGGATGAAGCGTTCGCGCGCGCGTGCGGCGACGCTGGCGCGCAGTCGGGCGCGGTGCATTTGAATTGGCAGTTTCGGGAACCGCTGGCGCCCGAAGTTGCGCCGTGGAATATCGATTGGTTGAACCCCATCGCGCGCTGGACAAAAGATAAATCACGCGCACCGTGGCGCACCACTCTTGCGGCCAACGCCTCAACGATTGCGGTCACCGACGCGCTTGTGATCGCGGGTCGCTGTGATCAAGCCACGCGTGAATCGCTTTTCAAGTGGCGTGGCACCATGCTTGCCGATGTGAGTAGTGGCCTTGCCGCAAGCGCCACGGCGGGCGCGGATCTGGTTTTGCGCGCCGCACATGATGGTTCGGGCAACGCGGCGCTTCGCGAGGCGTTGCGTGTGAAAGCGATCGCCGTGGTTGGCGAGGCTGTTGTGTCCAAGCGCCTCAACGCGTGGATCAATCAACACGACGCGGTGACTTTATTTGGCGCGGGTGATCCTCGCGTTGATCCGTCGCATCGCGCGTCTGGCATGTACTGCGGACCAGTTGTTTTTGAGGCAGGCAAAAACCTTCGACCACACGCCGGTTGGAAGCGCGCGCTTTCGTGCGCCACGCGCGCGGTGCGCAAGGCCATTGCAAACGAGAGCGCGCTTGTTGAACCCACCGCGATCGCCGACGCCACCGCGGCCTGTGGCGAGTTAGATCATGGAACTATTTTCTATGGATCGAGCATGCCAATTCGCGACGCTGATTTTCTTGCGCTGCATCCGCCTGCGGGTTGGCAAGCGGGATCCAATCGCGGCGCCAGTGGAATTGACGGACTGTTTGCCAGCGCGATTGGCCATGCGCTTGCGTCAGGGCAACCAGTGGTCGCGTTTGTGGGCGATGTCAGCGCGCTACATGACTTGAACAGTCTTCAACTTGCATCGCACGTGAACACGCCACTTGTGTTGATTGTGCTGAACAATGATGGCGGCGGGATCTTTCGATATTTGCCCGTGGCAAAATATGCGGATGTATTCAACACATTGTTCACCACGCCTCATGGGCGCGAATTCACGCCAATCGCCAAGGCGTTTGGACTTGCGCATGAAAGTCCGTCCACGCGCGCGGCAATTTCCAAATGTGTTTCCAAGGCGCTTGGTCGCAAGGGCGCCACATTGATCGAAGTGCGCTGCGACGCGCAGGCAAGTGAAGCGGCTCGTGTGCGTATTACAAATGCGTCAACCACGGCGCTAGCCAAAGAGTTTCGCTGATGTCGCGAGCGGTTCTTGTGCACGGATTTCTTGGCTCGCCAGAGGACTGGTCCGATGTGCGCGCCCAACTGAATCCATCTATTAATTGTGAATGCGTTTCCCTGCGCGATCTGGGGTGCGCGTCGATCGCGTTGGCCGCCGAGGCGTTGGCAATTCAACTTGTAAAAAATCCGTGCGATGTGTTGGTTGGATATTCCATGGGTGGTCGCATCGTGCTTGAACTGGCATCCAAACAACCAGAGCTTGCTCCGCGACTGGTTTTATTTTCAACCAGCACGGGTTTGCATGATGCGGATCAGCGCAATGCGCGCGCCCAACAAGATGACGCGCGCGCCGTGGATTTGCGCGAGCATGGCATGCTTGAATTCACGCGAAGTTGGTATGAATTGCCCATGTTCGCCCAGTTTCGCGCGCATGCTTCATTTGCGCGCACTCGCGCGCGCCGCGTGATTGGCGACGCGGAATTTTGGGCTGGGTGTGTTGCGAGTTGTTCTCCAGGACGCACTGAATGCCGCTCGAATGATCTTGCTCGCTTGGCGTCGCGCACTAGTATGGCAGTTGGTGATCAAGACGACTATTATGTTGCTTTCGCGTTGCGCGCGGCAAGCCTTGCGCCCACATTGATAGTTGAAATGATCGCAGGTGCGGGGCATGTTCTTCCCCTTGAAGCGCCTTCAGCTTGCGCTGACATGATTGAAAGAGCATTGAAGAGTTCCACATGACAACACACAAACATATTTCAACTCCCAAACCATCAACCGAGACCTCTGAAAAAATCCGTTCCGCATGTGACTGGCAATCTGTTGCAGTAGCGAGCGAATTTGCAGAAGTGAAGTACCACAAGTCAGGCGGAATCGCCAAGATCACAATCAATCGTCCGCAAGCGCGCAACTCTTTCACGCCGCGCACTGTTGAAGAAATGCGCGCGGCCTTGCTTGACGCTAAGACCGACCGCGACATTGGCGTTGTCATTCTCACTGGCGAAGGCGAACGCGCATTTTGCTCTGGCGGCGATCAGCGCGTGCGCGGCCACGCCGGATATAAATCAGACTCGGGCAGCGAAGTGTTAAACGTACTGGAGTTTCAACGCGAGATTCGCAACTGCTACAAGCCGGTCATCGCCATGGTGGCGGGCTGGGCGATTGGCGGCGGCCACGTGTTGCACATGATGTGCGACCTCACTATTGCCGCGCAAAACGCGCGGTTTGGCCAAGTTGGTCCGCGCATGGGAAGTTTTGATGGCGGCTTTGGCGCCAGCTACATGGCGCGCATCATTGGCCAAAAGCGCGCCCGAGAAATGTGGATGTTGTGCCGCAGTTACTCCGCTCAAGAAGCGCTCTCCATGGGCCTGATCAACACGGTGGTTTCCGTAAGCGAGCTTGAAGAAGTCACCGTGCAGTGGTGCAACGAAATGCTGGCTAATTCTCCAACCGCTCTACGCGCGATCAAAGTTGCTTTGAACGCCGACTGCGATGGGCAAGCGGGTCTTCAAGAACTTTCTGGTCTTGCCACGATGCTGTATTACATGACCGACGAGGCCAAAGAGGGTAAGAACGCGCAACTTGAAAAGCGCGTTGCGAATTTCCGAAAGCATGCGCCGTAATGAATGCGGCGCGACCGTCCACGGCCGCGGTATGGTTGTCCGCGATTCGACCCAAGACACTCGGAGCTTCTTTGTGCCCGGTGCTCATTGGTGGCGCGATCGCGTATCACGATGGGGTATTGAAGAGCACGCTGCAATGGAAACTGGTGTGCGCCGCATTTGTTGGCGCGTGTCTTTTGCAAATCGCCAGCAACTTTGCCAATGATCTTTTTGACGGAGTGCGGGGAACCGATTCTGGCGAGCGACTTGGCCCAACCCGAGCGGTAGGTGGCAACCTTGTCACGCCGCGTGCCATGATTGTGGCGTTGTGCATAACGCTTATTTTTGCCGCGTTTCCTGCTTGGTTTCTAGCAAGTCATTCGGGCATTGTCTTTGCAATTATTGGCGTATGTGGCGCGATTGCGGCGGTGGCGTATACCGCGCCGCCATTCATGCTTGCCTATAGGGGGCTTGGAGATATTTTTGTGTTCGCATTCTTTGGTCCAATCGCGGTGGCTGGCACGCGCGCGGCGTGTGATGGCGCGTGGACAACAAGCGCGCTTGTCTGCGGATTGGCTTCTGGCGCGATCGCCGTGTGTCTGCTTGCCACAAATAATCTTCGTGACCGTGTGGGTGATCTGCGCAATGGCAAGCGAACATTGGCGGTGCGATTTGGCGCACGCTTTGGCCGCGCGCAAATCTATATCTGTCACTCAATCGCATTTGTTGTTCCCATATTCGCGGTGGCGGTGTTGCAACTTCCGCCTGCGGTCATGCTTGCCTCGTTCATCGCGATTGTGTTCGCGCCAGCATCCATCACCATCGCACGGGGACGTGATGGTGCTGCGCTGAATAAAAATTTAGCCATGTTCGGCGCACTGCTGTACGTGTACGGCGTCGCCTTCGCGCTTGGTATGTGGATGGGCGGGGGAGCGAAATGAATTTAGAGATGCTGCGAGTTTCGCTACCAGTTCTAACGCAAGCACGGCAACTCGTTGGTGTTGACGCCCGTGAAATTATTTTTGTCGCAATGCGCGACCAAGAGCGCATTGGATTTGGTGAATGCGCGCCCTTGCCAGGTCTTCATACAGAATCGCTTGAATTCTGCATGGAATCAATTGAAAATTGGAGCAACGGTCTTTGTGAAATGAAATCGCTCGCGCCAAGCGCGGCATTCGCGCTGTCCTGCGCCATGGAAACGCTCAACGGCTTTGGCGCGCGTCCAGTGGCGCCCGCGAAAGTGGCGTATTTTTTTCCAGGCACATTCGCGCAGTGTGATCAGTCGGCGATTGATTCTCTGTGTGGAGCCAAAGTTGTAAAAATTAAATTTGGCCGCGACAGCGAGTCCAATGAACGCGCTTTGCTGTCGCGACTCTGCAACTCTTTGCCCGCGGCCAAGTTTCGCATTGACGCAAATCGACTTTTGTCGCGCGATGAGTGTGTCGCCCGCCTGCAAGGCGTTGACGCATCGCGCATTGAGTATCTAGAAGACCCGCTTCGTGATCCGTCGCAACTCGGTCTGCTTGCAAAATCCACGGGTATTGCGATAGCCCTTGATGAAACTATTGTTGACCAATCCGCGCAGGCGCACGCGCTTCGCGAATCGCTGGCCCATGAGGGTTGCGTTGCAGCGTGGATATTGCGAATGTCTTTGATTGGTTCGCTGGACGCCATTCGCGCCGTAGCCGCGGACGCCGCACGACTAAGCGCCGACGCCGTGCTTTCCACTGCCTACGAAAGTTCCTATTCACTGCGCGTAGCGGTTCATTTGGCGGCGTCCATTCCAAACGCTACACGCGCCCACGGAATTGGCACCGCGTCGCTTCTTGCGCAAGATTCTTGCGAGCCAGCCATTGCGCGCGATGGTTTTATTGATGGCGCGCCGCTTCCAATTCCATTCGCGGAGGCTTGGTTATGAACGCTGGCGCGATCGTCGCATATGAAGTTGTCGCGGGTGAAAATCCGCTGCCAACGCTGTGTTCTGCCTGGTCCCGCGGCGAAAGAGTTCTGCTTGTTTTGCCAAATCATTCCGCATTTGCCCGCCAACAATTGCTTGCAGCCGCGCGCGTAACAAACATGCTTCAAACAATCGCGCACGACCACGCCGCGCAAAAAATAAATCTTGACGCATGTCCACCAACCGCTTCGGTCATTATTGAAACTAGCGGGTCCTCAGGCGCGCCGCGCTTGATTGAGCTTGGAATTGACGCGCTTGTGGCAAGCGCACAAATTGGCGCGCGCGCGATCGCGTTTGGTCCGGGCGACCTCTGGCATGCCTCGCTTCCTGCCACGCATATTGGCGGCCTGATGATTCATATTCGGTCACTGGTCCTTGGTGGCGCGGTTCGTCACGCCAGCGCGCCAAAATGTTGGTCTGACCTAAATGGCGTGACGCATATTTCGCTTGTCGCCGCGCAACTCGCGCGACTTTTGGATGATCCGCATGAAGCGCCATCCACACTCAAAGCAATCATGCTTGGTGGCGGACCAAGTTCGCAATCTTTGCGCGATCGCGCGCTGCGTAAAGGCCTTCCCATGTTCGCAACTTACGGAATGACTGAAACCGCTTCGCAAGTCGCAACCGGTCCCATTGCCATTGGCGACCCGGCAACGCTTGCCGGCGCGCTGCTTCCTGGCATTCAAGTCACTATTGATTCTTCCAACAATGAAATTCTTATTGCTAGCCCAACTCTCGCGCGTGGAACACTTGTCAACGGCGCTCTTGTTCCGTTCACAGTTCCACTGCGCACGCGTGATGTTGGTTCCATCGACACGCAAGGCCGCCTTCACATTGCCGGCCGTCTTGACGCCATGTTTATTTCTGGTGGCCGCAATATTCAACCTGAAATCATCGAGCGCGCTCTTGCGGATTTGCCTTGCGTACTTTCATCGTGCGTGATCGGAATTGCCCATCAAAAGTGGGGGATGCGGCCAATTGCGTTTGTGCAACTTGGCGCGGAGTCAGGCATTTCGTTCGCGGCGTTTTTACGCGAGCGCCTTGAGCCGCATCTCATACCCGACGCATTTTATGAAATACCAATTGAAGAAAATTCTCGCATGAAGCACAGTCGCGCCGAGTTTGCGCGGCGACTTGCCCAAGGCGAGCGCTTTCGCCAACTTGATTAAATCGCTTTAAGAAATTAGCGCGGTTTGATTTTGCGTTTGCATAATCCACTTTCGAAACGCATCGGGCAAATCAATGCTGACGCCGGATTTTGGATCGATCGCCACACGCTTCACGCTTGTGCGCATCGCGATATTTCCATCCACTGAAAAAGTCCACGCCAGCGTGTAGCCACTGCGGCCAACTTGCACGCCAATTAATTTCGCCGCAACGCGATCACCCACACGCACTGGCATTTGATAATCACTTTCACAGCGCACCACCGGGGTTGGCGCAAGCGATCCATCAAGCATGGATCGCAAACTAAACCCGCCGGCTTCCAACCATTTCTCAAACAACTCCTGTTCAATCTCAAAAATTTTGGGATAAAAAATCACGCCCACTGCGTCGGTGTGTGAAAGGCGAATCACCAGTTGTTCCGTGAAGTCGACAGGATTCATAAGGGCAGTCTAAGGGCGACACGACTCAAAGTGCCCGCGACATTTGGAATCCGCGGCATGTGGAGATAGCGCAATCCAATCTGCAATTTCTTATTCGAACAGCCACCAACGACGCGCCACCTTTTCTCCGTATTTCAAGCCAAATCTGCGGCGCGCGGTTTCGCTGATGTAGTCAGCGGCTTCTATAGGATTATCCGTAATCCGATACAGCGACGTATCCATGGCCGCGATCGCGCCCTCCGGAATGAGTCTTTGATCAATGAACTTGAAAAGCCCGTCCCAATAGTCGCGTCCCATCAAGACAATTGGAAAGTCGGCGATCTTTTTAGTTTGCACCAACGTGATGGCCTCAAAGAATTCATCCAACGTTCCAAAGCCGCCCGGCATAACCACAAAGCCATACGAATATTTCACCAGCATCACTTTGCGGATAAAGAAATATCGAAACCACACGGTGGTATCGCAATATGGATTTTCAACTTGCTCGTGTGGTAGCACAATGTTGCAACCAATCGAGGGTGCGTTCACGTCACGCGCGCCGCGATTGGCGGCTTCCATAATTCCAGGACCACCACCAGTCATCACGGTGAATCCGCGTCGACCAAGTTCAGCGCCAACTTGGCGCGCAAGCTGGTACCACTTGTTGTCTTCCTGAAAGCGCGCGCTACCAAACACCGTGACGCATGGTCCCGCAAAATGCAAGTGTCGAAACCCGCGAATAAATTCCGTGGCGATGCGGATGACGCGGAATAATTCCTCAAGCCGCGGGCGCGGACCACCCAACATCATTTGCTCTGGCGGTTTCAAATCCTGGGGTTCTGACACAGGTTGCAGAATAGTGTTGAAACCCTTATGCGCTCGAACACCAATGTTCTTGCATGGCGAACTTGTATAATCGCTCTTTCAATGGATCCTAAAACTTACGCCCCAGGCATATTTTTTGTCGAGAATCTTGAACAGCAAAAAAATATCATTTTGACTCCGGAGGGCGATCAGCAAACCGAACAGCGGTGGGCTTTGGAAACGCCGTATGTCGCCACGGCGGTGAATGAAGCCAAAACAAATTCTGACAATCGGATTTTAGATTATGGATGCGGCATTGGCCGAGTGAGCAAGGAACTTTTGGGTTTGTGCCCAACTTTGAATGTGTGGGGGTTGGACATGTCACCCACAATGTTGAGTTCCTCCTATCGATATGTGTGGCATCCGTATTTCAACGCAGTGCAAGCCTCTGGTTTGTTCCAGATGTTCCAAGCCGGCATCCGCTTCGATATTATTTTCAGCTTTTATGTTTTGCAGCATGTCTTAAACCCACTGGAGGAATTGGACAGGATCGCCTGCTTGTTGAAACCAGGCGGAGTGTTTTTGCTTTTGAACATGCATGGCAGGGCGGTGCCAACAACCACGGGTTGGCAAGATGATGGAATCGATTTGCGCAAGGAGATTTCCAAGCGTTTTGTGATCACAAAAGATATTCCATTGCCACTGCCGATCTTTGGTGAAACGGCGGCGAATGCTCACTTTTTTATTGAGTGTCGTCTGAAATAAATCCCAAGGATTGTGCGCTTGGATTTTTTGCGCTGAGTACATACCGAGGCTTAGTGCTCATGCAGCGCACGGCGTGCGAGCGAGTGAAACGCTTTGCAGAAAGGGTGGCACCAGTCGCTCAGACAACGCACCCCTCGCAAGCGGGGCTTGCGCGGGTGCTAAACTCGCTTGTGGTGCCACCCTTTCTGCGACGCGGGAATTTGTGGGGCTCGCGTGGGTGCTCAACTTGCTTGTGGGAGCAGTCATGATCACTACGCACGAACTACTTGCGCCTTGGGGGCTGGGTATTTATTTCGCGAGAGAATTACCACTTCAATTCGTGTTATTTA
Source organism: Planctomycetaceae bacterium (assembly GCA_947480055.1). Classification (GTDB taxonomy): domain Bacteria; phylum Planctomycetota; class Phycisphaerae; order Phycisphaerales; family SM1A02; genus SYAC01. Next base: position 11,020 of record CANKBX010000055.1, read on the forward strand.
CCTTATGTGGTTAGCCAAAAATCCGCCAAATGTGGCGCAAATTTGAAGTTTTCCGTTGCGCTTGAGATTTGTCAGCGTATGGAAGCATGGCTAAAACGCTTATTCACTTATGCGCCGTCTAAAATTTCCGCAGAGTCACCACTTGAAGAACCCATGCACTTCCGCCGCAAAGGACATTATGCATAACACAACAAACAAATCCTTCTCCCGCCACACGTTTGCCAACACTGTTCGCCTTGCGGCAATCGCCGCAGGATGTGTAACCATGTCAGCGCTGACATTGCCAAAGCCGCTAATCGCGCCGCCAACCGAAATCACTTTGAACATTGACTCAACCGCGACTAGTGATTCCAGCGATGCCACCCAATCTAATTTCGTGAGCGCCTGCGCGGGCGACTTAAATCAAGATCATGCGGTGGACTCCGCGGATCTAGGAACATTGCTTGGTTCATATGGCCCGTGTCCAGAGGCTACCCCTGGCGACTTTAATTTTGATGGAGTCATTGATAGTTCTGATTTGGGAACCATGCTGGTAACCATGCTGGAAAACTTCGGACCGTGTCCATCTGATTTGTCGTGGGCCACGGTGCTTCAATGGAATCCAGATTCCGACGTGGTGCTAGACGCCGACGTGCGCGCCAAGATTGTTGCAAGCGGATTTCCATGGCGCGTGTTAGACACAGGCACTGGCATAGAAATGTTGCTCATTCCTGATGGCACATTCACAATGGGTGGCAGCTCGTCCAATCATTACGGCTCCCTACTAAATGAGATCCCCACGCACCAAGTCACGCTAAGCAAGGCTTTCTATTTGGGTAAGACCGAAGTAACCCAAGAGCAGTGGCAAGCCACGATGGGCAGTAATCCAAGCTCTTTCAACCGCTATTCAGATAGTCCATCAAGACCTGTAGATGGAGTAAGTTGGAATGACATTGCTGGCTTTAACACTGCAACAGGTATGCGCTTGCCAACTGAAGCGGAGTGGGAATACGCCTACCGAGGCGGCAGCACAACTGCGTTTCACAGCATGCCTGGCAACCCCAATGGCACCAATGATGACAATTTGCTTGGAGACATTGCGTGGTACTCGGGAAACAATGGAGTAGTAGGTTCATCAACCTATGGAACAAAGCCCGTTGCCGGCAAAGCCGCCAATGCGTTTGGCATTTACGACATGTCAGGCAATGTGATGGAGTGGTGCAATGATTGGTATGGAAGTAAATATTACAGCACAAGTCCAACGAAGGACCCAGCAGGACCTGCGACAGGTACATTCCGCGTGCTGCGCGGCGGCCTCTGGAGCAACGACTCCTCCTTCTGCCGCTCGTCGTACCGTAACAAATACGATCCCGACAACAGCTACAACGTCATCGGCTTCCGTGCCGCGAGGACTCCGTAATTCCCTTTACCCTTGTTGAAAAGTTGGCTTTGAAGCATTCCATTCCAATGGAGTCTTCCCAACTACTACTTCACTTGAGATCACACATTGTGATCTCAAAGCCAGCCACTACGGCGACTTGTTACGCGCACATTTCAATCAACATGCTGACCGCGTTGCCGCCGCCAAGGCACAGCGAACAAATGCCGCGCTTGCCGCCGGTGCGTTTCAGTTGGTGAATCAGCGTGACCAAAATGCGAGCGCCGCTGGCGCCAATTGGGTGGCCAAGCGCAACGCCGCCGCCACAAATGTTCAGCTTTTCGTGCGGAATACCTAGTGGTGTGACATCGGCCAGCACTTGCGCGGCGAACGCCTCGTTCACTTCGAACAAGTCAATGTCTTTTACGGAAAGATTATTTTTCTTCAGCAACATTTCAATGCCAAGTTTGGGCGCGAAGAATAAATCCTTGGGCGCAACGCCTGCGGTGTTGTAATCAATAATTTTTGCAAGTGGCTTGGCGCCAATGCTCTTGGCGTAGGCCTCGCTGGCAACAATCACAGCGGCGGCGCCGTCGGAAATTTGACTGGAGTTTCCAGCCGTCACCGTTCCATCTTTTTCAAATGACGCGCGCAACTTGGTCAGCGACTCAAGGTTGGAGTCGCCGCGGAAACCTTCGTCCGCATCAAGGCCTTGCTTCTGTGAAATCTGCTCGGCGGTGAGCGCAATAATTTCCGCTTTGTAGAAGCCGTCCTTGGTGGCTTGCGCGGCGCGCAGATGGCTTTGAACGCTGAACTTGTCCTGCGCCTCGCGCGTCACACCAGCGGTTTTTGCCGTGTAATCCGCGGCAAAACCCATGCCCCATTTTTCAAAGGCGCATGTGAGACCGTCCGCGGACATGTGGTCAATGAACTTGGCGTCGCCAAAGCGAACGCCCGCGCGAATGTGCGCGAAGTGCGGCGCAAGATCCATGTTCTCCATGCCGCCGGCCACGCCGCATTGAATGTCGCCGGCCTTAATGCTGGCCGCCATTTGCATAACGGCTTGCAAACCAGAGCCGCAGACTTTGTTCACAGTTGTTGCGTTGAGCGTGTCGGGCAATCCCGCTTTCAAGCCAGCTTGACGCGCTGGATTTTGTCCCACGCCTGCTTGCAGAACGCAACCCATCACGCATTCCTCAATGCCAGCTTTGGCGGCGGGCACATCGGCAAGCGCGGCGGCAATTGCAAACGCGCCAAGTTGCGGCGCAGGAACTTTGGCCAGCGAGCCGCCAAACTTTCCAATGGGTGTGCGGCGCGCGGCAAGGATGACGGGATGGTTCATGAAGTGCTCCTAAGAAAGTGAGTGTGTGATGTGCGTTGCCAGAAGTGTGATTCAAGCATTGCCAATTGCGCCAGCATGCAACGCGACAATCGCGCACATGTTGGGAGGCGGATGGTAGCCTGAGTTTGGGGCTTGTTCTTGCCCCATATGGAGTCAATGCATGCCCGCCGCCAAGATGAATAAAGCCAAATCAAAGCCCGTGAAAAAGCGTAAATCCAAGTTGGTTGCCAGTGGTGTTTCCAAGGTGAAGAAATCCGCACGCGCGCAATCAAAACGCAAGGATGTGGTCACCGACAACCTCGTCAGCTTGCAAAGTTTTATTATTGAAGAAGAGCAACGCTATCCAAGTGCCACTGGTGAATTAAGTTGGATTATTTCGGCCATTTCATTGGCCGCAAAAATTATCGCCTTCAAAGTTCGACACGTGCGCTTGCAAGGCGTGATCGGTCAAGAGGGCTCGACCAATGTGCAAGGCGAGGCGCAGATTCGCATGGATGTGATTTCAAACGAAGTCATTATGCGCGTGCTTGGTTCGCGGCCTTCCATCGCCGTTCTTGGAAGCGAAGAGGATCAAGAGCCAAC
>CANKBX010000056.1 GCA_947480055.1 Planctomycetaceae bacterium
ATTAAAAGCATAGTTACAAGCGCATGTGGGCGGTAGTATTGATTTGCCATGTCGCAAGTCCAAAAAGAAGTGATCGCAAACTCCGCCACTGAAATTGACGCCAGTGGACTTGCGAAATCCTACCGCCCCGGCGAACACGAGAGCGCCATGTCCGCGCGTTGGCGTGAGAGTGGATGTTTCAAGGCCCGTCCCGACTCAAAGTCCGAGCCGTTCACAATGTTTATTCCGCCGCCCAATGTCACGGCCGCGCTGCATTTGGGACACGCGCTCAACAACACATTGCAAGACACATTGGCCCGACATGCGCGCATGCGCGGTCGCGATGTTTTGTGGATGCCTGGAACGGACCACGCGGGAATCGCCACGCAGACCGTGGTGGAGCGGCGACTTGCGCTGCAAGGCAAGAAGCGCACTGATTTCACGCGCGATGAATTTGTGGCGCAAGTGCAGGCGTGGAAAGATGAATATGAGCGTGTGATTTTGGAGCAGCTTGTCGCCATGGGTTGTTCATGCGACTTTGATCGAACGCGTTTCACCATGGATCCAGTGTGCGCGGCCGGCGTGCGCGAGGGATTTTTTAGGCTGTTCAAAGATGGCTTGATCGAGCGTGGTCGGCGCCTTGTGAATTGGGATCCAAAAACAAAAACGGCCATCGCGGATGACGAGGTTGTGATGCGCGATGTGGATGGCAAGATGTGGTACTTGAAATATCCGCTGAGCGATGGTTCCGGCACGATCACCGTGGCCACCACCAGACCCGAAACTATGTTGGGCGACACGGCCGTGGCCATGAATCCAAAAGATCCGCGCGCCGCGAGTTTGCGCGGCAAGAAAATAATTTTACCGATTGTTGGCCGCGAAATTCCAATCGTGGAGGATGACTATGTTGTGATGGCGCTTTCCATGGGTGGCGACGCCAGCGACGCCAAGGCCGAAGTGGCCACGGGTTTCTTAAAGGTCACTCCAGCGCATGACCCGAATGATTTTGATATTGGTCGGCGCCACAATCTTGCCCTGATCAATGTGCTTGGTCCTGATGGCGCGATTTCGGATCGCCACGGTTGGAATGATGTGTCCGAGCAAGCGAAGGCGTTTGTTGGTTTGTCGCGCGAGGACGCGCGCAAGGCGATCGTGAATTGGTTCAAGGTCAATGGTCTTCTAGAAAATGAGCGGCCCTGGAAGCACGCTGTTGGCCACAGCGATCGAAGCGGCGTGGCGATTGAGCCGTGGTTGAGCGATCAGTGGTTTGTGCGCGTGACCGATCAACGTTTGCGTGGCGCGGCGCTCAAGGCAATGGCGCCCGATCAATTTGAAGGCGTTTCTCCTGCGGGCAAAGCCGTGGGCGACGGTGAAATTCGTTTCTTTCCGCCGCGTTACGCCAAAACATTTCAACATTGGCATGAGTCGCTGCGTGATTGGTGCATCAGTCGGCAGCTGTGGTGGGGGCATCGAATTCCAGTGTGGACGCGCGACGCCAAGGATGAGGCGTTGACGCAATCCACTTCACTGCGCGGCTCTGAAATGGTCGCGGTGAATTCTAAATGGTCCGCGTTGGGCGCGGCGCATCGCATGCGCAAACGCGACGATGGCAGCGTTGAGGAATCAGTGTGCTTGCCGCTTGATCTTGAGCATGTTGCGGCGCAATTGGTCGCGGCCGGTTTCGAGCAGGATCAAGATGTTCTTGACACATGGTTCAGCTCCGCGCTTTGGCCGCTGAGCACCCTGGGCTGGCCGCATCCAGAAAAGTTTCCCGACATGAAGGGCATGCTTGAGCGTTACAACCCAAGCAGCGTGCTGAGTACGGCGCGCGACATCATCACTTTGTGGGTGAGCCGCATGACCATGTTCAACCGATATTTTCTGGGTGGAAAAGTTCCGTTCAAGCATGTCTATATCCATCCTGTTATTCAAGATGGCTTTGGTCAGCGCATGAGCAAAAGTTTGGGCAATGGTCTTGACCCGCGCGACGTGATTCACAGCCACGGTGCCGACGCGTTGCGATTCACGTTGCTTGACTTGACCACCGACACGCAGGATGTGCGCGTGCAGATTGACATGATTGATCCGCAAAGTGGCGAAACATTCGAGCCTGAATTCATGCGCGCTCCAAGCGGCCACATGGTTGCGGCGCCAATCCAGAAAAGTCCAAAATCGCCCACTCAAACAATGGTTTCCACGTACGGCGCGGCCAGTGGTTTGGCCACGCCCAGCGCGGCGCAGCCTTTGGCGCGAAACACATCAAGCCGCTTTGATGTGGGCCGCAATGTGGCCACCAAACTTTGGAACGCGTCGCGATTCGCCTTGATGAATACGCCTCAACCCGCGCTTGAAGTTGATCCATCAACGCGACCGCTTCTTGATCGATGGATCTTGTCGCGCGTGGCCGGCGCATTGACGCGCGCCGATCGCGCCTTGGCTGAATATCGATTCAGCGATTTTGCCGCCGCGGGCTACGACTTGTTGTGGCGCGACTTTTGCGATTGGTTTTTGGAGGCCGCCAAACCCACGGCAAAAAATGATCCCGCGCAACAATGCGTGATGGCGTGTTCGCTCAGCGCAATTGTGCGGCTGTTCCATCCGGGCATGCCGCACGTCACGGAGGCATTGTGGAGCGCCGTGAAAAATCACGCGGCGTGCGCAGTGCGTGGACTTGACATGAAGTCAACAGATTTGTTGGCGACATCGTCGTGGCCTGTCGCGCATGCGTCTTTGATCGACACCAAAGCGGAGGCGGAATTCGCGCGCGTTCAAGCTTTGGTTGAAGCCATCAGAAATGTTCGCGGTGAACGCCAAGTGAATCCCAAGAAGCGCATCAAGTTGCTTGCAAGCGCCAACGCGTCGCAGGTGGTGGCTCTCGCGGGCGGCGTTGTGGAAACGCTTTCCGGCGTGGATGGCGTCTTGCCAATCACGCACGCGCGTTCGCCAACCGCAGCCGCGATGACATTTGAGGGGCAGGAATGCTGGCTCGATGGCTTGGTGGATGCGCTTGATATTGGCGCCGAACGCGCGCGTTTGACCAAGTTGCTTGCCGAACGCCAACGCGCCGTGAGTGGCTACAAAGGCAAATTGTCCAACGCTGGATATGTGGCCAAGGCGCCGCCGCAAGTGGTGCAAGACACGCAGAAGATGTTGCGCGACGCGGAGGCGGAATTGATCGCGGTTGAGCGTTCGCTCAAGGAACTTGCCTAAAAATATTTTCTATGTTGGTTGAATTTGTTGCGTAGAGTTCAAAACTGGTTGCAATCTTGAATGAATAATTATTCCACTATTTTTAAGTTGGCGGCACTCCTATGCGCGGCGGGTTGTTCCAACACTGTCAACTTGAGGACCGAACCCGCATCCAGCGCGCTCGAGGTTCATCCAACGGCGATCGCGGATTCCAAACCAGTTGCCGTTGTGACCGAACCTTGGAAAGATGGTGGCGACAATGGAATCGTGGCGCGCACTCCGCATTATGTATTGCGTCTTTCGCTGCGGGATGAAACATTTCGGGATCGATTGCCCGACTTTATGGAGACTTGTTTTGTGGCCTATGCGAGCGCGCTCGGAACAATCCCCGTTCCCACTGAAGCATTGGAGATGTATGTTTTTGGCGAGCGCGCTCTATGGGAAAAATGGACTCGCAAAAAACTGGGCCGTGACGCCGAAATTTATATTGGCCTTGGCAAAGGCGGTTACACCACGGATTCGGTGAGCGTGTTGTATGACATTGGCCGCTTCGATACGCAGACCATCGCGGCGCACGAGGGTTGGCATCAATTCAGCCAACAAGCGCTGCAGCATCCTCTGCCCACTTGGATGGAGGAGGGAATCGCGTGTTACATGGAGGGAACGCGTTTGTCGCGCGATGGAGGCCCGTCCACATTTCGGCCTTGGAGAAACTTTGAGCGTTGGTCGCAACTGCGCGAGGCGCTGCGCGGCGATGATTTGATACCACTTGGGGAGTTGCTTGATGGAACGCCTCAGGAATTTTTGAAAGATGGAAAAGATTCGCTCTTGACGTATTACTCGCAGGTGTGGGCGTTGGTGCAATTTCTGCGCGATGGCGAAAACGGAAAGTACCGCGAGAATTTTTCACAGCTGATCCAAGACGCCTCCACGGGAAAACTTGCCGGGAGATTGGCGTCAAGCAAGGCGATCGTTGGCAAAGTTGGGCGACATCGCGCGGTTGAATTACGCACGGGCAACGCCGTGATTCTGGAATATTTCAATTCGGACTTCGCCAACTTCGTGGATGAATTTAATAATTTTGTTGTGGCGATCACCACCCGCGGCGCTGGCGACAGAATATTTCGCGGAGAATTTCCACTGAAGCCCGCCGCTGTTGTGGCGCCCGTTGCCAAACCAATTCCCGCAGTTGCTCCAGTGGTCGATCAGCCCGGCGTGGAAATCAAAAGTCGCTGACTCTTTTGCCACGACAAAAAAGGTGGGGAGGGGATTCGAACCCCTGAGACCCTTGCGGGTCTATCCGATTTCAAGTCGGATACGTTCAACCGCTCTGCCACCCCACCAAGGTGCGGGCGAATACTACTCGCCTATTCAATTATGTCGAAGTCAACGCACGAATTGCCGCCCAGGCCAATAAAAGACAGGCGATCATGGACCCACACGCCACCGCTGTGGAGAACACCAACCACACATGTAGGCGTCCCTGGATTTTTCCAATGGCCTCGTCTCGGTCGCGAAGTCGATCAAGCAATCCCACGAGAGCGTCGGAGTTTCTTCGCTGTCCGCTGGAAAGATCGCCCACGCCTTGCGCCAAAGTGGCCACGGCCTCGGCGATCCGCTGCGACGCTTGGTGGTTGAGGTCCAGTTGTTGCTGCACCAAGCCAAACGTGTCAGTTTGCTGACCAACGCCTTGGGCAATGCGCTGCAAAATAGACTCAATGGATTGATCGCGTTGGCGAGATTGCACCAGTGCTGTTGCAATGGCCTCGCCCAATTTGGATTGCTGCCGCGCGATTTCTGGAAGAGCTTGAAGCGACTCGGGCAGGCGCTGCAGCAGCGGCATTATATTTTCACGTTCGCGTTGATCGTCATGCAAGCGCTCGGCGAGTTCGGTGATCGCAGTCGCCACCGCCTCGGCGTCCGGCATGCGGCGCGTTTGCACTTGCTCGGGCTCCTCTCGGGGACCAAGCAGAAGTTGACCCATGGAACGAAATAGATTCATCGCAGTGTGAGAGTGTAGCGAGAGGAGGTCCAAGAATGGGTGCTACTCTGAGCGCATGCGACAAGCGATGTTGGTCCTATTGATGGCGCTCGCGATGGCGGCGTGCCGTCCGCAGGACGCGGCAACTGCACCGGCGCATTTAAGCGATCAACCGCCGCGTATTGCCAGTTTTTCACCCGCACTCAGCGCAACCGTGGTCGCGCTTGGATGGGAAAATTCGCTCGTCGGTCGCACCCCATGGTGCAAATCCACCGCGCCGATTGTTGGGTCTTTGAACGACGTGGATTTGGAAACCCTTGCGCGCATGAAGCCAAATTTAATTTTGATCCAGCAAACTCGCTCCGGCGCTCCGGCTCAATTGGAGCAAGTGGCGCGTGAAAAAGGTTGGCGCATTGAATTTATACCCGCCACAAGTTTGGATGACATTCGGCATTTGCCCACGGCCGTGGAGCAGGCTGTCGGAAAGCCCGCGCCCATCAGTCCGCAACTATTCGCGCAGGCGCTTGAAAAAGAATTGACCACGTGCGCCGCGGCGCAAAAACTTTCACCAACCATTTTGCTGTATAACGACGAACCTATTGGCGCGTTTGGCGCCGATACATATCTTGCGCAAGCGTGGAACGCCATGGGTGGAACGCTTGCGTTTTCCAAAAGTGGCAATCCAAATTTGTCGATGGAGGAGTTGTTCGCCACGCAGCCCAAATCAATCATTGTCATTGTTGGCGCCGTTGGCGATAAAGCCCATGCGCAATCGCATGATGTGTTGGGTGACGCATGCGCTAAGCGAGGCGTGTCACTGCTCGCGCTTTACGCTCCGCAATTGCTGCTGCCAGGACCTGAATTTACTACAGGATTGAGCTTGTTTCGAGCCGAAATACAGAAGTTTTGCGTGGCCCAAGCCCAAACCCAAGCCCAAGCCATTCAAGCGCCAGCCACCACGCAAGTGGGCGCTCTTGAAGTGACAGCGGACAACATTTCTCAAGGCGCGAATAAACCATGACAGCGCGCCGCCAACAACTGGGTTGGATTTGTCTATCGTTTTTATTGGTGGCGTCCATTGCGTGTCGATTTCTTGTGGGCCGCGACGCGATTGGACAGTGGACTTTCGCGTGGCCAACTTCGGATTCAATTGAGTGGCGCGCGGGCGCTCTCATCAGCGCATTTCTTGCGGGAGCTGCGTTGTCGCTGAGTGGAATATTTTTACAAACGCTGTTGCGCAATCCACTGGCTTCACCATTTGTGCTGGGACTTTCCGCGGGTAGTCAAGCGTGCGTGGCGGCGGCGTATTGGATTGCCGCCATTGGCGGACCGTGGCTGCTCATGGGGGGCGCAATTTTCCCGGCCACTGTTGGCGCTTTGTTGGCGCTCGCGGTCACGCTGTATTTTGGGCGCGGCAAAGGTGGCGGCATTGATCCAATTTCGCTTGTGCTTTCGGGCGTGATTGTTGGAACAGTCGCCGCGGCTTTGGCCTCGCTGATCGAATGGTTGCTGCCGCTTGAAATGCGTCCAGCCCTGGCAGGTTGGGCGCTTGGCCGCGTGCTCGAGGTGCCGGAAATTTCAGTCACTGTGATCACGGCAATTGCTGTATTTACAGCAACATTCATGGGTATTCGCAATGGCTCAACTTTGGACGCCATGGGTTTAAGCGAAGACGAAAGTTCATCGATTGGAATTCATGTGGCGCGGGTGCGTTTGTATTTGGTTCTTGGTTCAAGCGTTCTTGCGGCGGTGGCCACCGCGTTGTGCGGACCACTCGCCTTTATTGGATTGATCGGTCCACACATGGCGCGCAGTTGTGTTGGACCACGACACCGCGCCTCCGTGTTGGCCGCTGCGATTTCTGGAAGCACATTGCTTATCGCCGCCGATGCGGTGCGACACTTTGCTCCGGCAAGCACGGGGCGCTTGCCAATTGGAGTGATCTGCGCGCTTGCGGGTGGACCGTTCTTTCTCATCTTGTTGCGCCGCGGCGCCGCGAAAGCGTGGATGCGATGACTTTGAAATTTGAACAAGCGTTGATTCGCAATGGCAACTTTGTGCTCGGTCCAATTGATCTGCAATTTCGCGCCGCGGCCGTGACCGTGGTGATTGGTCCCAATGGTGGCGGCAAGAGCACGTTGCTGCGAGCAGTGGCTGGATTGTTGCCCGCGCATGCGGGCCACGCGCGCTTGCAGTGGGAACAATCGCAAAGCGCGCGCGCGGATGAGTTGTCCATGACTTCGGCGCGCACGCTTGCTGGTGAAATGGAAATCGCAAAAATCACGCCGTCGCAACGCGCGCGATTGCTTTCGTTTGTTCCGCAGCGGCCTGAATCCGTTGCCGGTTTTTCAGTGCGAACCTCCGTGGAATTGGGGCGAGTGGCCATGCGCGCCGACGCTCCGCGAGTGCAGTTGGCCTTGGAGCGCACTGGAATTGCGGCGTTGGCTGACGAACTTGTGGGACATCTTTCCGAGGGGCAGCGACACCGAGTCGCGTTTGCGCGTGCGCTGGCCCAGCGAACAGCGCAAACGCAACTGTTGATTGTGGACGAGCCCACATCCGCGCTTGATCCAAGTTGGACGCGCGCCTTAGCCGCCGAGTTGCGCCACAGCGCAAGCGAGGGATTGGCGGTGATTGTCGCAACGCATGATTTCGCTTTCGCCGGAGCCATTGCGGATGACGTTGTCGCGCTCGCGCAAGGAAAAATCGCCGCCGCTGGTCGAGCCGTGGACATTCTTACTCCGCATACTTTGCAACCCATCTTCAATGTGCCATTTCGCATGGTGGAACATCTTGCCTTGAATCCGCTGTGTCTTCCAATGTGGAACGACGCCATCAACGCCAGTTGAGTGGCTATCATCACACCATGTCCAACACGCTCATTATTCTTGCAGTGCTTGGCGTGATCAATTTCTTGATCAAGAAGTTTGCATCCAAACCTGTGGATCCCGCGGGCAATGAAAATGAGCGGCCTGATGCGCGGCCAATTCAAAGTTCGGCGCCAGCTTCCCAACAACTCACGCCGTCGCAACGCGCCGCGCGCACATTCAATGATCAGGCGCGCGCGTTGGGTTTAATTGATGAAAGAGGAAATTTGGTTTCGTCCACTTCACAAGTCGCTGTTGGCGCACAGCCAGCTGCCCGTTCTTCCGTGCAGCTTTCCGCCCAGTCGACTGCACAGACATCACCCAAGCCCAAGCCAATTAAAGTTCCTCGGGTCAGTCAAAAGCCAATTGGGGTTACCGACTTCACGCCCAAAGATTCAGCATTAAAGCGCAGCAAAACAGCGCAAGCCGCGGTTTCCTCAGTGATGCCAAACGCGGATTCTGCTGTGTCGCCAATTATTTCCAAAAGCGCTTTACGGCGATCGCCAAACCGACCCATCAGCGCAATCGACGCCCTAGTTGCAAGCCGACTGAGCCAACGAATTTCTTTGGATTCGCATGGCCAAACCGCACAACCAAAGCGAATTTGGAATGCCAAGAGCATGCGCCAGGGCATGGTGATGGCTGAAATACTTTCGCCACCAGTGGCTTTGCGGCCGTGATCTAACCACTGTATTTACAAAACCTTGCATGAAGGCGGCATGATCGCAGCATGTTGCGATTGTTTTCGCTACAATTATCCAATTCAACACATTTGGAATCTGAAGGATCAAAGCATGATTGACATGAGAAAACTGAAAGAACTGATTCGTTTGATGACCGCCAACGAGCTGTTGGAATTGGATCTTCGCGACAAGGATGAGCAGGTCACCATTCGCCGACCCAATACGCACAGCGCCCCCCAAATTATGCACGCGCCAGCGGGTCTTGCCCCCATGGCAGTTGCGGCGCCTTCTGTCGTGCTAACGCCGGTCGGTTCAAGCGCCGCTAAGCCAACAGCCGCGATCGATGACACCGCAGGCTTGATCAAAATTGAAAGCCCGATGGTTGGAACGTTCTACGCTTCGGTCTCTCCTGACAAACCGCCCTTTGTGACCATTGGCGCAAGCGTTGGCGCGAATTCAGTGGTCTGCTTGATTGAGGCCATGAAGATCTTCAACGAGATCAACGCAGGAGCAACAGGAACCATTGAAAAGATTCTTGTGAAGAGCGGGGACCCAGTGGAGTTTGGTCAAGTGATTTTCCTGGTTCGACCTTCTTAAGTTTCCTACGCAATGATTTCGTTCTCGCCTTGGCAAATTTCCAAGCAACACATTCCACATTTGTCATTTCATCCACTCACATTCATCCATCATGTTTAAAAGAATTCTGATCGCCAATAGAGGAGAAATCGCGCTGCGTGTGATTCGCGCGTGCCGCGAGTTGGGCGTGAGCCCTGTGTGCGTGTACAGCGTTGCGGACCGCGATGGTCCGTGGATTGAGCAAGCCGATGAAGCCGTGTGCATTGGTCCCGCGGCCAGCAAGGACAGTTACTTGCGCATTGAACGCGTGATCGCCGCCGCCGAAGTCACGGGCGCCGACGCCATTCATCCAGGCTACGGTTTCCTTTCGGAGAACTCGCACTTTGCGGAAGTGTGCCGCGATTGCAACATCGCATTTATTGGGCCAAGTCCAGAGGCCATGAATTTGCTTGGCGACAAAGTGAATTGCAAGCGCCTGGCGCGGCAATCAGGAACGCCAGTATTTCCGGGCACAGAAGGTGGAATTGAGGATCTTGAGGAGGCCGTGAAAGTGGCCAACGAGATTGGCTATCCAGTCATCATCAAGGCAAGCGCCGGTGGTGGTGGTCGCGGAATGCGCGTTGTGCGCAGCGAGGCGGAGTTGCGTGAAAATGTGGAGAAGGCGCGTCAAGAAGCGTTGGCCGCATTTGGAAACGGAACCGTCTTTGTTGAAAAATATTTGGAGAACGCGCGCCACTTTGAAGTGCAAACAATTGGCGACAATCATGGCAACGCCGTGCATTTGTTCGAGCGCGATTGCTCCAGTCAGCGGCGCCACCAGAAATTAGTCGAGGAGGCGCCCAGCCCTGGAGTGGATCCGCTCAAGCGCATGAAGGTTTGCGAAAGCGCCGCCGCTCTGATCCGCACCGCCAATTATTGCGGCGCGGCCACCGTTGAATTTCTCATGGACAAGAAACAAGATTTTTACATGCTCGAGGTGAACACCCGCGTGCAAGTGGAGCACCCCGTGACGGAGATGATCACGGGCGTGGATATTGTGCAAACCCAAATCCGCGTGGCCGCCGGCGAGCCGCTGCCAATGAAGCAGCAGGACATTAAGGTGAACGGGCACGCGATCGAAGTTCGAATCAATGCGGAGGATCCGGATAAAAATTTCATGCCGCAAGCGGGGCTTATTGAAACATTTGTCGCGCCCGGCGGTCCAGGCGTTCGCCTTGATAGCCACGCCCGCGCCGGCTACCGCATTCCGTCCAATTACGATTCAATGATTGGCAAATTGATCGTGCATGGTCCAACGCGCGCCGCCGCTATCGCGCGCATGCGTCAGGCGCTGAATGAATTCAAGATTGGTCCATTGCGCACAACCATCGCGTTGCACAAGCGCATCATGGATAACCAAGAATTTCAGAACGCGGACTTCGACATTCACTGGGTCGAGCGATGGCTCAAGGCCAACGCCGCTGAATCTACCGCGGTGTGAAATCAAGCCAATTCAAGCGCAGCATTCGCGCCGTATTTCAAGCTGCAAGTTTGGCGTGAAAAATCACGGAGAGCTTCGGCCTTCCACTTTCAACGTTGCGGTTCCCAGCACACTGGCGCTGGTGAGTGGCTTGCTTGGATCGCGCAGGATCACCATTGAAATTTCAACGCCAAAGGGAAGTCGATACATCAAATCGATATGCCCAGCGTTTTCAGCGCGCAAAAATTGCTTCACGGTGAATCCGTCCTTGGGCGGCTCCAAATAAATCTCCCACTCCTCGTTGTCGGGGTTGACCCAGATATATCCAAAGGGTTCGTACAGATTTCCTTTGGTGTCCACCAGCATGGGAACGCCCGCGAAGCCAACTTTTGCGGCGATTTTTCTGGTTTTGTCAACGTTGTACAAATCCGTGATCGAGTCCTTTGATATTTTAAGTTTCGCAATTCGCTGAGTGGAGTCTTGAAAGACGTTGCGAATGTCGGTCTTGGCGTCCTTGCTCTTCTTCATGTGCGTGGCGGCGCCGGTGAAAATACTTCCGCCATTTTCTTGCAAGGTTCCTGGCAGCGCATTTTTACTCAGCAACATTCCACTGAGCGACGAGTCAAGTTCAAGTTCGTTGGCTGGAATAACTGGCGCTGTTTCGTCAGCGGCGATTTGAATTTTTGTTCCCGCATTTTCAACGGCTCGCCCCAAGGCAAGAGCATCCGCGTCTGGCTTTGGCAATTCAAGGCGCAAGCCTTTGATGGTGATCATGGTGGGCTTTGCGGAGGTCTTGCCATCTTGAAATGGCTTGGATGCAAACACCAAGCAAACGGAACCTTCGGCCGTGGCATTTCCAAGCGTGGCGTAACTGGAGTCGGTGTTGAATTGATATCGAACCATCGAGCGACCCTCGTCGGTCTTCTTTTCTTGGCTGAACTCAATTGGAAATTCAGTGATCGCTGCGCCATCAACTGGAGCGATAAGTTTGGCCTGCGACGCGGACAAACTGAACGATCCGCCTTGATCAAATGATTCTGGCTTGAAAGAAAGCAACACCGCGTATGCGCCCACGCTTCCATTGCGCAGCGAGTATTTGGGGTCGTAATAAAATCCTGCGATGGTGAAACCCGTTGGCGAGAGCGACGAATTGCCGCGCCCTTCATGCATCGAATCTCGATAAAGGCTTCCACCGTCTTGGGCGATTCCTGGCCGGTACGAGGCAAGCGTGGCGTTGCCAACAAGCGGCGCGAAACTTCCGCCTGAAAGCGAGTTGAAAAATCCTTGCGTGAATCCCATCAGAATGGCTGGTGGAGAATTTGGTTCGTCTTGGTTGGGTCGGCCTTGCGATTCCGCTGAACGGTGCCAGCCTGTGTAGCCCAGGAGTTCGGTTGATGTGGAGAGATGTCCCACGGCGATCAAAATAATTCCCATGCTCAACATTGCGCTGAGCAATCCCAGCACTCCGCCAAGAGATAAGTTGGCCCAGCGTGGCATGAGCGGTCGCTTGGGCGTGAAAAAGTCGATGACAAATCTCAGCGCGAATAAGGCGACAAGAAAAATTCCGCCCAAACTCATTCCCCACGCGAAGCCATCAAAGCCGCCGCCTTTGAGCAGAAATCCCACCGTGACAGGCTCCCAGAATGCGAACGCGAGCGCGCCCGCGATCACCACGCAAACGAAGTGAATGAACGCGTCAAACAAACCTTGGCTGGCCCACCAATAGGCGATCAACAGAACAATCAGCGAGACAACAACGGAAAGAATCATGTTTAGGCCTTTGGTTTTTTGGGTGCAGCGGAGGGCTTGGCTTCGCTTGGTGTTGTGGTTGGTTTTGCTGGCGCAGCGGCGCTTGCCGTGGTTGGCTTGGACGTTGCTGTTGCTATTGCGGTTGCAGTTGCTGTTGGCGCGGCGGTCTTTGACGCGGGGGAAAGCACGCGAATCGCTTCTTCAAGACTTGTTGTTCCATCACGCACACGAAGCAGCGCGGCCTCTTGTAGACCGGGCAACTTGTGCTTCAATCGCGAGGAGTTGTAGGCGCTCTTCATATCGCCACTGGCCAGAAAGCCGCGCGCTTCATCATCCACAACCACAACTTCTGTGATCGCGGTCTGACCGTTGAATCCCGTGCCACCGCACATTGGGCAGTCGATGATTTTATTTTTAGTTTGAACCTTGCCGCTGGATTTGAAAAGTTCAACTTGTTTGCCAGCCGAAATGCCTAGCTTTTTAGCTTGTTCAGGTGACGGTTGATAGGGAACGCGGCATGCGGTGCACAACTTGCGGCACAACTTTTGCGCGATCACCATGCGAATAGGGGCGGCGGCCAATTTCACTTCGCCCACGGCGCGGACCCAATCGGTGATTGTGGAAGCAATGCCATCCACGGGAAGAGCCACGTAAAAACGTATTTCGCTGTTGTTGGGCGCGGCGATAAGTTTTCCCGCGCCAACATCGGAAATGTCCTCCACATAAATCACATCGGGACTGCGGCGAATAATGGATTGCAATTGGGTGGCGTAATCCACGGAACCCTGCGCCGAAGTCCAAACTTGATGATCCACTCCGTCGAGTCGATGCGCCAGATTTTTTTCCAGTGTCTTCACCGCCGCGGTGAATGGATCGTGTCCAGTGAGCAACGACAAGCAAGTGGATGTCAGGCCTTGACCCGGAGGGGCGCTGACGAGCACCACTCCACCGCGCGACATTGGATCATGAATGGCCTTGATGGCTTTTTCTTGCGCGGGCAAAAATCCAACTTGATCCAGGGTTCGCGACATGCGTTTGTCGCGGTCAAAATCAAGCCGCAATTGCTGGCCAGTTGATGAACCCGCGATTGAAAGTGAAAGCGAAATCAAAGTTTCATCCTTCACAATCCAACAGGAACCAGCTTGGCGCTTGCGACGTTCCTTCACGTCCAACTCGCACAAGCCTTTGAGGAAATCGATCATGGCCATGGTGATTTCTGGCGTGGCGCAATCAATTTTGCTGCGAACCCCATCCACGGTGATCGCCGCGGCCACTCCATCAGTCTTCATAACCAGATCAACTCGCGAGGCGTGCTTGTGCAACGCGGCGCCCAACAACGCCTCCGCGGCCTTGAATGCCGGAAGAATGGGGTCGTTTTTGCCTGGGTTGGCGCGGTCTTTTTTATTTGTGTCTTTGAATGCAAGTTCAGCGCCGGCCAAGGACTTGCTCGCTCCGCGTTTCTTAAAGAACGCGCGCACCTTGTCGCCACCAATGATGAACTTCATTTTTTCCGGCACGGCGGCGTTGCGCGTTTTCCAATACAACAAGATTGGAGCCGCGGTGTAAATAATTTGCGTTGGCCAACTGACCCAGAATGTTGGAATGAGAATGCCAGCAAAAAATCCTGCCGCCAAGCCGCCAATTAAAATGCCGTGCC
>CANKBX010000057.1 GCA_947480055.1 Planctomycetaceae bacterium
CGCTAATTTGCCACGCCAGCGCAATTTCCGCGTAGCCGTTGGGTTGAGTGGTGTCGGAGCTTCCAAATTCATGCGTGGCACCCAATCCAACTTTGCCAGTGAGCGAGAAGCCTTTGGGGTCCTCATAAAATCTGTAACCCATTCCACCCCATCCTTGAATTCGGTTTTCCCAGCCTTGATTCACGTCGTATTGATACTGCGCCTTACCGAACCACAGCCACTTTGTGGGGTTGAGAAATCGGTCATAGGTGACATTGGTGAGCAAGTTGTTGTCGGTCACATCGCCGAAACCGGAGGCGCCAGAATTGGCAAGTGTTCTGAGGTAATATTCCGCGTAGGCTTTTAACTTGTCGTCAATTGTTTCGCGCGTGGCCTGAGCGGCGGCGCGAAGGTCAAGCTGTGTGTTGTCGGCGGACACAAATGTTGCGTTGAGTTCGATTTGGCCTTTCCACTTGGGGGCGTTTGGATCTTCAGCGGGTGGCGGCGTTTGCAATATTCCAACTAGGTCTAGCGGCTTGGCAGGTTGAGCCACGGCAGCGGCGGGCGCGGGCGGCGTTGCGGGCGCGTCAGGCGCGGCTGGCGCAGTTGCAGGCGGAGGTGGTGCCGCCGCGACTGCGGCATCGGTGGCGGGAGCAGAAGTTTTTGCGGCGGCCGCGTCGGAGGGCGCGGGCACAACTGGCGCTGGACCCATTTTTAAAATGGAGTCGCGTTTAATCTTCAAGTCCCCCAAATTTGGATGTTTGATTTCAACCACGCCGTTGGCGTCGCTGATCAGCGTGCCGCGGATGACGTCGCCAGATTGCAGGGTAATGACAACTTCATCGGCTAGAAGCGGAGATGAAAAAGCCGCGCATAGCGTTATGAAACATGCCAAAGTGTGGTTGAGAATGTTGCGCATGTGTTTCCTTTTGTGCAAGTGGTGAATGAGGTTGAGTCAACGGATGTGTCAGTGCCATGTGTCTCGAGGTGCGTTGTGTGCGGTGCGTTGTGGTTCTTTAAAGAAGATAGCGACACTTTATAAATCCGTGTTGCGTGGATTGATATCGATTGCATTATTTTTGTTCTATCGGCCCGCTCAATGTGTGTGAACGTGGGGCTGATTAAAATTAAAATTCCAATTTCAAGCCCGCATATCCGCGAAAGTCATTGCCATTGGAATTGCTGGCAGGTTGGCTTTGATAATCATTGCGCAGACCAGTGACCAAGCTTAAACCGCTGAAAATATCCAATTTCATGCTCCATTCAAATCGGGTTTGTAAAAAATAATTTTCAAAATTGGAGAGGTCGGGGGCGATATAAGTAGAAAGTGATAATTTTTGACGCTCGCTGATTTGCCAACCAACGGCAAGTTCCGCGTAGCCACTTGGTTGCGTGGTGTCGACGCCACCAAACTCATGCGTGGCGCCCACTCCAAGTTTTCCAGTGAGCAATAAAAAATTTGGGTCGTCAAAGAATCGATACCCCATTCCGCCCCAGGCTTGGATTCTGTTTTCCCAGCCTTGATTGGCGTCGTATTGATATTGCGCTTTGGTGAACCACAACCATGGAGTTGGATTGAGGAAGCGGTCGTAGGTGATGTTGGTGAGCAAGTTGTTGTCGGTGACATTGCCAATGCCTGAGCCACTTGATGAGAGCGTTCGCAAGTAGTACTCGGCGTAGACCTTGAGTCGGTCGTTGTCTGTTTCGTGCAAGGCTTGCGCCGCGGTGCGTAAATCCAACTGCGTATTTTCGGCGGAGACAAATGTGGAGTTCAATTCAACTTGGCCTTTCCAATCCGAAGGGTTTTTTGCGATTGGGGCAACGGCGGGTTCAGCATGCGCGGGATGCGTGCGCAGCAAACTGCCGGTATCCAGCGCGCCAGATGAGTTGTTATAAAAATATCGCGAGCTGCCCGCGTGCGCCACGGATCGGCTTGCCAATGCGTCGACATCGTTTGGCGCGGTGGACACCGGCGTGAGGTCGGTGTCGATGTAGGGGTTGGTGAATCCACTGAAGAGACGCGGATTTTTTGTGGGTGAGGAAGTTGAAGCCGATTCCAAGGGCTTCAATTCAACTTGTGGTACGGACGCAATGTCCGTGATCAATGCGCGATTTATTTTCAGGTCGCCCAGAATTGCATGTTTCAATTCAACCACTCCATTGGCTTCGCTGATCAACTTGCCACGAATCACTTCGCCAGATTGAAGCGTGATGCTGACTTCGTTGGCACGCGCGTGCGCGCATACGCACGGTAGAAGCCAAATCAGAAATAAAATAGTCCAAGGCTTTTTTTGTTTCATGTGCGCTGCGCCTGTGGTTTAGGTTTTGGACAAGTTGAAGTGGAGATGGAATTGAAAAGATACCAAGTCAACCAATGCGAGTTGGTGTGTACGATTGGTTCATGCCGGTGCATTTATCGCTTGCAACACATCCACTCTTTCGGGAGCCGCGCGAACTCATGGAGCGCGTGCATTGCCCGAGTTGCCGAGTGAGTTTCGCGCCAAGTGAGGTGTTGTTTGTGGCCGAGGATGCTCGGCTTGTGG
Source organism: Planctomycetaceae bacterium (assembly GCA_947480055.1). Lineage (GTDB taxonomy): Bacteria > Planctomycetota > Phycisphaerae > Phycisphaerales > SM1A02 > SYAC01. The sequence goes on from CANKBX010000057.1 coordinate 2,523, forward strand.
GGGATCCGGTGGCTGGACCCGCGCAGCAATTGCGCTTTTTGCCAACGCGATTTGATGTGGGCGGCGCCGCGCTTGATCCCGAGGGCGCGCGTTGCACGCGTGTGGCGTGTCCGCGATGTCGAATTGAATTTCCGCGCGCCATGATTGAGTTGCCCAGCGCGTTTATCAGCGTGGTTGGCGCGCCGGGTTGCGGCAAAAGTCATTTGCTTGCCGCAATGACGTGGGGTTTGCGCCGCGAAAGGGCGCGCGCGGGCGCGTGCATGGTTGACACGGAGCCAAAGTTGAACGCGCGTTTGCACCGCGATGAAAATATTTTATTTGGCGCTCCGGATTCAAATGAAATTGTTCGCCTGGCCAAGACTGAAATTTCTGGCGACGCGTTGTTGTATCGCACTGTGCGCGTGAAGGGCAAGGAAGAAACGCTTCCATTGCCGTTGATATTCACTTTGCATACGGGTGCGCAAGCGCTTGGTGAGTTGACAAATAGCGAGTTGGACATGGCGGCTCCCACGAAGCACGAGGCATCGCTGGTTGTGTTGTATGACAACGCTGGCGAGCATTTCTTGCCCGGCGCGGACGAATCGACGCAGCCGGTGACGCGCCACTTAAGCCAAAGCCGCGCGATTTTATTTGTGTTTGATCCAACCCAGGATCCGCGCTTTCGAGCGGCGGTGGGCATGTCCGAAAACGGCGGCGCCAACATTCGCCAAGATTTGGTGCTTACGGAAACTTTCACGCGCGTTCGACATCATCGCAGTCGTCACGCCGCGGATGATTTGGATGTGCCGCTGATTCTTGTGCTTTCCAAAGCCGATGCGTGGAGCAAGGCCGTCAATATTGATTTAAGTGTGGATCCATATTTGCCAAGTGGCGGACTTGATTTTGCGGCGTTGAAAAAAATGGATCACGCGTTGCGGCCTCTATTGGAGGGCGCGTGTCCGGAATTTATGACCGCTGTGCGCGCGGCAAGTTCGCGCGTGTTGATTGTGCCTTGCTCGGCGCTGGGGCCATGCGCGACTGCCGACGTTGGCGCCGACGTTGGCGCCGACATTGGCGCTGGCGTGACGCGCGGCGTTGGCGTGCGGCCATCGCAAATTCGTCCCCAATGGGCCAGCGTTGCGTTGTTGGCAAGTTTGCCGCTGGAGGTCGACGCGATTCAAAACGCGTCGCTGTGGATATGAGCGTTGAACTTATTCACACATCGTTGGCCAGCGGACTTGACGGCGGTAGCGGCTACACCGTCGCGGGACGCACTGGCGGAATGCCCGCGGCAATGTCCGACGCATTGAGCCGACTTTCGGGTTTGCCGCCCGCGTGGAATGACGCCACGCGTGAGGAAAAAATACTGTGCGCGTTTCGCCGCGTTGAATGCGCGGGACAAAGTTTGTCGGTGGTGAGTCGCATCACTCCAAGCGGAATGGATTACACGGGGCGCGCCAATCGCCTTTCGCACCATCGAGTGATTGACGCGCGCGTGATGAGCGAGTCGGATCCGGCGGCGTTGCTGGAAGATGACGCGTTGTGGCGGCAAGAGTGGGTTGGCGCGGCGCGTGAACTCAGCGGCGGAATTTTGCCGGCGCGTCTGGCACGTGATGATGCTCCACTGCACACATGGGAGCGTGAATTTGGCGACGCGGGTTTTGCGGCGAGCGTGTTGGACATAATTATGAAAAGTGGAATTGGAGTTTGGTTGGTCGTGCCCGCGATGAGCAAACGTTTGCGGCTTGCAGCCGAAATGATGTCGCTTTTGCCGCAGAAGCAACGCTGGCAATTCACATTTGCCACGCGTCCCGTCGCGCCCGGAAGCGAATCGAGCGTGAAAATATGTTTTGTGGATGAGCGAGAGCCCGAACTTGCGGCCCATAGCGCGGCAAGCGCGTGGATTCTTCGCGTAGGTGTTGGCGCGCTCGCGGCGCAACCAGTGGGAGAGTTGGCGGATCGCGCGCGGCATGGACGGGGCCATGAACTTGCGAATGACAAAGCGAACGCGCGCGAAGCGGGTGGACAAATACAGTGGAGCCCGCCTGCGAAATTAGCCGCGCCGCATGAACCTGAATTATGCGACACGCCCCAAGCGTCCGCCATGCAAGTGGGCGCGGTGGAGCGAGCCAAGAATTTGGGCGAGGTTGTGATCCAAGTGCGACGTGTCGCGGAGCCATCATCAAGCAGTGGTGTGTGGAAATGGTTCGCCATGGCTTTCATCCTGATCGCGGCGTTGGTGTGGTTGGCCGTGAAAAGTGGGGGCACTTTATGAGCATGAATGATCGCGAAGTGGTGGAGGCGATTCGCCAGTTGGTGCTGCGCCCCCAGCCTGATGCGCAATATGTGGCGGAAATTGCGCGCGAGTTCGCGCGGCAGGTGTCCAGCGCAAATCACAATCTCAATCGATGTCAACGTTGGATTCAGTTGGGATTGTTCGCCGAGGCGGTGAGTTTTGGCGAGGCGCTTGATCTTGCGAAATCATCGGCGCGTTTGTTGTTGCAAGGCATGTTTGGGCAGTGGGGCGAATTGTGCCGCGCGGCGAATGTTCCCGCGCCGCAATCCATAGATCAAAGTTTGCTTGAGTCCTATTCCGACGCGTGGTCGCGATTTCACTCGCTGGCCCAAAGCGAAGCCAGGCATAGATTGTTGTCGCTGCAACGAGCGCCACTGCTTGAGCGCTTGCAAGTGTTGCGCGAGTTGGTTGATCTTGATTCTAGAAATCCAGAGTGGTTGCGCTCCATCACTCGTTTGCAACGGCAGGCCGCAGGGGAGTTGGCGCAAATTGTCGCCCAAGCATTGCTGGAAAAAGACGACGCGTTGGCGATCGCTGTTTCGCAATTGGTCGACGCATGCGCGGGCACGCAGATTGAAAATCAGGCGCAATTTGAGCAGTTGAAGCAGTTCGCGGTGGCGGCAAAACGGCGCGTCGCTTTCACCGCCGCGCGCTTGGCGTGCGATGAAATGCACAACGCCGCGGTATCCATGGATTTGCAAGAATTGCGCGCGGCCAACCTGCGTTGGCAAGCGGCGATCCGCGAGTTTGAGCCGGATGAAGATCTGCGCCAGTCGGCCGCGGCGAGTTTGCAGTTGCTTGTTGCGCAGCAGCAGCGCGAGCAACGCGAGCGCGACCAACAAGATGCGTTGGGTCGTTTGGAATTGGCGCTGGACCAAGCGAAATCGTTTGTGGAAATCCAAGCGCTTATTTCGCGCGCCAACAATGTGGACGCCACAATTCCCAAGTCACTCGCCATGCGAGTTGCCGCTCTTCAAGACGCTCACACCGCCGTTGGCCGAAGGCGATTTGCGCGAAGAAGCATCATGGTGTCGATCGTCACAGTGGTTCTGGCCGTGACTGCATGGTGGATTATTCAATGGCAGCGATCCGTGGAGGAGGTCGACACGATCGCGCGCGAAGTGGAGGCGCTGTTGACATCGGGTTCGCCCGACACCGCGTTGAAATCGCTTTCAAGTTGGAAGGAATCCCATGTTGATTTGTCCGCCGCGCCGCAAGTGGTCGCAGTGGGCGCGAAGGTGACCGCGGCGCTTGACACCGAGCGAGCGGCCGTTGCCGCGGCGGCGCAGAAAATAGAACAAGCCCAACAATTGCTTCAAACGCCCGCATATCCAGCACAATTTGAGCAAGCCGCGCAAGAGTTGAAACAATTGGCCACGCGCTCGCCCAAGTCGGTTCAGCCGCAACTGCTCGCGGCGGTGGATCAATTGTTGGCCAAAGCCACGGCAAGTCGCGCGGCCGCGCTCGATCAGGCGCGCGCGGAATTCATGCGCTTGGAATCCGCGTTGACTGCGCTTCAACCCATGAGCGCGGCGGAGCAGGTTGATCCAGATTCTTGGTCTCGACGCGCTGGTGAATATCAATTGTTGGTGGACGCGGCAAAAATCGCGGCAAACGCCGCCGCGACTAATCGTGATGCGCAGGCCATCGCCGAATCGTTGCAAGCCATGGCGCTCAACGCCACTCGTTTGCGCGATGAGGCATTGCAAAATGCGAAGATGTATGCCCAAGCCGCGGAATTATTGAAATCCGTGGAGCGCATCCCGGCGAGCGAGTCCGCCTACCGCGATTTGTATGTTCGATTGTTGCCGATCGCGGCGGATGTGTTGGTTCGTCGCAAACAATTGAAGGCGTTTGAGAACGGATTACAAGTGGCGGAGGGCGGCGCCGCGGTTGAAGCGTGGCGGCAAAGCATGGTGCCCGCGATTCTCGCTAGACGAGTTGGCGACATTGGCGGACTGAATGCCGTTGATTTTGGCGACATCGCAACGGCGCGATCATTGGAGCCGATGTTGTCCAAACACTTGGCGGATTTTCCAAGCAGTCCGCATCAAATCGCCGCGGAATTGTTGCGGGGAATTTGCAAGCGCACACTTGCAAAATCGGCGAATACGGAAGGTATTGGTCAGGCGGCGGGGGCGTGGTTGGCGCAATCTGGGTGGACAACTCTTGGCGAGCAATCCATGGATGATGGCCGCAAGTTGTATCGCAAGCGCGTTGGTTCGCTTGGCGATCCTTGGGCTCAGGCGGTTCAATCCAAAAATGATTTGGCCACGCCAGCGGAATCATTGAAGGCGCGCGCGCCTTTGAAGGGACAATTGATGGGCGTGAATATTCCGTGGGCGCCGTCGCAAGCGTTGATCACGGTGGCGGCGGAATTGCCCAAGGCTTCGTGGCGCCAAGCGCGCGATATGTGGTTGGACGCGCTTGCCAAGGAATCATCCATTGCGCCAAGCAATCCAATTTTATCTTGGCACTTGCAAAAAGATTTATGGATGGCTTGGTTGGACTATTTCGCCGAGGAGCGCGATCCAGTGGATGCCGCCGCGGCCAAGTGGGTTCGCTCGCTTGAATCATTGCGCGCTGTTTCCGCCAGCGATCCATTTCTTGTGGCCGCAAGCGACCAGGCCGCGCGCTCAGAAGATATTCGTAAAGTGGCGTTGCAATCGCTGGCTTCAATGCCGGATATTTCCGCGCTGATCAAAGCCGCCAAGAAGCGCGATCAATCCATGGGTGAGGGAATGTTGCCAGCCGCGTTGGTTGCGGTGATGTTGTCGCCACAAGATGGCGCGTATCCCGTGCGCGGAATCGCCAACGGCAAGGACGCGCTCATTGTTGGGCGATCCGTGGACGGAACATGGAAATTCTTCGCGATTCGCGTTGAAAACAATGAAGTTTTATTTGTCCGTGACACGCCCAATCCCATCGCGCAATCGCCGCAACTTATCTTCATGCGAGGAGTCTCCAAATGACGCAATACCCAAGTCGTGCAAGTTCTGACAAACACTCGGACATGCATTCCGCGCCGCCACTGTTGCGCTACGCGTCGGTTGACCCAGAGGCCAGGCTGTCGCTTCCAAGCGGATCGTTCACCACGCCAGCGCTGAGCAGCAGTTTGCTTGGCGCCATCGCATTGATGCTGGGCACATACGTTCCATCCTTCATCATTCGTGATTCTGATATAGGCCAAGTGCTTTGGAAGTATCTCACCGCGTTCGACCGCATTCCAATCTTGATCATGTTTTTTAGTTGTTGGAGCGTGAGCATTTTGGTGATTAAAAGTTTTAAGATCGCAGCGCAACGCAAGGCGTTTCAAATTCATTTTGCGCCCGATGATCCGGAGTGGAGCATCGCCCGAAGCAACGCCATGCAAGTTGTGGAGGCGATTGAATCCAAAGTGCAAGGCGTGGAGGGGTTCATGTATCTCAATCGTGTCACAAGTGTGCTGCGCGCGGTGCGCAATGTTGGACGCGTTGGTGACATTGATGAAATGTTGCAGAGCCGCGCCGACAATGAGGAGTTGCAGATCGACGGCGGCTATGTGCCGGTGAAAGGTTTCATTTGGGCGATTCCGGTGTTGGGTTTCATTGGCACAGTGCTTGGTTTAACCGAGGCAATTGGGCGTTTTGGCGGGGTGCTTGGCGCGCAGGGTTCGGATTTGAAGACCATCACAACTCAATTGACGCAAGTGATTGGCGGGTTGGACACGGCGTTTGTCACCACGGGCGAAGGATTGGTGGCCGCGCTTGGCATTCATTTGTTCTTGACATTTTTGCGCCGCGCCGATGACAGATTCATGGACGATTGCCGCGCGCAATGTTCACGCCACGTGACTTCCAGGGTTCGCGTTGGGACGAACGAGAACTGAACATGGGTCGCTCGCGCCACGGTGATGAGAGTCCAATGTCGTTCTTCTCATTTCAAGATGTGATGATGTGCACTATTGGTGTGACGATTGTGATCACCATGGTGTTGATCTTGCAGATTGGCGCCGATGCGGCGGTGGTGGAGGCCACCGAGTCGCAAGCCAACGCCGACTTGACCAAGAGCCGCGGTGAACTTGCCAGTGAAGCCGCGGGCTTGAAGCAGCGGCTTGATCGCGCCGCGCAAGCGAAGTCGCCCAATCAAGCCGTTGTTCGTGGAACTCTTCGGCAAGAATTGAGAAGTGAATTGGACAAGCGCGAGCGAGCCACGAGCGAGAAGAAAAAAGTGGAGGAGCAAGTGCGTGAAGTGTTGGCGCAATTGAGCGCCGACCCAAGCGCCATTGAGGCGGCGGAGTTGATTCGCAAGCGCGACGAGCTTGAGGAACGGCTTGCAACAACGCAATTGCGCCGCAGAGTGACCTATTTATTGGCCGAGGATGATCGTCAGCCTGTGATCATTGAAGTGTCGGGCGCGCAACTGGTGGCGGGAACAAACTCGGAGCAGGACTCACCGCTTGCGATTCCGCTGAACGACCCCGCGACAGCCGCTGCGTTGTTGAAGCAATGGATTCAAAGTTTGCCCAACCCGACCAAGCGCACGTTGCTGTTCGTGGTGAAGCCAAGTGGAGTGGCCTTGTGGCGCGATATATCGCAGGCGTTCGCACAAGACTCGCAGATTGGCGCGCTGCCTCGTGGGTTGGATTTGATCGAGGAAGATTCCTATACCAGCGATCGATTTCGTCCAGCTGTGAAGGAAGCAAAGCCATGAGCCGCCGCGGCAAGGCGGGGGACGAATTTGGAAGTTTGGATTTGTTGCTTGACACGGTGTGCAACATGTTTGGATTGTTTATCTTCATTGGAATTATCGTTGCCATTCTTGCCGGCGCGCGCAGCAAGGAGATCATCACCAAGGCTTCTCCGGCTGGTGCCGCAGCATCCGATCCGCTGAGTCAAGAACGATCAGCTTTGCGACGGCTTCGGGTTATGGTGGCCGACGCGGAGAAAAAATCGCCCGATGATGGTGAGTCACGGATCGCGTCTGGAAAGTTGGATTCACTGCGGGACTCCAATGAAAAAACCAGCCAAAAAACCCAGGAACTTGCTGTGATTTTGAAGATTGGCGGCGATCGATCCGAGGCGTTGCAAGTAGAATTGCCCAGCTTACGCGAGGAAATTGAACGGCTTGAAGGCGAACTGAAGGCCGAGTCTTCAATGCAGGACAAGAAAGTTCGCACGCCGCGCAAACGTGAAGTGGAGGGTTTGCTTCCAGTACAAGTTATTTTATGGCACGACCGCGTGTACTGGATCAATCCGTGGTTGGGTTCGATTGATGAACCGTGCGCGCGATGGAGTGAGTGGAACACCAACGCCGTGGATATGGCGGCGCATCCGGAGAGCGTGATCCATGAATGTTTTCGCGGCGGTGGCCAGTGGATTGAGCGACATGTTCCTTTGCTCGTGGGCGGTGGCATAGAAGTTGGCCCAGACGGTGCGCGCGAATGGGAGCAACCTTTGCGTGAATTGCTTGCGCGGCTCGCCACAAAGAATCAAGTTGTGAGTTTAAAGGTGGCGCCCGATTCACATCGCGCGTTTGGACCAGTGCGAAATTTAATCGCGGAAAAAGGTTTTGCGTATGAGGTGTCGCCAATTCAAATGAGCGATGGAATCTACCGCGATGAGATTCGCGACGGCGTGGCCACGGCGCAGTAGGGCGATAGTGATGGTGTTGCCAAGATCGTGGCGCGCGCGTTCCCAATAGCGTGAATGAGCGTATTGCCAAGAGCATGGCACGCGTTGAAATCAGGGATGTGGCGGCGGAAATCCAGGCATTTGTGGCGGGGCCGCTTGCGCCGCGATGCCACGATATTGCCCGCCATATTGCTTGGCGATCGCCTCGAGAGTTGTCGCGTCTACATCTTGGCCAAGACCAATTGTGTGAATGCGGGTTTGATCCGCGCCGCCGTTGAGTTGTTGCAAAAGAATTGATGGATCCGCGCCAAAGTGACCATCGGTGAGCAAGAAAAGTTCGTGCGGAATGGGATTTAATTTTGTGAACGCGTACGCCAGCGCATTTGTTGGATCGGTTCCACCATTGGCGCCAACATCTTGGATTTTTTTTAAAAACTCGCGGGCTTTGGGTGTGCCCGCAAGCACCCAATCTGGTTCAAGCAAGTATGCGTCGCTACTAAAGAAGATCACTTCAAAGTGACTGCCCGCGGGCAGTGACTGAATGGTGCGCGTGAGTTCGGCGCGCAAGGCGATCAATTTGTCGCCCATCATGGAGCCGCTAATGTCGCATACAAAGCAAACATATTTTCCCCGCACGCGTGTGCCAAAAAAATCCACGCCGCCGGCGGGGGCGTCGGACTGTTGGGACGCGGTGGAAGTTTTTGCTTTGGAGACAGAGTTGGGCGCGGCCGCGATCCCTGGCTTGGACTGCGTGGCGCTTTCAAATTCCGCGCGGCTCATACGTTGATACAATTTTCCGTCCAATCGCAACGCGCCATCTTCTTCAATGATCCACGCGGCGGTGTACGGCAAGGCTTGGGTAGGGGGAATCACCTGTTTTTTGGCTTGATTTGATTGCGCGGGCAATTCCAGCGCGGTGGATGAAAAACGACAAGGCGTTGATGGATTCTCCGCCATCACAACTCCGTTGTTCAAATCAAATGTGGCGCGCAATTCTGCGGCGATCACAAGTTGCGCCGGCGTTCCCCAACTTCGATAGATCTGCATTGATCGTTGCGTGGGGCGAATGGCGAGAATGGATTGATCGAATCCGCCGGGCGCAAAGTCGGGCTTGTGTTGGGTGGCGTCCGCTTGTCGCCAATAGCCAAGCAACGGCGCGTATTTGGATTGAGCCGCCATGCCCGAGGCTTCAGGCGTGGCGTCTCCTGTTTCTTTTTCGGATTCGGAAACATCTGGAAGTGGAATGCTTGTCTCAGTGGTTGATGATTCAGGTTGCGCGGCGGGCGTGGGTTCGGGTTGTAATTCCTTGGTTCGATCACTGTCTTGAATTGTTGAGCCAGCACTTGTGGCGTCATCTTTTTTTACGCCGCGACCACCAGCGTCCGCCTCTGGAGTTGTTCGATTTCCCGAAGTTCCATTTGAATTTGCCGGCGAACCCGCCGCTGAGCTCGAACCTGATTTGGCGCTGCCGCTTGCGCTTGCATCTGGAATGCCTGAATCGCTCGCGCCTTGCGCGCTGTTGCGCAACGCGCCCGATGTGGTGGATTTTTCTTTTTGCGCGGCGGCTTCTGTGGTTGATTGATTGGTTGGTGTGGCAGTGGTTGATGCGGCGTTGGTGGGTGTTGGTGGACCAGCTCCTGTGCCTGTGATGGATCCACCGCTGGCGGAACCTGTTCCCGCGGAAGATTGTGAAACGCGTTTGGGAGTGAACGGTTGATTCGATGCGCTTGATCCACCGTTCACCGCATCCGCAATTTTTATAAGTTGCGATTGCGAACCGCCAGAATCCGCGCCGCCGCCAGAACCCGCACCACCTTTTCCGCCGCCGCCACTTCCACTTCCGCTGCCACTTCCGCTGCCACTTCCGCTGCCACTTCCGCTTCCGCTGCCACTTCCGCTGCCACTTCCGCTGCCACTTCCGCTTCCGCTGCCACTTCCGCTTCCACTTCCGCTGCCACTTCCGCTGCCACTTCCGCTTCCACTTCCACTTCCACTTCCGCTTCCGCTTCCACTTCCACTTCCACTTCCACTTCCGCTTCCGCTTCCGCTTCCGCTTCCGCTTCCACTTCCACTTCCACTTCCACTTCCGCTGCCGCTGCCACTTCCACTTCCGCTGCCACTTCCACTTCCACTTCCACTTCCGCTTCCGCTGCCACTTCCACTTCCACTTCCACTTCCACTTCCACTTCCGCTTCCGCTTCCACTTCCGCTTCCACTTCCGCTTCCACTTCCGCTGCCACTTCCACTTCCGCCGCCACTTCCACTTCCGCTGCCACTATTTTTATTTTTTGATGGTGCTGTTGAAGCAGCACTCGATTTTGCGGAAACTTTTTGAACCGGTAGCGCCGTTGAAGTTTGCGTAACCGGCAAAGCTTGATTTGCCTCCAATTGCGACTCTGGCTCCGCTTTTACAGCGAGTAGTTGATCATTTTGTTTTTTACAACTGCACATAAAACCACATGCCAAAACATTGGTCAAACCAATAACGAAGTAAAGCGCCGCGCTACGAAATAGAAATTTTATTGCCCGATCCACCATGAAGCTTCTTTCTCAGTGGGCGTTGTCACCGTAGAACTTTGCGCCGAGCGTGTCAGCCATGATGCTACGCCGTTGATTCGATCCGCAAGAGTTGTTTCAAGTTGACTGAGTGGATACGCGGGCGAATTTTTGCCGCTGATCCACGGTTCACAACGCGCCCAATCCTGCTCCCAATCCATTGGCACCCATACGCCGTCAACTTGCACGCAAGCAAGTTGCCAAGAAGTGGTTCTGCCTTGCACAAGCAATAATTTTTTGGGCGCAAGATCCGAAGTTTCACTTACATAAAAAACGCTGGATTCACCGGGCATGATTCGCTCTTGAGGATCAAAGAGCGCGTCTGACCATTGTGATAGGGGCGCGTGCGCAAGCAATGTTCGCCACACAAGAACCGCGTCCGCGGACAAAGCGGATTTCCAGGGAAGTTGATCCTTCCACATCCACGCGTTCATCCATCCGCAATTGGAAATGTCGGACACGCCGGCGGCAAGGCGATTTAAAATGTCCATGTCCGCGTCGGAGCCAACAAGCAATTTGCAAATATTTTTTGCTTGCGGCGACGCATGTGCCGCGATCAACGAGGCGCGCAAATTGCGAAATGATTTCTGCAGCGCGGTCTGGTCCGCGGTTGGATCGGCGGGAGAAGCCGCAATACGCAGCGCGGATTCTTGCAGCGCCGCGCGCCATGAACTTGGCAACGAATCCGCAAGCAATGGGGGGTTTGCATTGCTTACGGCGGCCAGAATATTTTTTGTGTTGGTGATGGCCGACTTGGGCAGCACAAATTCAATCAACACAACTACGCCGATGAGCATTATGAGAGTGAGCGCGGCCAAGCCAAGACTGAGCGAGCGCGAGCGCAAAAAACTCATGCGCATGCGTGGCGCGCGCGCGGACACGCGAAGCTCCAACACAAATTCACGAAAGCGTGTGTGCGCCATTTCTGGACATGCGCCAAGCCAACTGAAAAGATCTTGTTGTTGCGTGGTTGACAGCGAACCAAAGCGCTTCAGCACTGAGCGTGCTTGCTCGGTGTCGCCCAAACGCGCCGATGCCACGATGGTTAATAGATCAAGTTCCTCGCGGGAGATTTCGCCCATGCGATCCAGCGTGTCAATGGAAGCCCGAATTTGAGCGAAGGTGTTGGCGTCACCCTCACGCGCCGC
>CANKBX010000058.1 GCA_947480055.1 Planctomycetaceae bacterium
CTTTTGTTTAATGGAGAGAATTTTGGAAAGACCAGTTAAATCAAATATGCCGCACACTTCGCGCGACACATTGATTAATTCCAACTTGCGATTGCCGGTGGACATTTGCTTATACGCGCGCAGCAACACTCGAAGGCCAGCGCTGGAAATGTGCGGGCAATTTGCCAAATCAAGCACAAGGCGTTCGATTCCCTCCAGCTTTAATTCATTGTCCAAGTTTGTGGCAGTGTTGATGTCGAGAGCGCCAGAGATGGCGATCACAAGTTCGCTGCCAGTTTTCGTAGTGGTGATGTTCATGTTCTTGTCTTGATGATATTCAAAGGCAAGCCCCTACGAATTGCAGCGCGCGCGGTCGCCGCCGAAATTAATCCCCGCCTTGCCAGCCGCGATTTTGTTTTTTCTGGCCTTCGCGATGCTTTGAATCAAGGCGCCGCTCCTTGCTGGAACGCGACGGTTTGGTCTTGCGCCGCACGCGCGGCTGAATTTCCGCCTGCTTCACAATGGCGCGCAAGTAATCCAAACATTCCTCGCGATTGGCCGATTGGCTTCGATGTTGATGCGACGAAAAACTAGCCATGCCTTTGGCGGACCGATGTCCCATGAGCGCATCAAGTCGTTGGCGCGCAAATGGATTCAATCCGTAAATTAAATTTGTGTCCACGCGCAACAGCGCCTTGGTGGCCGTCTTATTCACATGTTGACCGCCCGGACCCGGGCTACAGGAAAAACTCCACGTGAGCGAATCGGGATGCACCCATGCGCGCCGACCCAACACAATTGCGTTGGGTGATTGTTCTGGGTCTTGTGGTCGCGGCGTGTCCATGGCAAGACGATACCCGCTTCAAATGACATCCAAGAATTGAAGCATTGTCTCTTCAAAGCGAGTATTTTCACCATCATGTCTAATCACCTTGCCCAACGTGCTTCCCGCGCCACACACTTTCAGCGCGCGAACTGTGCGCTTCTTTTTGTATTCACAACATGCCTGATCGCAAGTTGCGCACGCTGGGGCGGAAACGTTCTTGAGGAAAATCATGTCGCGTTTAACACTTCGGTCTCCGACGCCATGGACCGGCAGATGCTGTTGAACATTGTGCGCATGTCAAAAGACAAACCAGTGCAATGGATGGTTGTCAGCGCCATCAACGTTCAGGTCACGGCTGGCGCCAATGTGAATGGACTTGCCTCTATTCCAAGCAACGGTTTAGTGGCGGGCGAAACGGGAGGAGGCGTGAGCTTGAACTACACGCCAAACATTACATTTATTCCAAAGCAAGGCGAGCAACTTGCGCGCGAAATGATGTCGCCCATTCCCGTGAGCACGGTTGAAAGCATGGTCTCCGCAAGTTGGCCGATCTCGTGGGTGCTTTTCTTAGCCGCTGAACAAGTGCAAAGCATTCAGTCATTCGATGTGACTCGCACCAACGGACTGGTGACGCATAGCAAGCAGTTTGGAAGATTATTGCAACTGTTCAACACGCTTGAAAAGAAACAACTGGTTTCGCTGAGTGAAGTGCCAACGCAAATCACTTGGAATCCAAATCCAATTTCAAAGGAGTCGGTTGACATCGCCAACATCATGCGTTCCAAGACGGATAAGAGCGGCTTTATTGCGCGCCCCGACGGAACCTACGATTATAAATCCATCGAGAGCGTCGCGGTTCTCACGCTTCATCCACCAATCGACAAATCACCAGAGGGCGTGGAGTTTCTCAATATGTTGGGGCTGTCAACAAGTGACAACAACTATCGAATGCTTTCGTCAGTGGATATTTGGCCCGGAAAAACATTTTCTATTCGCACGCGATCATTCACCGCCGTTTTGCGTTTGTTGTGCATGGGCGTGGACACCGTTGCGGATGGGCCAAACCCTCCAGAATTTATGGATACGGCCGATGAACTTTTTGCCAAGATGGCCGATGCGCCTGACGGTTCAAATTTGACGCAGAACATGAACGCCATGTTTCGCGTGCACTGCACATCGGCTCAGCCCAAACAATCGCTGGTCAGCGTGCTGTATCGGGATCAGTGGTATTGGATTGATGAAACCGATGCCACGTCGCGCTGCATCTTTGCAATGACGCGCGACATGTATGACTTGCAAGTGAAGAACGAAGTGGGAAACGCGCCAGTGCTCACGATTCCTGTTGGGTCTGGGCGGTAATGTGTTGAACGCTTAGAGTGTGCGACCAATTTCAAGTTAAAAAACAAGGGCAGCCGCGTGGCCGCCCTTGTGAAGTTGCACTTAAAATAATTTAGCGTCGACGACGGCTTACAAGCGCGGCCAAACCAAGAAGCGCCGCGGCGCCTGGCGCTGGGACGGCGGGGAAAGTGGCCGCCTCGTTAAACGTGGTCGACACCACCATTTTCGATACCAGCTCCGTGGATGTTCCCGAATCCTGGCGTAGCACAATGGAGTTCACGTTCGTCGCGGCACCACCAGCAGTCGATGTGATCGACGTGCTCGCTGAAGACGTTGGATTGACCCACAAATTGGTCACATTCGTGTCCAGCGTGTACGAACTGACCACGCGATACGTAGTGCCAAAGGTCAGTCCAGTACTCCAATCTTTTATCGTATTGTTATTCCCAGACAGACCGAAGGTGAAGTTGGAACCCGTGGCCGAGGTAATGAACATGCGGGTGACGAAATTAGTGCCGTTGTTGAACGCCATGAAGTACGTGGCGTTATCCATATTCGCGCCTCCGGAAACCGTGACATCGAAACCAACATAGTACGTCTGGCCGGTGGTGATCTGGGTAAGGGCATGTGTCAGGTCTTCGCGAGGACCGGAGCCATTCACGAGCGTGGTGCCGGTAGAGCCGACCTGAATCGCGTTTTGGGCTCCGCTTGACACGGTCCAACTATCCTGACCTGCAAGACCGCCGGAAATGAGCGGGGGCGCCCGCAATGCGGATGAATACATGATGGACGCATTCGCGGCCTGCGACGCAACAGCAACACAAACTCCACACACCAACGCAGAAGCGCAAAGGGAAGATTTCATATTGTGGTAACTCGAAATGGGAAAGGGAACCAAGAAAGGGAACGAGAAATCGCACTTTGCATGAACGGGAAGTTTGGGAACCCCGAATGCACTCTATAAAGATAAAGTTAATATAGCCGTATTTTTCGACTTACAAATTTTATTTTGATTTTGCGTAAAAATCAACCTTTTAATTTTGCACAAAAAATAAATAGCTAGTGATATGTTCAGCGGGTTTCGGTTGGCGATAGACCAAAAATTCGGTTTTTAAGCTTATAAAGGGAGTTGCGGTTGGCGATTTGCCCTACTTGAACCGTGGCGCGGCGGTTGAAGCCATCTGGTTACCCTTTGATCATGAATCACAAAACCCCGTTGATCGAATCTACAGCCATGCACAGGCTAACTTTAGGTTGGGCTTTCGGGGTGGTTGTGACCTTGCCATTGTGCATTGGTTCAACGGTTTTGGCGCAAAGCCCTGCGACGGCGGGGGTGGTTGCGGCTAAGCCAACCGTGGCGAAACCGGCCGCGGCAGTCACCGCAACACAATCTGTTGCACCCACAACTTTGGCTGTCAAAGCATCCGCAACGAAAGTGCCCGCGGCTCCATCATCAAGCGCCGCAACAACCGCGCCACCAAGTACGGCAACAACTGCAACATCAACTGCTCCATCAAGCGCCGCAACAAGCGCGCCATCAACTGCCGCAACTGATGCACCCACAAATTCCTTTTTGCAATTTGAAGGCGCGCCAATTGAATTGCAACTCAATACCGCACTATGGCTGCCACGCTTACGCGGCAACGTGACTTACGGTGGAGCGAGCGCGCCCAACTTGGACTTAAGCACTGATTTAAGTTTGGACGCAATGGAGCCAAGCTTTTATGGCGACATCAACGCCACTTGGAAAAACTGGACGCTGCGTGTTACGGGCACAAGTTTCAAATCAACTGGTTCCATCGGCGCAACAAGCAATGGCGTATTCGGCTCCACTGCGTTTGCGGCGGGACAAAATCTCAACAGCAGTTTTTCCTACTGGACCGTGGGCATTGAAGCTGAAAGTTGGTTGTGGCGCCCGTTCTCCAAGCAGGAATTACCGTGGCTTGCCGCCGTTGCCAATGAATCGCTTCCAGTTGACTTGCGCATCTTTGGACAAGTTGGCGCGCGCGCGTTTGCCATTGATCAATCCCTCACTAACGCCGCGACTGGTTCAAGCAGTTCCTTTAGTGAAACATTCGGCACGGCGTACGCGGGCGGCGGTTTTAATATTTACTTTGACACGCGCGAGGCGCTTGGATTTATAAAGCGCTTTGACGTTGATGTTGGCATAGAGGCCGGACCCGTGTGGCCAGGCGACGGCGGATTATTTATGCAGATCAACGCCACGGGAACCGCATGGTTGAACAATAATGTTGGCGTGTACTTTGGCTACGAAAATTTGCGGCAGAATGTGAACACCAATGACTACGAATTGAACTCATACATTGGCGGCTTGATCATGGGGCTTTCGGTGAAGTTTTAATTTACGCACGACACTGAACGCACAACATGCAACGCGATCGAGCAACCCATTGAAAAAGAAAGCTGCCGCAAAACATCTTTCAAAATTGCGCGACGCGAATTCCGCCAAGGCTGGCGATCAATCGAGTGACAAATCTGGCGCAAAACCGCAAGACAAAGCGCACGTCAAAGCGCATCTAAAACTTCATTCCAAGACACATCCAAAGCGCGGCGGAAAGTTTCAGCGCGCCAAGTTGCGCCAAATTATTTTCACAAAGGCCATCGATCGAATCTTGAAGGGCCGCCTCACGCGCCGCCACTTGGAGCAACCGATTGCGTTTCGTGAAATAGAAATCGCCGTTCCAAATTGGCCGCGCGCGTTTGACGGACTTCGCATTGGCCACCTAAGTGATTTGCATTGGGGCGAACTTATGCCGTTGAACCGCGGCATTGAATTGGTTGAGCGACTCGACAGCGCGCGCATTGACATGTTGGCGTGCACCGGCGACGTGGTGGACCTTGAATGGAAAGGTTGCGAGCCGTTGCTCAAAGCCATGGGCGAAATCCGCGCGTCCATGGGGCGCTATTTGGTGTTGGGCAATCACGACCATCTTGATGACGCGGTTGAGTTTGCCGCCGCGGCCGCGCATCACAAACTTGATGTGCTGCATGAATCGGTGGCAACACGCAGGCGCGCCGAACATGATTTGCGCGTGGCCGGAATTGATTGGAATAAATCTCCCAAGGCGCTTCGCGCTTCCGTTGAAGCGATCGCGCACACGCGCCCGCATTTATTGTTGACGCATAATCCCAAAGCGTTCGCCGCCGCAAGCGACGCCGGCATTCCGTTGGTGTTGGCTGGCCACACGCACGGCGGCCAAGTTGCGCTACGCAACAAGCCGCAGAAAAACATGGCGCTTGCGCACCGACACTCCAGCGGATTTTATGAGCAGGGCGTGAGCCGATTGTTCGTGAACGTTGGCGCGGGCGCATGGTTTCCGTATCGGCGCAACGTGCCCGCGGAAATTGTTGTGCTGGTTGCGCGGCGGGGGTGAGAGCCACGCGCGTCAATTTCACATGTGCGTTATTCTAATCCTGAGTAGCCGTGACCCGATTCCTGCCAACATGCATCCTCGCACTCTCACTCGCGCTCACCGCATGTACATCGGAGCCGGTGACCAAGCGCATCCAACTTGAACGCTCACTCGCCAACTTAAGGGAATCACAGGGCGCACCGTGGGGCATCACCGTGCCCGGTCTTGCGGCCGCTGTCGTGACCGGAGTTGATGATCATCTTGAAGTTGTTGAAGCGGTGTCCGGATCCTCTAATCCCCCAGGAAAAACTCCACTGAGATTGGGTGACCGGTTCCACGTCGGCAGCGTGACCAAAACCTTCATCGCGGCGCTCATCATGCAACTTGTCCAAGAGGGCAAACTTTCGCTCAACGACCCGATCAGTAAATGGATGAATTTCCCCGGCGGCGATGCCATCACGGTCAGCATGCTGATGGGCCATACCAGCGGCATCCGGAGTTCAGACGAACTTCCTGGTTTCGCGCGCCTGCTTTCGCCCGAGCAGTGCATCGCACTGGCTGCTGCTGTGCCGCTGGTGTTCGCGCCCGGTTCATCGTGGGCGTACAGCAATACCAACTACGCGATACTGGGAGTGATCGCCGAGAAGACCAGCGGGTGCACATGGGAGAATGCGTTGCGCGAACGTTTCTTTATTCCGCTTGGGCTGCACGACACGTACGTGTGGTCGGGCCACGCCGAGGGCTCGACGGTCGACGGATCCCGACTCAACTGCGGCGCCTCGGGTGAGTCACCGTGCGTACCAGGTCCCGGCTTCACGCTTGTGGCCGAGGACGACGGGTTTGCCTGGACCGTGGCCGGGGCTGCCGGTGCAATCGTTTCCACCCCAGCCGACATCGCTCGATGGATGAACGCACTGGTTGGCGGCAATGTGGTGGACAAGCAGCATCTCGATTTGATGATCACCCCAACGCCCCAATCTGTTGAGGCGTTTGCATTGTCCCCGAAGATCGGATCGATGCGATGGACTGGCGATGGACTGGGACTGATGCGTTTCGAGATCGATGGCGTCGGTACTGGGTATGGGCATTCGGGTTTGATCAACGGCTTCGCCGCGAATGTCGCGCACGTGCCGGCGATCGGCGTGACCGTTGCTTTCACCTCTAATTTCCAGCAGATCAATTCCGTGGAGACTCTCGGCGACCTGATTATTCATGTTGCGGCGCCCATGCATGTTTCAAACAGCGGGTGCGAAACTAGCGCGCCGAACGGTTCAGAGTGAAAGACTTAGGCCCTGACTGCGTGGCACTTGAATTAGCTCATCGCGCCCGCGACGCTGCAAAAGCGAAGTCCTATCAATTCCTTTTAATACCCCAAAGAACGTATCAATAATATTCGCTACGGCCCTTGTGGTGGTATCTACCAAATCGTTACCACGACTGCGCAAACAGGCGGGACAATCTTTGCACTTATTTGTAGCGAAAAACCTGGCGGCGGGCCTCCCTTACATATTCACGGGACTGAAGAGGAATATTTCTTCGTGACCGAAGGAGAGATCACATTTTTCATCGATGGCAAGATCACCAAAGCGAAAGCTGGCGAAACTGCTTTTGCTCCGCGAGGCAAGGTTCACTGCTACAAGAATTGCACCAACCAAGCCGCCCAAATGCTGGCCCTTTTTACTCTGGCATAATCGAGGGCTACTTTGACTTTGGTCTTCCCATGGAGGATGGAAGCATTCCCTCCGAAGCCTGCATCATCGAACGAATGAACGCCATCGGACCAAAATTCAATGTCACGCAGGTCAAGGGCCCTTCACCATTTTAAAATAAGAACAGGTAAAGCCATTTTTTAAATTGGTTCCTCGCCGCCACAAAATTTGTGACGCACTTCAACTTGACTTGTGTTATACAAAAGTTATACTTTTTGTATGAGTGCTATTCGAGTCACAGCTGTCGGAAATTCGGTCGGAATTATCTTGCCGAAGGAACTTGTCGTGCGCTTACGTATTGCCCGCGGCGACCAGTTGCATATTGTCGAGACTCCCAGGGGAATCGAATTGACTCCGTACGACCCAGCGCTTGAGACCGAGCTTAAGGCGGGTCGCTCTATCGCTCGTCGATACCGAAGCGCGCTTCGGAAATTGGCGCAATGACGCCCCGCAAGATCACTCGTAAAACCACTCGCAAGACGAGCCGCAAGACATCAAAGTCAGCCACAGTTTCGTCGCGACCTATTCGTTCTTGGCGCTTCGTTTTGCCAAGTGTTGTCGAGGCACTGCATATGGAGTCCCTCGCCGAGCATCGTGGTCTCGCGGGAATTCGCGATCAAGGCCTGCTGGATTCCGCGCTCAATCGCTGTAAGAACAAGGCGGGATATAAAGTTGATTCGACCGTCTACGAACTCGCGGCCGCGCTCGCATTTGGGATCGCAAAGAATCATCCATTTCATGATGGCAACAAGCGGATTGCGCTGATCGCCTCGTTCTTGTTCGCGGAGTTGAATGGCCTGCGGATGACTGCGACCGAGGTCGACGCAGCGGCAACGTTTCTCGCCCTGGCCGCCGGGGAACTTTCCGAAGCCGACCTCGCAAAGTGGTTCAAGGCAAACTCGCGAGCGAAACCCATTCGGCGCTGACGCAAACTCAACCGCGCGCAGATCATCGAGCGCATCTTGCGGCATGTAGGCATGTGGGGGTGTCCGTGATTCGAGTGCATGTCCACTTGAGTCACCTATGTGACCGGTATGTAACGTTGCCAACGACGCCGCCGCGGGCGCCTTGTAAACTCTGGAATGCTTGGTCCAGTGTCGATGTTCGGCGCCGAGCCGCATTCCGCTACGCTTGCGGTCATGCATCGATTTCTCATCAAACGTAATCGTCTTGCTTCCTTCGTTCTAATTCTTGCGACAGCCCTTTGCTTCGCCGCGCCCGCGCGCGCCCAGGGAACTTCTGGGCAGGTGCCCGACCCCATGTCCGCGGCCGAGCTCTCGCAGTATATGAACCTCTATGTCCACCCGACCAAGGAACAGGGCGTCGCCATCGAGGGCCTGCACGACGGCTACCGCGAGCGCTTCCGCCTTCTGCGCGAGAACGAGATCGAACAATTCTTGACGAAGACGAAAGCGATGCAGGGTGGCATGCCCAAGAAGGAGCAGGTCGAGGAGTTCACCAAGAGCTACGAACGCGTGAACAAGCAAATCGCCCAGGTCGACGACAGTTTCTTCGACGGCGTCGTCACGCTCATGGGCGAGGAGCGGCGCATCTCCGTGCAACGCGCCCGCGACGCCCGCAGTCGCACTCGTTCCAACGGCGGAATATTGCGAGATCTGATGTCGCAGTATCCCTCGGTGGATCTCTCCGCCATCGTGCTGGAGATGGGTCTGACGCCCGAGGAACTCGCGACGATCGATCCGATGCTGGCCATCTACGAACAAAATCTGACCGCTTCGATCAAGGACCTGGTCGTCGCCAGCATGCGCATGATTCGGGACGTGTACGCCGAGCTGGAGAAGGCGGGCGTCGGTGAACACTCGCAAGAGGACATGATGAAGGACCCGGAGAAGATGAAGCAAATGATGGAGACCATGCAAAGCGCCATGGCCAAGGCCGTAGAACGTGTGATGGCCAAGAGCAGAAAGCTTTCTGAGTTCAACAACAAAACGTGCCAGGCGCTGGCCGGTCAGCTCACTGGGGACTCCAAGCGCAAACTTCGCGCCTGGTATTTGGCCAAGGCCTATCCCGAACTTTCAAGCGATCCATCGGGCGCGAACGTGCTGTTCAAAAGGGCCCTGCGCCTGAAGAAGCTCGACGACGCGGCCCGCGAGCAGATCCGCGCCGCCTACCTTCAGTGGCAGGCGGCCGACGACGCGTTCGTGGAGCAGAGCATCAAGGAGATCGACGAATCCCGCGCCAATCACAAAATAATGGACTTTACCGGCAGTGGGGACGACGCGAAAAAAATTCGCGAGCTCACGAAACAGCGGAAGGAAATAGCGACCAGCGCATTGAAATCCGTGTCGCCCCTGGTAGGCAATCCCCATTTGCAATTTATGTTTGAAAATGCCAACAGCGGGCAGGAAATCACCGATGAAAGCCTCGACATCATTGAGGACGGCGACGACGCTTCGACCGGGGAAGAATCTTCCGGGATCAACGCCCGCGCGGCCGATGCCGAGGACCCGTTATCCGAGCAAGAGACCGTCATCACCAACCGCGGGCCGATGGGCGAGTCCGCCATCGCCTTGATCGCGACCCAGTTGGCGCTGGATGATTCCGGCAAGGCACTGCTGAAGACGATGCACCAGGATTACATGAAGAAATGGGACGAGGAAATCCGAACGGAGCAGTCACGCGTGGACGACTTGAATACGGATCGATGGGCGCGAGCCGCGAAGAACTCGGACGACATGAATGTCAACGAAACCAAGCAGACCGCGTACTTCAACGGCCGCAAGGCACTGCTTCAAAAGTCCACGGAGGCGGACGAGGCGTTTCTAAACGACCTCTCATCAGTGCTGGGCGAGAAGTCTACGCCGGTCCTTCAGATGGCCAAGCTGGAGCGCGTCCTTGAACGCTTGGAAAGTGACACGGGAATGTTCGGTGGATTCGACTCCCCCAGGGGCGTGTCGGAGTCGCTGGTGAACATCGTCACCGTGCTGAATTCGGTGAAGCTCTCGCCGGAAGAACTGGCCAAGGTGCGAGAGGCGCTGGCCATGAAGATCGATCCGCTCATCAAGGATCAGTTGACTTCGTTGTCCCAGAGCATCGACCAGGAGCGCCGCGCATGGGGAAACGAAACTGCGCAAGTCGCCCACTTGTCCAGCCAAAATGAGGAGAAACCGGACATGGTCGAGATGCAGAAGCTTGGCATGGAAATGCTGGCGATACAGGCGCGGCAAAGCGAGCTGAAGACGAAGCGAACCGCGGCCGTGCGCGCCGCGTGGGCGAGCGCGATCGCTCCGATTGGCGAAAAACAGCAGGCGTCGCTTCAACTTGCCTTCGACGAGCATGCGTACCCGAGCATCTTCAATGACTCCCGCTCTGCCTCGCCCTTCATCGAGAAGGCGCTCTCGCTTCGCGACTTGAGCGACGATCAGCGCAAGCAGTTGCAGTCGCTCTGCGAAACCAGTCGCGCGGAACACGTGGATTTCTGCCGCAAAATGCTCCCACAGAAAGCCGCCGGTCCGCCCCCGACACAAGTTGAGGAGATGAAGCAATATTGGCAGGAGCAGACGCAGGTCGCCAACGCCCGCGAGAAAATCCGCTTCGAGCGCGACGAGCACAGCCAGCGCGCGATCAGCGCCATTCGCCGCATCCTGAACGAGAGCCAAGTGAACAAGATAAACGGCTTGGCGGACTACGAGAAGTCCGCGGCCAAGAAGAACAAGGGTCCGTTCGGTATTGAGTGAGCGAGCACGAGTCTGCGTTGCGCGATGGTCAATGGGAAGTTAGTTGAAGTGAAATTCACAAATGGCAAAGTCTATATCAATGGAGCGACTGTTGTGACCACGGACATTGTCTGTGACAACGGCGTGATCCATGTCATCGACAGCGTTTTGTTGCCTAAGTAAATAATGAATTGAGATGCACGCCTCGATTCGTTGAGGCATGAATAATGCATTTGCCGCCGGTCCTTGAAAGACCGGCGGTGATTTTTTTACCGCAACATTTTGAGGGTTGACTGTTCTTTCGGTATTCATAAGAAATTCCGCATCGCGGTTGGGTTAATTGCTGACTGTAAAATCATTTGAATTCTTATCAAATATTTTTCTATTAGTAGACTCAATAACGGCGCAGTCTTGCCGCATGCTGACAAGTAAACGCTCACCGCTTTGCGGCTGTGTTCAACGTAAGAAACTTGCTTGAGAAAATTGGCGGCGTAGCGTTCATCAAGAATTTTTTTCGAGCCACGCTTCGAAATGCCGAAGTGACTTTGGCATTGAAGTGCGTCCGTAACCAATTCTGAAATGCGTTGGCTCGTCATAGACCGTGCCAGGCAACAGCAACACGCCAGCGTCAGCGATTAGTTGTTCACAGAATGCCGATGTGTCTTTCACTCCCGCAACTCGCATGAAACCAATTGTGCCGGCAGTGGGTCGCACCCATGAAAGGCGATTGGCGTGACGGACCAAGAACGCATCGATAAGTGCAAGGTTTGCAAGCACAATCGCACGATTTCGATCCGCGAAGACATGGCGGTGTCGTAGCGCGAGTGCGCTGAGCAATTCACTTGGTGCGCTCGAGCAAATGGTTGTGTAGTGCTTGAAGTTGATGATCTTTGTGAGCGCATCATGATCATGCGATGCCAGCCAGCCGAGGCGCAGTCCTGGAAGCCCATAGGTCTTTGACATGGATCCGAGTGATATTGCGCGCTCATACAAGTCGACCGCGGCCGGCAATAGTGTCGCGGGATCATGTTCCAATTCTCGGTATACCTCGTCACAGAACAGCCACGCATTGCGCGCCGCGCAGAGTTTGATGACACGATCGAGCACTTCGCGCGGCATCATCAATCCTGTCGGATTATGCGGAGTGTTGATATAGATCAATCGTGTGTTTGGCCGGAACGCGCGTTCAAGTGCCGCGAGATCGTGAGCCCAATTCGCATCGGCCGAACGTCTCCACTCTGTCACGTTGGCGCCAGTGGAGCGCGCCACTTGCAACGCAGATTCGTAGCACGGTGTCTCGACGACAACATGATCGCCAGGTTGCAAGAGCGCGTGATAGGCGGCGAAGATTCCTTCTTCGGCGGCAGAGACAACGACAATGTCATGCGCGGTGGTGGTTCTATAAATCGCGGATGCGGCGGCGCGCAGATCTGGCGCGCCTGCGCTCTGCGTGTATCCAAGTTGTTGCGAGAAGAGTTGGTCTGCGGCGTCGGGTTCAAGCGCCAAAATATCTGCAATCGACACGCATTCGGCATCGCTAGACGAAAGCAAGTGGGGCGCAGTGAACTCGTGCAATGCGAAGTATTGCTCGATTCGAAATGGTGCAATCTTCATTCAGCGAATGATAGGAATTCTTGACCATGATTCGTGGCATGCCGCCACGCGCTTGAGCGTGACGAAATCACGCCGCGCTGGCGAGGGTTGCCAACTGTTTCAGTACCGTGGTGTTACAATAAGCGCACGGAACCGCCGCTTCACAGTGGACTTGTCGGGCACTCGTCCGCCAAACTCGAAAGGCGAAGTCCTATCAACAAGCGAGTACGCAGGAAAGAATGATGAGCGAAAAAAAATTGAATATGTTGATGACGACGGATCGTCTCGTCAGTTTTCTGATTGCGTTCGGACTTGGATACATAGTTCTTAGTTCGCCCTATGTAAATTCGCAGTGGGCTGTGATCATCGCATGGGGTCTTGTGGGCGCCGGAGCAATGGTCAAAATCTACTTATTCAGCATCGCCAAAAAATAGGTCCCGCTACTCCCTTTCAAGTGCTTCAGATGTAGGGGGCGCGTGCTGGTTGATGGACTGCCGTCCCGGCTTCCCGTGTTGTAACTTACAGAACCATGGAAAAAATCTGGCTTACAAATAAAATTACTGGCGTTCTGAAGCAAAGAGATCCTGTGTTTCGAAGAGTGGTGGTCACTGAGATTCTTTCGATTATCAATGACATGAAAAGAAGGTTCTCTCGCGGGGCAAATCGCGCGGAAGCGCTTCACAAAGTGCAAGATGAAAAAACCACAGAAGCGATCACCAAACACCTGATGGTTCTTTCCTGCAAAGCGGGTTGTAATAATTGCTGTCATCAACCCGTGATTCTTTCCAACGATGAAATGGATCTCATCGAAAGCAAGGTTGATTTATCCACGCTCGATAAAATCAAAATGGAGAAACAGCGCGATTTCACAGAGGACGATTGGAAGCATCGCCCCAAATCGGAAACCGCATGCGTGTTCTTAAAAGACAACGCGTGTTCGATCTACGATGTCAGGCCTGCAACATGCCGCGCGTGCGTTTACACGGGAGATCCCGAGCATTGCTTGCCAAGCGTGGGCAAGTCGTCCATTATCATGGAGGCGGAAGTAGTGGCGAGCGCAACGAATAACATTTCAGAGCCCGACCTGATTCCGATTAAGATATTAAAAAGACTCATGTCGAAAGCGGAATCCCTATAGTGGCTAAGGCACGCTTACGCCCGGGGAGTTCACTGCATTCAGTCAGAGGAATGAGGTCCCTATGGACCAAAATATCGCTGTTTGAATGTGGGCCTAAGTCTGGGTCAAGACCAAGAAGGAGAAATGCCGTCATGCAATTGTGGTCTGAAGTAAGGGGGTCGATCAGTGACTAGTCTATGTATATCCACCCAAAATTTTCGTTCAAAAAATTTCTTGGAGAAGCCGCAATGCAAACACCGATACGAATGCCTATTTGTTTCTTGTTTGTGTGGGTATGTGTGAGTACGCCGCCCACTGTGATCGCCGCAGACGGAGATACGGACAAAGTGATTTGGTTTGCGCCGCATCAGACGCAGATTGAAGAGTGTCATCAATGGACGGCAATTTTTTGGGAGTGGCGAGAAACCGGAATTGTCCCAGCCAACGCAATCAATTTTC
>CANKBX010000059.1 GCA_947480055.1 Planctomycetaceae bacterium
CAATGCACGCAGATGCGGCGCACAAGTCGCTGCGCGACAATGGCCTCAAGCGTTGCTGTAAGCAGGAAACTTTCCACGCCAAGATCCATCAATCGAAGAATGCTGCTGGGCGCGTCGTTGGTGTGCAACGTGCTGAACACCAAGTGGCCGGTCAGGCTCGCTTGAATGGCGATCTGCGCGGTTTCAAGATCGCGGATTTCACCCACCAGAATGATGTCGGGATCTTGACGCAAAAAACTTCGCAGCAACTTGGCGAATGTAAGTTCCTGATCGTGATTCACCTGGCATTGAATCAATCCCTCAATGTCATATTCAACGGGATCTTCAGCGGTGAGGATTTTTGTGTCGATGGTGTTGAGTTCGTTCAGCGCCGCATACAAAGTGGTGGTTTTTCCGCTGCCGGTTGGCCCTGTCACAATCACGATTCCGTTGGGCTTGGTGATGAGTTCACGAACTTTTTCAAGATCGTCCTCGCGCAGACCAACGCGGTCCAAACTTAACTGCACATTGCCGCGATCCAAAATACGCATAACCACGCTTTCGCCAAACATGGTGGGCAACACGGCCACGCGAAGATCCACTGGCGCGTTGTTCAAGTTCAATTCAATGCGACCGTCTTGAGGCAATCGTCGTTCGGCAATGTCCAACTTTGCCATAACTTTCACGCGGCTCACAATGGCCATGGCCAAGCCAGGCGGCGGCGATTGCATTTCATACAAAACGCCGTCAATGCGATAGCGCATTTTAAATTCATCTTCAAACGGCTCCAAGTGAATATCACTGGCCTTGTTTTGGATGGCTTGCAGCAAATAATGATTCAACAAATTAATCACATTGTTGTCGTTGGCGGCTTGCGCAAGAGTGGCAAGATCCACACTGTCGCCACGGCCTTCAAGAGCGGCGGCGGCGTCGCTGTGTGATGCGTCGGCAATAATGCTGGCAAGCGAATCGTTGGATTGATAGTGCTTTTTAAGAATGGCCTCCACTTCCTCAGGCGCCGCCACAACGGCTGACACCTTGAGACCAAGAAGCATTCGAATATCGTCAACGGCTCTGAAACTTTCTGGCCCCTTCAGCGCGATCAAAACTTTTTTGGTGGTGGAGTCATATTCCAGCGGAACAATTTGGTAGCTGCGAGCGGACTCGGGTGGAATGCACTTGAGTACATCGGCGTCGATCACGCGATCTTTGAGCGACACGAATGGCATGCCGGCAATGCCCGCCAAAACAGTTTGAATATCAACAAGCTTCACCAACCCCATTTCAATAAGAACCTCGCCCAGTTTTTTGCCCTTGCTGGTTGTCTTTTGCAACTCCAGCGCCTGGTGCACTTGCTCGCGAGTGACCTTGCCCAGCTTGGTCAACGCCCTGCCCATGCGGCGTCCTTTGAGTTCTTGTTGAACGTATTGTTCGCTTGAAGTATCGATCTTCAAATTGGGTGTTGGAGGCATGCAAATATCCTAACTTAATTTAGTGTCCGATTTCGTTGGAACATTCGACATTGAATGAAATGCAGTTCCTTTATATTGATTTGATAATTGCGTCAGCAATACATCGGACTAATATAAGAATGCCCAATTAAGGGTATTGACCTATCAAGGAACTTGCGTAAAGAAGGTTTTTGCAAGGCAAATAACTTGAGAAGCAATCGATTACGGGCTAGGAAATTGTTTCAGATGGACCGTCAAATTCCATGCCTGGAACAGTGCCGCCAGCCTTGCGAATTCGATCTTTCAAGTCATCTGGATTGCGTGAATTTTCAACCATTTCTTCGGCCGTGATAATGCCCTTGCTGAAGATGGACCAAAGATGCTCATCAAGTAACTGCATTCCAAACTTTTTGCCTGTTTGAATGGCCGAGTCAATTCGGAATGTCTTGCTTTCGCGAATCAGATTGCTGATGGCTGGCGTGACCACCATGAACTCGTAGCCAGCGATACGACCAGGCTTGTCACTTCTGGCCAACAACACCTGGCTGAGAACGGCCAGCAAACTTGTGGAAAGCTGCACGCGAACCTGCTCTTGCTGATTCACTGGGAAGGCGTCAATAATTCGATTGATCGTTCCAGCGGCGCCGGTGGTGTGCAACGTTCCAAACACCAAGTGGCCGGTTTCGGCGGCTTTGATGGCGGCCTCAATAGTTTCAAGATCGCGCATTTCACCCACCAGAATCACGTCTGGATTTTGGCGCAAGGCGCGTCGAAGCGCCTCGGCGAAACTTGGAACGTCGGACAATGAGCCCACTTCGCGCTGATTCACAATCGAGCGTTTATGCACGTGGTAATACTCGATCGGATCTTCCACGGTCACGATGTGCTTTTCAAAATTTTGATTTACGTGATCAACCATGGTGGCGATTGTGGTTGTCTTGCCGCTGCCTGTGGGTCCGGTCACAAGAAATAAGCCGCGGGGTCTCTTGATCAATTCTTTGGAAATGGGCGGCAAGCCAATTTGTTCAAAGCTGAGCAATCGATTTGGAATAAGTCGAAGCACCATGGCCACGAATGTCTTCTGCCGAAATACGCTGACGCGAAATCGCGCCGCCTCGCTGAAACTAAATCCAAAATCCGTTCCGCCCTGTTCCTGAAACTCCGCCTGATTTTTTTCCGGCGTGATTGCCTTCATCAACGCCATGGTGTCATCGGGGTCAAGAATCTTGGTTTGCAAATTGCGCAGACGACCGTTCAAACGCACCGTGGGTGGACGACCAACGGTGATGTGAAGATCGGACGCGTCTTGTTTCACCATCACATCAAGCAACCGATCAATTTGAACGGTGCTTCCGGTTGTTGGGTTGGAACTACTTGATTCACCACTTGACATGCTGTTTTTCCTTTAGGGTCTTTCGTTGCCGATACATCAACTTCCAACCGCGGAAGGATCGAATGTGGAAGTTTGCGCGAACTTTGAAATTTCAATCGGGGTGGTACGGCCACGCAAGATCTTCAACTTGCCGTCGCCAAGCAATGTTCTCATGCCAGTGCGAATTGCCGCGGCGCGAATTTTAGCCACGCCCGCCCGCTCAAATGCGAGATTGCGGATTTCGGCGTTCATGATCATCATTTCGTAGATGCCGCGTCGACCGCGATAGCCAACTCCACCGCACTCTGGACATCCAACGGCCATCATGACCTTGTCCTTTTCAGAGTCGGCGATTTCAACTAGGCGCAAAATCTTTGGATCTGGATCTGGATCTTGCTTCTTGCATTTGTCGCACAAGATTCTTGCCAACCGCTGGCCCATCACGGCTTGAATACTGCTGGCAACCAAGAATGGCTTGACGCCCATGTCCACCAAACGAGTGATGGCGCTTGGCGCGTCATTGGTGTGCAACGTGCTGAAGACCAAGTGGCCCGTGAGCGCGGCCTGAATGGCGATGTCCGCAACTTCACGATCTCGGATTTCACCCACCAGAATAATGTTGGGCGCTTGGCGCAACATGGATTTAAGAATGGATGGAAACGTGAGACCAATTTGATCGCGCACTTGAACCTGGTTGATTCCCTTGAAGTTGTATTCAACGGGATCCTCGGCGGTGATGATTTTCTTGTCGGGCCGATTAAGCACGTCAAGGGCCGAGTACAGAGTTGTGGTCTTGCCGCTGCCCGTGGGACCGGTGACAAGAAAGATTCCATTGGGTCGGCGAATGACTTTGTTGAACGTGTCCAACATGTCCTGCTCAAGACCAAGATTTAACAAACCAATTCGAACGCTGTCGGGGCGCAAAATACGCAGAACCACGCTTTCGCCGTGGTACGCCGGACACATGCTGGCGCGGAAATCCACGCTCACGCCATCGATCAACATCTTGATGCGACCGTCTTGAGGAATGCGACGTTCCGCCATGTTTACGCCAGCCATCAACTTAAAGCGCGCCAACAATCCCGCTTGATTTTTCTTGGGCAACTTGTCGCGCAGCACGCACTCGCCGTCAATTCGATAACGCACGCGCACATATTCAGTCATCGGCTCCACATGAATATCGCTGGCGCGCCCGCGCACGGCCTCGATGATGATTCGGTTGACCAATCGCACCAACGGCGCGTCATCGCCAGCGTCGGCGTCAACTGAATTTTTACTTTTGTCCACGCTTGACGCGTTCTTGTCAACGCTCTTGTCAATGGAATCCGTCATCAAGCTTTCTTGCTCAATGGGCGCAGCGTTCTTCAATCCAATATCCAAAAACGCCTGCATTTGGCGCTTGCTGGCAACAGCGGTATCCAACTCAGCGTTCAGGCGGAATCGCAAATTATCGAACAATTCCAAATCCATTGGATCATGCACCAGGATTTTAAGCCGACCGTTGCTCTTAGAAAGTGGAAGCACCAAATGCTTGCGCACAAGATCGTTTGGCATCAGTGACAAATCAATTTTGGAATTGTCTTCCGCGCGCTCCAGGTTGAGAAACTCCATTCCAAATTGATGCGCCAAAGCCTTGGCAACATCTTCTTCGCAGCACGCATGAATCTCAATGAAAGCCTCGCCAATTCGCTTGCCTGTGCCCTTTGCCAAATTCAAAGCCTGGGTGACCTGGTCTTGGTTGACCGTCTTCCATTGCAGTAGGACTTCTCCAATTTTAAGTCGAATCTTTCGGGCCAAGTGAATCTCCTTCGTGACAACGCTCTCAATAACAAATGAACAACTATTTAAGACAGTCTAGTGAACCAATCGTAGTATGCAGACCGATCACGCAAGTGGCAACCCATGAGTAATACAAATACCAACAATCCGCCCGTGCCTTTGCGTTGGCTAGTGACCCTAGGTCCAACCCATGAGCCTATTGATCAGGTTCGATTTATTGGAAACCGTTCAAGTGGACGCATGGGTTTAGAAATAGCCAAAGCGGCGAAAGCAAATGGCGCCCATGTGCGCATTCTTGCTGGACCCTGCTCATTGCCCGAAATCGATTCGTGGACCGATGTGGCGCGGTTCCAAACAGCTGCGGATCTGCGCGGGTTATTGACCGAGGCATGGAGTAATTTTGACGTGTTGATCATGGCTGCGGCGGTTGCAGATTGGCGGGTTGTGGGCGCGGCGCATGTTGGAAAAATTAGACGCGACGCCACGCCGCCGACGCTGCAACTAGAGCCAGTTGCGGAAATCTTGGGCAATGTGAGAAGCCGTGATAATCAGTTTGTCGTGGGATTCGCTTTGGAACCCAAAGACGAAGTGATCGCAAGCGCGCGGCGAAAGTTAGTGGCCAAGAAAGCCGATTGCATTGTGGCAAATTCACTGCAAACTCTTGACTGCGTAAATTCGGACGCGCAAATTGTGTGGCCAGACGGGCACGTTATTTCCCTTGATGCATTCGGCGGAGTTGCGCCAAAATCCGCTGTTGCCAAATGGATTGTGGCGGCGATTTCACCAGCGATCGCACAAAAGTGCCGCAATCGTTAGTCTTGCCACTCTTGAATTGAAACCTTGGATTGAATTTGATTTGTGCTTTACTTGATGTCTATATTTCAATTCTGATTCTGTGGACTAATAAATTGGATCAACAACTTTTAGGAGCTACGCAATGCGAATGGGAATGATTGGTTTGGGTCGTATGGGTGCGAACATGTCGGTCCGTTTAATGAAGGCTGGACATGAAATTGTGGCCTTTGATGTGTCGGCTGATTCCGTGAAAGCTTTGGCTGCCCAAGGCGCCATCGCCGCGACCAGTATCGAGGACATGATCGCCAAACTTCCAGCGCCGCGCAGCATTTGGATGATGATTCCAACCGCTTATGTTGATGAAACCATCGCCAAAATTGCTCCACACCTTTCCAAGGGCGACACACTGATTGACGGCGGCAACAGTTATTACAAGGACGACATTCGCCGCGCCAAGGAATTGGCGAAGTCTGGTATTGACTACGTGGATGTTGGAACTTCTGGCGGCGTATGGGGACTTGATCGCGGCTATTGCCAGATGATTGGTGGACCCGAAGCAAGCGTGAAGCGTCTTGATCCAATCTTCAGCGCACTTGCTCCAGGCAAGGGAACAATTCCAGTTACTCCCGCGCGCAAAAATATGCCTGGCACCGCGGAGCAAGGCTATTTGCATTGCGGACCAAATGGTGGCGGACACTTTGTGAAGATGGTTCACAACGGAATTGAATATGGAATTATGGCGGCATACGCCGAGGGTTTGAACATTATCAAGAACGCCGATGCGGGCATGCACGTTCGCGAGAAGAATGCGGAGACAACTCCCCTGCGCGAACCAGAGGCATACATGTACAAGTTCAACTTGCCCGATGTGGCTGAAGTTTGGCGCCGTGGCAGCGTGATCAGCAGTTGGTTGCTTGACTTGACCGCGAACTCGTTGGCCGCCGATCCGGAGTTGACCAAGTTTGACGGACGCGTGAGCGATTCGGGCGAAGGTCGCTGGACCATTGACGCGGCGATTGACGAGGGCGTGCCCGCCTATGTGTTAACGGCCGCGCTGTACGCGCGATTTGCAAGCCGTGGCGCGGCGTTGTTTGGCGACAAGTTGTGCTCCGCCATGCGCTATGAGTTTGGCGGACATCTTGAGCAGACCGCGCCGAAGGGAAAGTAATCCATGAGCACCCAATCTCATTGCGACGCAGTGGTTCTTTTTGGAGCCACCGGAGATCTTGCGCACAAGAAATTGTTCGACACCATTCAGGCGTTGATTCGCCGCAATGTTTTTGACGGACCAATTATTGGCGTTGCCAAAAGTGACATGACGCGCGAGCAATTGCTGGCGCGCGCGCGTGAGGGAATTACCACCTATGGCCGCGGCATTGACGAGCCTTCTTTCAAAAAGTTGTCGGACAACTTTCAATTTGTGAATGGCGATTACGCTGACCTTGCCACGTTCACATCGCTTAAGAAAGCGTTGGGTACATCCCAGCGTCCGCTGCATTATTTGGCTATTCCGCCCGTGCTTTTTGGGGCCGTGACCAAGCAGTTAGAGGCGGCCGGTTGCGTGCAAGGCGCGCGCGTGGTGGTTGAAAAACCATTCGGGCACAACAGTGCCACGGCAAAGCAACTCAACGAGACTTTGCACGAGGTTTTTGATGAGCAGCATATTTTCCGCATCGACCACTATCTAGGCAAGGAAGCCACCCAGAATATTCTGTTCACGCGCTTCGCCAACGCTTTCTTGGAGCCGATTTGGAATCGCCAGTACATCAAGCAAATTCAAATCACAATGGCGGAAAGTTTTGGCGTGCAAGGCCGCGGTAAATTTTACGACGAGACCGGTTGCATTCGCGATGTGATCGAGAACCATCTGATGCAAGTGGTTGGATTTTTGTGCATGGAGCCCCCGCTGTGGAGCGACATGGAGCGCGTGCGCGACGAGCAAGTGAAATTGTTCCGCGCGGTGCGAACCTTGACCACGCGCGACGTGGTGCGCGGCCAATTTGATGGCTTCCTGAAGGAGCCCGGCGTGGCGGAGAACAGCCAGACGGAAACTTGGGGCGCCATTCGCTTGATGATTGACAATTGGCGCTGGGATGGCGTGCCTATTTACATCCGCGCTGGAAAGTGCATGCCGCTTTCAGCCACGGAAGTGCGCGTTGAATTTCATCGCCCACCCAATGTTGTTTTTCCAGAGGCGCCACCAGGACCGCATAATTTTGTTCGCTTTCTGTTCACGCCGCGCATTGAGATTGGCATCAACATGCAAGCCAAGATTGACGGCGAAGTCATGGGTGGAATGCCCATTGAATTGATGGCCGTGGACGCGCAGCCCGACGAGATGACCCCGTACGAGCGGTTGATTGGCGACGCCATTCGCGGCGATCAAGCCTTGTTCGCCCGCCAAGATGTTGTTGAAGAAGGCTGGCGAATCGTTGAAAATATCCTTGACAACGCCGTGCCAGTGATGAAGTACAAGCCCGGCACATGGGGGCCGGAACCAGCGAATGAAATTTTAATGCCCGCTGGCGGTTGGCATTCACCGCAACTTTCCGATGAAACCAAGGGTGGCTAGTCTTTGAATCTTTACGCGGCGAATTTGGTTGAACAAATCCATGGTTTGGATTTGCAGGGCAACGTGAACAATGGGATCGTGGCGGAACAGCAGACGCAGCGGACTTAAAATCCGCAGTCAAGAAATTGACGTGTGGGTGCAACTCCCACCGGTCCCACTTTTTGTTACTTTTAATTTACACATCAAAGCGCTGATGTGAAAGCGTATTTCAGTACCATAAATACTTCATGCAAGATCAAGTCAATCCAAAACAAGTGCCCACTCAGCATCCATTGGATAAACCGCTTGTTGTTTTGATCACCAATGAAGTATGGGCTATGGATCTTTTAAGAACGGCATTGAGTTCCGATGTCGCGCAACTTGAAATTATTCCACGTGATGCAAATTGCATAGAAAGAGCGATCCGTTTGGCGCCTTCCGTTGTGGCCGTGGAAATTTCGGGTGCTGGACCACAAGGTTTTGATTTGCTGCGTGCGTTTGCCCACAACGAAACCACAAAGGAAATTCCCTGCGTGGCAATGGCGGCGTTGCCCGATCCACTGATTCGGGCGGCGGCTTTTGCGGCCAGCGCTGAGGACTTTATTTCCCGGCTGAGCGAGCCCGAGGAAGTTCGATCACGAATTGGAACATTGGCGAAATTGGGCATGGCTCATTGCAGAGAGCGAATGGCCGAGGCCGAAATCGCAGCCCTTCAGAAACGCCTGAACGATCGGGCTCACTCATTGACCGACAGCGAGCGCAAAGTGATGCGTCTGGAAAAATCGCTCGTGGTGGATTCAGATACGTATCGAAAGAGCGTGCGTGGATTGCTTGAGATTGGCAATGAATTGAACGAGGTACAAGACATTCATCTTTTGATGGAGAAAATTTTAAGCCAGGCGCGCAAATTGATTGGCGCGGACGCGGGAACAATTTTTATCCGTGAAAATAAGTTGCTGCGCTTTAAGTACGCGCAAAATGACACTCTTTCAAAGCGCCCAGGTGTGGTGGATGCTTCTCGATTCCGATTCTCCAGCCAAGTATTGCCTGTAAACGATCGATCAATCGCGGGTTGGGTGAGTGAGAGCGGCGAAAGCGTGAATATCGCCGATGCCTACGCATTGGATCCAGGATCTCCATTTCAATTTGATGCAACTTTTGATCAGCTGACTGGATATCGAACCCAAAGCGTTTTGGCCCTGCCGCTGCGCTCTAGTAATGGACGCACCGTTGGCGTGTTGCAATTGCTCAATGCAATGGACAGCGATGATCGCAAAAGGATACGATTCACCGACTCGGACAAAGAATTGCTTTCGCATTTTGCCAGCATTGCCACCGCGGCCATTGAGCGAACCCAATTGACCGAAAGCGTGATCACCAAAGTGTTGCTCATGACGGAGACCTGGGATCCGAGTGAAACTCCGCACCATACTGAACGCGTTTCAGGAATCGCAACCGTGTTGTTTGAGGAATGGGCGTCTCGACGCGGCCCTGTAGGTCCGGCATTTGAACGTGATCGTGATCGACTCCGCATCGCGGCGCGCTTTCATGACATCGGAAAGATTGGCGTGGACAATCTGATTTTAAAAAAACCTTCCAAGTTGGACGCCGCGGAATTTGAAAACGTGAAACGACACGTTCTCTACGGAGCGCGCATCTTCGTGGGTCAATCGACTGAATTTGATGAATCCTCACTCGAAGTCGCGTTGAATCATCATGAGCGATGGGATGGCAGCGGCTATCCAGGATATGTGGATATAGATGGAAATTTATTGCTGGACCCAATCACGAATCAGCCTAGATTGGGCGGAAAAAAAGGCGAGGACATTCCTTTATTTGCAAGATTTGTCTCCATTGCCGACGTGTTTGACGCGCTCTCCAACAAGCGTTGCTACAAGGAGGCTTGGGCCGAACGTAAAGTTCTTGACACGATTCGTGGCGAATCCGGAAAACATTTTGATCCAGAGTTGGTGGATATTTTCTTCTCCAAACTGTCGCTCATTCGCGATATCCATAAATTGCATCCTGATGCTTCATAGCGGTCAAAGAGCCCGGTTGAAGTGGCTATGATTTGCCTATGAGAACGCTGATTTGGACCGTGAAGGAAAAACTTTTCGCCCTGGATGTTCGGCATATTCGCGAAGTATGCCCCGTGGTTTCAGCCCAGTCCTTGCCTTCTAGCCCCGCGTGGATGTTGGGCTTGTTCGACTTTCATGGTGCGTTGATTCCATTGCTTGACGCGGGAATTCTTACGGGGCAAGCCGCTATTGAGCCGCAAGTGGGATCGCGAACATTGTTGATCGAAGTGCCCCTGAACAGCGATAGCCCGACCGCGCGCACGGCAATATTTGGTCTGCGCGTGGAGCAAGCGATTGGCTTGCGCGATTTGGACGACAACGGCGCGTGGAATCCCTCCGCGGGTTTGCCTGGGTTTGAACATCTGCGCGAGGTGATGAACATTCCAGAAGGTCGCGTGCAAGTTTTTGACGCCGCGCGAATCGCGCAACAACATCAACTTCTTTTGCAAGGTGCGAGCGCGGTGGCGATACCCACGGATAGGCGGCTTGTGTCGTGAATGAGTTGTCAGCGTGGCTGGCGGTGAACACACCCCTGGAATCCGAGCCGCATAAATATATAGAGTTGTTCGCCGATGAACGGATGCGATTGTTGGGCTTGAACACTCTCACGAAATATGTGGAGCGACTGAATCTGGATCCCCGCGAGGCGCAGATCTTGTATCAACATGTGGCTCCTCCTGAGACTTGGTTGTTCCGCTATATCGCGGCATTTGACGTGCTGCGTGAGGCGATTTTAAAATCGGATCATTCCAAGGTGATCCATGTGGCAAGCCTTGGTTGCGCCACTGGTTCGGAGCCATTTTCAATCGCCGCCACCGCTCTTTCCTGTGGTTTATCCAAAGATCAATTTCAAATTTTGGCTTTGGACTATAGCGATGATCACTTGGACATCACGCGCACTGGTCGCGCAAGCGCGTTGGCGCAACGGACACCGATTCCAAAGTGGGCCAATGATTTTTTCCGCCCCACCACTCAAGGGCAACTTCAACTGGATCCACGTGGCTTGGCGATGATCAACACCGTGCGCGCGGATTTGTCCACGTGGCAACCGCAACGCGCTTATGATTTTGTTTTTTGCCGCAACGTTGCGATTTATTTGAACTCCCCAACCAAGAAACGTCTCGGGCGCCTTCTGGGCGAAATGACAAATCCAAATGGACTTGTGTTCCTTGGTCACGCGGACTCTTTAAGTCTTGAGGATACGGATCTGAAGCGAAGTCAAATTGAACATGCGTTTGTCTTTTTCAAATCCAAAAAGATTCCGCAATCGTCAACGCCTGTTGCGGGAGAACGACCACAGCCAAAACAAAGCATCGCCGTGAAATCATCCATGTCTGTACCTGTTGCGCGCTCGCAAGCGATTGTTCTGCCGCCGCCGGTTGATCTTTTCACACAAGCCCAAATTGCCGCTGATTCAGGCAACTTGGCCGCGGCGGAAAAAGCGCTCATGGCGCACGTGGCCATAAAGCCAACTGACAGCCAAGCGCATGTGCTATTTGGCTGCATCAAAATGGCCCAGAACAATGTGGCTGAAGCCGAGCGAAGTTTCACCAAGGTCGTGTACCTTGAGCCATTGAACTCACTCGCATTATTGTCGCTCGCCGCTATTTCCGACTTGCGCGGCGACGCGAAGAGCGCGGAACGATTCCGCGATCGCGCCGCTAGAACTGTTGTGGAGCAACGCCTTGACTAATTCACCGCCAGACAATCTCAATGAAATTAAAATTGGATTGACCCAACTTTTGGCGCGTCCAATCAAGCCGGCGAGCTTGGCTTTCAATACAAATGCGTTGGCGCAAACACGCGAGCAATCTCTGCGTGAAGAAGACACCATATTGCTGTTTCGAATTGGTGGCGAACGATTCGCGTTGCCCGCCAAAAGCGTGTTGAATGTTTTTCCAATCACAAAGGTGCGCAAAGTTCCGCACAGAACCCGCCCGCCATTTCGTGGACTGTGCTGCTATGAAGGCGCAATTTTGTTGACTGGGTTGCTGCATGTTGTGCTTGACATGCCGGTGGATAAAACCGCCAACGCCAAATTGCGTCGCATGATTGTGATCGGTAGCGAAGAAGCCTCTTGGGCTTTTGAAGTGGACGCTGTTGACTCCATCCGCAAGGTCGATCCGTCACAATTTCGCAACGCGCCATCGACCATTCCAAAAAATTCCGCTTCCTGCACAAATTGCATCATTCCATTGGATGATGGCGACGCCGTGCTTTTGGATCCCGGCGCAATTCAATCCATCATGGAGAGGTCAATTCAATGAGCGCGTTTGGAGGATTTGATCTATTTGAATTGTTCCGCGGTGAAATTCAGTCGCATGGCGCTTCGCTGAACGACGGGTTGCTTCGGTTGGAGCAGAACCCAGCCGATGTGCATCCCATTGAAAGCCTGATGCGTGCGGCGCATTCCATCAAGGGCGCTTCACGAGTGATTAGTTTGGACTTGGCGGTTGACTTGGCACACCACATGGAGGATTGCCTGGTCAACATTCAAAGAAAAATAGAAGTGTGCGGACCTGAACGAGTGGAGCAGTTGCTTGCGGGCACGGATATGTTGACTCAACTGGGCACGATACAAGAGGCGGATTTGCCAGCGTGGAAAACCGCCAACGCTGTTGACATCAACGCACTGATCACCGCGCTTAGCGCACCGGCGCAGGCGTTAAGCGGACAAAGTAAATCGGTTGCGCCCGAGTTGATAGTGCCAGACGCAACGGAAACTGAAATTCCAGAGCTTAATATCGCGCCCGCAACTGAAAGTTTGGTGGCGCCAAGCAATCCACCCGCCGCCACACTTGCGCCCGCAAAACCACAAGCAAGTTCGTCGGAACAACCGCTTCAAACATCGGAGAAAACAAGCAATACGGCCAAGCCAGTCGCCGCGGCCGTGACCGAGGTTCGCACCGTGCGCGTGAACGCTGAAAATCTGGATCGCATGATGCGGTTGGCTGGCGAAAGCATGGTTGAGGGAAAAAGATTTCCGCAAATTCGCCGCGGCCTGCGCGAGATGAAATCGCAATTGCGATTCGCGCGCGATTCATTCGAGTCCGCTGTGAAGCGAAAAGACGCTGGAGAAATTAGCAGTTCACTGGCGCGCCTAGTCAGCATTGAGGCAAGCCTGGCAAGCCATGCGGAATTTTTAGAGAATGTATTTCGCCGCACCGAGGAGGTTGGAACAAAATTATATCACGAGGTCATTGGAAGCCGCATGCGTCCCTTTGGTGATGTCACCGCGGGCCACCCGCGAATGATTCGTGATCTTGCCAAGAAACTGGGAAAGAAAGTTCAATTTGATATCGAGGGATCAAATGTGGCCGTGGATCGCGATGTGCTGTCGCGATTGGAGGCGCCGCTGAATCACATGTTGCGCAATGCGATTGACCATGGCTTGGAAGGTCCGCAAGACAGGCTTGCGGCTGG
This sequence comes from Planctomycetaceae bacterium, assembly GCA_947480055.1. Classification (GTDB taxonomy): domain Bacteria; phylum Planctomycetota; class Phycisphaerae; order Phycisphaerales; family SM1A02; genus SYAC01. The sequence continues at coordinate 13,429 of CANKBX010000059.1, forward strand.
AAAGTCCGAGACCGCTCATTTGCGATTGCAAGCGCGCCACCACGCGGGAATGTTGGAGGTTCGCATTCGCGATGATGGCCGAGGAATTGACCCGGAACGCGTGCGCACCAAAGTGATTGAAAAACGCATGCAATCCGCTGAAATAGCCGCTGGTTTGAACAAGGTGGAACTACTGGAGTTTTTATTCTTGCCTGGGTTCTCCACCGCATCACAAGTCACCGAAGTCTCCGGCCGCGGAGTGGGCTTGGATGTGGTCAGTCAAACAGTGCGCGAGATAGGCGGCACGGTGCGGTTGGAATCGCAACCAGGTCAAGGCTCTGAATTTATTTTATCTTTACCCATCACGCTCAGCGTGATTCGCGCAGTCACCGTTCTTGTGGGCGGCGAAGGCTACGCGTTTCCACTTGCGCGTATTGAGCGCATAGTCAAAGTCGATGCGGCCTCGCTTCAAAGCGTGGAAGGTCGATTGACATTTCAATTGGATGAGCGCTCCATTGG
>CANKBX010000060.1 GCA_947480055.1 Planctomycetaceae bacterium
ATTCCATCACTATAAAAAAATGCCACGCTTACGCCTTTCGATTTTGTTCAGCCATCGCCAGCATTGCGGATATTGCAACATGCCCTTTGTACGATAGCGAAAGCTAAGGCGTGTCATTGTGTTTCACGTGCAGCACCAGTCCTAGGCGAATATCAACCCAAGAATGTAATTCTGGAACTGGCTCGCATTGAGGGAGTGAAGTCATTCGATGGGCAATGGCATACATGTAAATATGTGCGCTCAGTGTCTCAAGGCGCTGCGCCCAGTGATTTCCGATCTCCACGACCGTGAAAATGCAACGGCTGCCTGTTGCACAAACCAGAACTTCTTATACTTGCGGCGCGAACAAATACGCGGTCATTGCTAGCGCCATCACTGCAAATCCGTTGCCCGTATGTATAATTACTCATGTTCAAAATCCACACTCTTGCCGTGATCGCGCTCTGCGCGATTGCCACATCGCCGCTGCGCGCGCAGCAATATGTTCCTGCGCAGCCAATTGGTGCCGCCGATAGTTCCGTGCCCGCGTCGAAAAAGGGAGCACAGCCAAAGCGGTCCGTGGAGCGGACTATTGACGCCGACGCGAAGGCCATCTACGACAAGGCCATAGCCGCCACAAAAGCCGCAAAATCATTGGAGTTCACCGCGGACTTGTCAATGATTTCCGATGACCCCGACGTGAAGACCATGCAGCCACCAGGGCTTGAGGGCAAGACTAAGTTCACCGTTCAATTTATTGATTCAAAGCCGGACGCCCGCGCCCCAGTGGGGGCAATGGACCTTCCACTCTCCGACTCAATTCGCATCGAGCGACTCGACGGCCCAAATAAAGATTCGATCATGGTGATACACGCCGGTCGAGTCCTGCACATCAATAATTTTAAAAGAACCTACAGCGAGGGTGGTGCCAAGTATGCGATGTTGGTGGGAATGGCAATGCGGATGTATCCCGAATGGATTCACTCTTGGCGCGACTCTTCCCCCAACATGCCCGATGGGCAACCCGAACTGATTTCCATGAAGCTGACCGGAACCACATTAATCGATGGCCTGGAGTGCGACGTGATCAAGAAAGTGGTCATGGGTGTCAATATGATGCAGGATGGCGATGAAGACGTAGTGAAGAACTCCGACGCTAAGTCAACGGTCATGATCACCGAAACAATCGCGATCGCGCGCTTTGATGGATTGCCTCGACAGCAAATGTACAAGTTTCAAATGAGCAATCAGCCTGGCGATGCTGCCGATGGGGTGGCCACCGGTAGTTCGCCGCCAAACCCGACCATCACTGTGCTTGGTTTGAAGGCGGATCCAAAGATCGACAATGCGATTTTCTTGCCGAAAGTGCCCGAGGGCTTCACCAAGATCGAGCCCGAGGTGCCTGGATTTGTCATGGGCGGCGCGGGCGATGCGCCTCAGCCAAAACTAGCGATCAAAGTTGGCGATCCAGCGCCCGACTTCACGCTGACCAGCTTGGATGGCAAGCAAGTCACACTTGCCTCGTTACGGGGCAAGGTTGTGCTGCTTGACTTCTGGGCTACATGGTGCGGCCCATGCAGGGCTGGCATGCCCACCATGGAAAAACTACACAACGCATACCAAGGCAAGAATGTGGTGATTCTTGGCGTGAACACCTTCGAGAAAAACGCCGATGCCGCGAAGAGTTACTTCGCCAAAAAGAAATTCACCTACGGCTGCCTGCTTAACGGCGACGATCTTGCCAAGGCGTACGGAGTGTCGGGCATTCCCACGTTGGTCATCATTGACAAAGAAGGTAAAGTCGCCAAGATCGAGATGGGTCTCAACGATGCTGGTCTGCGCAAGTTGATCGATGAGGCTTTGGCTCAGTAGTGGTCGCAGGCCAGGCCGCTTCGTTCGCCGCGAGATTTGTATGTCGGCGCGATCATGTTTGCGGACACGCTAGATCACGTCGATATTGGCGAGCAATCGAATAATGGCGCTGATCGCTTGCGCTTGCGACAAAATTTTTGTTAAGCGCGCGCAAAATGATTTCCTCTAACCACGATCTTGAAATTCAATCGCTGTCCGTTGTGTGACCCAGAACTTCTTACACTTATGGTGTGAACAAATCTGTAGTCATTGTTGGCGCCGGACTCGCAGGCTGCTTGCTTGCGGTGTATCTCTCGCGCGCGGGGTGGAGCGTTGACTTGCGCGAACGCCGCGGTGATCCGCGGGCGCGCGGCCATGCCGCTGGCCGCTCCATCAATCTTGCAATAAGCGCGCGCGGGTTGAAAGCCCTTCGGCGCGCGGGTCTTGAGGAAACAATCTTGCGCAACGCCATTCGCATGCCTGGTCGCATGATTCATTCGCGCGCTGGTGCGCAGGAATTTCACCAGTACAGCCGCGATCCCAATCACGCTATTCAAAGCGTGTCGCGCAGCGCGCTGAATCTTGCGCTGTTGGAAGCGGCGGCCGCGGAAAAAAATGTTCGTATTACATTTCATCAGCGCTGCGTTGAAGTTGCGGCGGCGTCTGGCACCGTGATATTCATCGACGACAACACGCAACAAACCAGCAGCGCGGTGGCGGATTTAATTGTTGGCGCGGACGGCGCGTACAGCGCGTTGCGCGGCATCATGCAAAAGAATGAGGGCTTTGATTATTCGCAAGAGTGGCTCAGTCACGGCTACAAAGAAATGCAAATTCAACCAGTGACAAGCGGCGCGCACGCGCCATTTGCCATGAATCCAAACGCGCTGCACATTTGGCCGCGCGGCGCTTCCATGATGATCGCGCTGCCGAATCCAGATGGCTCGTTCACGTGCACGCTGTTTTGGCCGCACAGCGGAAGTGGAAGCTTTGCGGAAATTTCTGGCGCAGCAAATGGCCGCGCGCACTTTCAGCGCGACTACGCCGACGCGCTGCCATTGATGCCCACGTTTGACGCCGACTTTGACGCGAATCCTGTTGGCAGCATGCTGACCGTTCGCTGCAATCCATGGTCGCAAGGCGGGCGCGTGGTGTTACTTGGCGACGCGGCGCACGCCATTGTTCCATTCTTTGGTCAAGGCGCCAACGCCAGCTTTGAAGATTGCGAATCATTGACCGATGCGCTTGCAGCACATGGTGACAATATTGCCGCGGCGATTTCCGCGTATGAGTTGGACCGCAAGCGCAACGCCGACGCGATTGCGGAAATGGCGCTGACCAACTTTGTGGAAATGCGCGACAAGACCGCGTCGCGCATGTTCAAATGGAAAAAGAAGTTGGATCATTTTATGCACGCCATGTCGCCGAAGTTTTTTATTCCCCGCTACGACATGGTGAGCTTTAGCAACATTCCTTACGCTGATGCGCTGCAGAAATCGCGCAAGCAAGATGTCATGCTGGCGCGCGCCACGGTATTCATTCTGTGTTGCTTATCCGTTGGAGTGCAGGCTGTCATTGCGCCGCAGTACAAGAAAGACTTCATCAGTGTCGCGTTGGTCATTACTTTTATTTGGATTACGTTTAAGTGGATCGGTCGGAGAACGCGTTCATGACTATGGCTTGTTGTGTGCAAAAAAAATCAATAGTCACGCATCCATGGAGCAAGCATTGATATCCGCGCGCAACTTTATTGATGGAACTTTTTGCGCGCCCCAAAGTGGCGCCATGATTGACGTGATCAATCCAGCAACCGGCGAAGTGATGGGCGCAATTCCTGACAGCGCCCCCGCCGACATTGACCGCGCGGTCGCCGCGGCGGCGAAAGCATTTCCAATGTGGAGCGCGCTTGCCCCCGCGCAACGCGCCGCGCCCATGCACAAACTTGCAGACCTGATTCAGCGCGACGCCGAGGATTTTGCGCGCGTGGAAAGCGCAAACACAGGCAAGCCACTGTCGCTTGCCCGCGGCGTGGACATTGCACGCGCCATTTCAAACGTGCGCTTCTTTGCGGATGCGATTGCGCACAGTGACACGGAAAAATTTGAAAATGAAACCAGCGTTTCTAAAATTCATCGCCGCGCGCTTGGAGTGGCCGCCTGCATTTCCCCCTGGAATTTGCCGCTGTATTTGTTCACTTGGAAAATTGCGCCTGCGCTTGCCGCGGGTTGCACCGTTGTGGCCAAGCCAAGCGAAGTCACGCCGATGACCGCGCACATGCTTGCCGAACGGGTGAGCGAAGCTGGCTTTCCTGCTGGTGTGCTGAACATTATTCACGGTCGTGGCCACACGGCGGGTGCATCGCTTGTGTCGCACGCACAAATTGCTTGCATCACTTTCACTGGTGGCACCGCCACTGGTCAATCAATTGCGCTTGCTGCCGCGCCAACATTCAAGCGAGTGGCGCTTGAACTTGGCGGAAAGAATCCCGCGATCATTTTCGCAGACGCGGCAACCCCTGATCAACTCAACGCCACGCTTGACGGCGTGATCAAATCCACATTCACGAATCAAGGGCAAGTGTGCCATTGCAGTTCGCGCATTCTTATTCAGCGCGCGGCGTGGAATACATTTGTTCCCACGCTCGTGAAGCGCGCGCAAGCCTTGCGTGTGGGTGATCCACTTGACGCCTCCACCGATATTGGATCGCTTGTATCGCAGCAACATTTGAGCAAAGTCGCTGGCGCCGTTGAACTTGCCATGAGCGAAGGCGGCCGAATTTTGTGCGGAGGCGCGCGCGTCAGCGCGTCGCAACTTCCAGAGCGTGTTCGCGCCGGCGCGTTCTTTGCGCCAACGCTTATAGAAAATCTTGCGCCTACATGCCGTACCAATCAAGAGGAAATCTTTGGCCCCGTGGCCACGCTCATTCCATTTAATGACGAGGCCGACGCGATTCAGATTGCAAACGGCACGCACTTTGGACTTTCAGCAACCGTGTGGACCACGGACTCCGCGCGCGCCGCCCGCGTGGCCGCGCAACTAGATTGCGGCACGGTGTGGATTAATTCTTGGATGGTGCGCGACCTTCGCGTTCCGATTGGCGGAATGCGCTCTAGTGGTTTGGGTCGCGAAGGCGGCAACGAGGCGCTGCGATTTTTTGCAGAACCCGTTACTGTGGTGCGAATGAAATAATCATTCACGCTGCTTCACATGGAAATTTCAGCCGCTTCACAAGAGAACAATACGCAACCGTGATGCTCAATACATAATCATTTACGCCACTTCACACTTTCGTACCCAATGCCTCACTAGAAATCATCTCGCTACTGCATTACTCGCCTCACACCTCACGCTACTTCAAAGGACCACACACATGAGTCACAATAAAAATCAAGACATTCACTCAACCCGCGCGCCCGAACCGGTGGGTCCATATCCGCACGCCAAACGCGCCGGTGATTTTGTCTACCTCAGCGGAGTTGGTCCGCGCCAACGTGGTGGAACAATTATTCCCGGCGTTGATCCGTTTGATTTTGAAACCCAATGCCGCGCCTGCTTTCAAAACACACGCATGGTTGTAGAGGACGCCGGACTTCCTTGGAATAGCGTGCTTGACGTGACGGTTTTTCTTACCAACATGAAGCGGGACTTCGCCACGTACAACCGCATCTACGCTGAGTTTTTCGCCGGCGAGGGAAATCCAAATCCAACTCGCACCACGCTAGAAATTGTGTCACTGCCCACCCCCATCGCGGTTGAAACAAAAGTTGTGTGCTGGACCGGCGCCGCGAAATAATACGAACGCACCGCAAAACTGATTCAGGCGACACAACGGAATTTAATTGAGGCGCCAGCATTGGGCCCAGAAGCTCACCGCATGAGTCAAACTCACAACGCGCGCATTACGCAGACAAGTTCACCGCATCAATCAAATCACAACGCGCGCTTTACTCTCACAAATTCACCACATTGTTGAAATCACGCAGTACCCAATGGCGCGCTTTCGCAACTACTCAATTGCTCGCAGCGCTCACCCACACCGAATTTCTTTAAGTTCACTCAATCGCTCGCAGCGCCGCGCGCACCGGACTTCCATCAAAGCCCTCAAGCGCCAGCGGCAGCGCGCACAATTCATAGCGACCCGGTTGCACATTGCGCAACACAAGCCCCTCAAGAATGGCCATGTCGCGCGCCAAAAATCTTTTGTGCGCGGGCAACTCTTTGGACTCCGCGCAATCCACGCTTGGCGTGTCCACGCCAACAAGTTTCACTCCATGATCCGCCAACCAATCCACAAAGTCGGGTTGCATCGCCACAAAATCCGCGTTCCATGTGTTGTTGTCGGGATAGGTGCCAGTCGCAAACAACACGCGCGGCAATGTTGGAACCCACGCCTCACTGACCGCAAGATCGCCACGGCTAAAACGATTTTCCGCGCCAGGCATATTCAACGCCGCGCCCGCTGTTGCGCGCGAATTTACTTTAATCACCTCGCACTTGCCCCAATACAACTCAAGCGGTTGCTGCTCCATGGTGCGGCCATCGACACCATAGTGACTGGGCGCATCAGCGTGCGAACCCAAATGAACCGTGGCGCGCATCGCGCTCAGCGTGACCACATCGCCGCGCTTCATGTCAAACGCAACCTCGCGCGTCACGGGCACATCGCCAGGCCACACCGCCAATTTGCTGGAAATACACGGTGAAATATCAATAATTTTCTGGTTCATGCGCGCTCAACTTTGCATGGCAAGACGGCCGCCGTCAACTGGCAAATTAATTCCATTCACATAACTGGCCGCGGGTGACGCAAGAAATAAAACCACCGCCGCAATTTCACTGGCCTCTCCAAACCTGCCGGCTGGAATAGTCGCAAGCGCCTCGCGCTCAACGGCGTCAACCGTGGAGGAATTTTTTGTGGCGCGACCCTTGAACAAATTGTCCAGCCGCGCCGTGCGCGTGAAACCCGGTAACACAGTGTTGGCGGTAATTCCAAACGCGCCAAGTTCGCCAGCAATGGTGCGCGACCAATTGGCAACAGCCGCGCGAATGGTGTTGGACACGCCAAGCCCGCGAATGGGCGTGACCACCGATGTGCTGGTGATATTGATCACGCGGCCAAACTTGGCCGCTTGCATTCCAGGCACACACGCTTGAACAATGGCTTGGCCCGTCAACACATGCATTTCAAATGCGCGCGCAAAATCTTCCGGCGCCGCGTTCACAATTGGGCCAGCCGCGGGACCGCCGGTGTTGTGCACCACAATATGCACCGCGCCGTGCGCGCCAACATGGTCACCCACCGCCTTGGCCACCGCGCGCCAATCGGAATAATCCATCATCAATACTCTATGTTTTTGCGCCGCACCATTGATCAGAGGCAATTGCGCCAGCACTTGCTCAAGCACCGCGCCATCACGCCCAACAACCGTGACCGACGCGCCCGCTTGCGCCAACGCATGCGCACACGCGCGGCCAATACCTTGCGTGGCACCACCAACAAGAGCGTGTTTACCCGCCAGCGAAATAGATTGCGGAATTTCTTGCGCGTTCAAGTTCATACATGAAAGACTAGCCAATTGCGCAATTTGGTGAGCGACTTCATGGCCGTTCATTCACGCCTACAACTTTCACTCACCGACAAATTCACACCACACGCAAACGCGCGCATTGGTCGCGCCGCTCCAAGTCACATAGGCCCAGTCATGCTCTCGGGCTTCATGACCTTGTCAAAGGTCGCCTCATCAATATGTCCAAGCTCCATCGCGGCCTGCTTCAGTGTCAACCGCTTATGGTGAGCATGCTTTGCGATTGAACTTGATTTATCGTAGCCAATGTGCGGCGTGAGCGCGGTGACCAACATTAAACTTTCGCGCAGCAATTGCGCCACACGATCGGCGTTCACCACAATGCCTTCCACGCAAAATTCACGGAAGGCGTGGCATGTGCCGGCAATCAACTCGCATGAATGCAGAACATTCAGCGCAATGACTGGCTTGAACACATTCAATTCAAAATTGCCTTGGCTTGCAGCAAATTGCACGGCGGCATTGTTGCCAAACACTTGCACACAAACCATGGTCATACTTTCACTTTGAGTTGGATTCACTTTGCCAGGCATAATGCTGCTGCCGGGCTCGTTCTCTGGAATAGAAAGTTCGCCAATGCCGCAGCGCGGACCGCTTGCAAGCCAGCGCACATCATTTGCAATTTTCATAAGCGAAGTGGCCAACACAGACAGCGCACCGTGCACCTGCGCCATCGCTTCGTGACCCGCCAACGCGGCGAATTTATTCTTGGCGCTTGTAAATGGGATCTTGGTTTGCGCGGCAAGTTTCTTTGCCACCAACTCGCCAAAACCTTTTGGAGCGTTCAAGCCAGTTCCCACCGCCGTGCCGCCAATAGCCAAGTCGCGCACGCCTGGCAGACTTTTCTTTAGGCAGCCAATGGCGAAATCAAGTTGCGCCACATAGCCAGAAAACTCTTGGCCCAAAGTAAGCGGCACTGCATCTTGCAAATGCGTGCGTCCCACTTTCACAACGTTCGCAAATTCTTTGGACTTCGCATCAAGCGCGTCGCGCAACTTCACCACGGCTGGCAACACGGCGCGCTCAATTTCAATCGCCGCAGCAATATGCATGGCGGTTGGAAATGTGTCATTACTTGACTGCGACAAATTCACATGATCGTTGGGATGCACGGGCTTCTTGCTGCCGCGCGCGCCGCCAGTCAATTCAATGGCGCGATTGGAGATGACCTCGTTCACATTCATGTTGGATTGCGTGCCCGAACCGGTCTGCCACACTTTCAGTGGAAACTCGCCGTCAAGCTTGCCGGAAGAAACTTCTTGCGCCGCGCCAACAATCAGCGCGCATAGTTCATCGGAGAGACCACCAATCTCGTTGTTGGCCTGCGCGCACGCGGCCTTGAGCAAACCAAACGCGCGCACAATTGGAAGCGGCATCACATCGCCAAATGGAAAATGGTGGATGGAGCGCTCGGTCTGCGCGCCCCAATAATGGTGGGCGGGAACTTCAATCGCGCCCATGGCGTCGGTCTCGGTGCGCATCGCAATATTTTCGTGGTTTTTCTCGGTGTTTTTTGACATGCGTTCATCTCCCAAAAAGTTTGTCCACAGAGTGTAATCCCCCACGAAGCCGCCCGTGATCCGTGATATATTGCCAACTTACCTTTTTAGGAGATAGACCCTTGCGACAGCGCCTGACAATTCTTTGCGGACTTCTGACTTGCTCCATGATTTTGGGTTGCCCGTCACCCCAACAGAGCAGCACCTATCCATTGGATGCGGACAAAAAATTATTGCCCGCGAATTGGTTGGCGCTTTCGGAACCTGATACTCACCTTAGATATTTAAGCCCCACAACCGTGGAATTGTTGTTCAGTTTGAAGAACAGAATCGCCCAATCCCGCGCCACTCCTGAGGGCACCAAGCCTCCGATGTCCGAGGCGCTTATCGCGCAACAAAGCCGCGAGATGAATGAACTGTGCAACAATGAAATGTTGACCAGCACTGAAATATTGGTCAAGTCCATGTCGCCAGAGATGTACAGCACAAACAAAACCAATCCTGAGTTGTACTTGGAAAATAATTCCAACCAGCAAACGAACTTGCGCGGCGTGGTGGATGATTGGAATCGATGGTGGTTCATTGACGAACCAAGTTCATTGAGTCCGTATCCAATTGTGAAACCTTGATTGCATGTGTTGATCGGACTCGATCAAATTGAATCCTGAATTTCGCATCGCCTTGAATAAAATCAAGGCGATTTTTTTGCCATGATCAGATCGCCAGCATCATGCCCAAACTTGGCCTTCCGTTCTATGCTCGCAACATGATGATCATTTGGACAACCCTGCTGTTGATTGGCTTGAGCCTGTGCATGGTGGCGGCGGCGTGGTTCATGTTCACCGATATCAAACATCCAGCATGAATAATGTTCCCGCATATCTGAAATCCGCGTCGCTGTTCTTTGACTTTGACAGCACAATCGTGAGCGGTGAAGCGATTGATGAGTTGGCGGAGATCGCGCTGGCAACTGCGCCGGATCGCGCCGCGCGCGTGGCCAACATCCGCGCCATCACCAACGCGGGAATGGATGGCTCCATGCCGATCAATGAAAGTTTGCGCCAGCGCATGGACATGCTGCAGATTCGCGCGCACATGATTGCGCCATTGGTGGAGCGACTTCACCAACAAGTGAGTCCGTCTTTGCTGCGGCACGCCGCGATTTTAAAAAACATGCGCGATCAGATTTGGATTATTTCCAGCGGCTTTCATGAGTGGATTGATCCAGTCGTGGCCGCGCTTGGCTTGCGCGTTGACCATGTGAACGCCAATCGTTTATTGGCCGATGCCGATGGCATTTTGCAGCTGGATCCAACTTCGCGCTGCGCCACGGTTGGTTCCAAGGCGCGTGCCGCCGCATCTCTTGGTTGCGCGCCGCCACGCATCATGATTGGCGACGGCATGACCGACTTTGAAGTTCGCAGCGAAGGCGCCTGTGAATATTTTGTGGCGTGGACGGAAAGCGTGACGCGCCCCACGGTGGTGGCCAACGCCGACATTGTGGCTCCGCACTTTGAAGGCTTGCTCGCGGCGCTTGCGGAATGCCTCGCCTAAATTTTTGACCCGCGCATCAAGCGCCCTGAAATATTTATTTTTCAAGATTGCCCGCAAACCACCCGCGTGCGCCGCTTCTTGGACACTAGACTCCGTTCTGTATGCATCCAGAGATGAATGACAACACACATGCAAATTCGAATGCAAATTCGAAAGACCAGTTGTCGCATCACGCCGATCCAACTGCGGGTCCAACAATTGAACACGACGAGCAACCAACCCGCGAGGCTGTTGATCTTGCCGCGGAGTTGCAGACGCTTGATCCCGAAACCGCCGCGGACAGTTTGGAGCAATCTTCCGACGCTGTGGCCGCCGAGGCCGTGGCTATTCTTGAAGAGGGTGAAGTGCAGCCCATTCTTGAAGCCATGGACGCGAATCGCCGCGCCGCATTGGAGCGATCTGTTTCGCCGGAACTTGCGCGCCAATGGAAGATCAACACCGAGTTTGATGAGGACACCGTTGGACGCAGCATGGAGCCGCCGATTGGTTTCTTTGCAAAGACACAAACCGTTGGCGAAACCGTGGAGCTTCTGCGCGAACTTGTGAAGACCGAACCTGTGACCTACTGCTACGTGGTTGACAACTCGCGCCATCTCACCGGCGTGCTCATGATGCGCGACCTTTTATTTTCCGATGACAAGGTCACGCTTGAATCCATCATGATTCCAAAAGTGTTCACGCTGCGCGCTGACATGTCCATCACGGAAGCCATTCAATCCGTGGCTGACCGACAATTCTTTGCGTATCCAGTGTGCGATGCCGCCAATCATTTTGTTGGACTGATCCGTGGACAGCGATTGCTGGAGCAACAAGCGTTTGATTTAACCGCGCAAGTTGGAGCAATGGTGGGCGTTGAAAAAGAAGAACGTTTGGCCACGCCGTGGTGGCGCAGTTTGCTGTTTCGCCATCCCTGGTTGCAACTGAATTTGCTCACCGCGTTCTTGGCGGCCGCCGTGGTTGGAATGTTTGAACACACGCTCACCAAAATTGTTTTGCTGGCCGCGTTTCTGCCGGTGCTTGCGGGACAATCTGGCAACACCGGCTGCCAGGCGCTTGCGGTGACCTTGCGCGGTATGACGCTGAACGAACTCAAGCGCGGACAAACACGCTACGCGGTGATAAAAGAAATGGTGGTTGGATTTTGCAACGGCGCGTTGGTTGGAGTGTCCGCGGCTGTCGGCATGTACATATTCGCAACTATTCAACACAACGACCGTCCTGTCGAACTCGCGTTGGTCACATGGCTTGCCATGGTTGTGTCGTGCGTGGTCAGCGGCATGTGCGGAGTGCTTGTGCCCACAACTCTCAAGCGATTGGGGGCCGATCCCGCAACGGCGTCAAGTATTTTTCTTACCACCGCCACGGATGTGGTGAGCATGGGCGTATTTCTTGCGCTGGCTACTTGGTTACTGCTGTAAAAATTTGGCGCATGCTGTATCGTGCGCACATGCTTGTTCTTGATGGCCTTGTGAAAAACTTTGGCGCGCTTCGAGCCGTCGATGGACTTTCACTGCGGGTGAATCGTGGAGAAATATTTGGTCTGCTTGGCCCCAATGGCGCGGGCAAAAGCACCACCATTTCCATGGCGATTGGATTGATCACTCCCGACGCGGGTAGCGTGACCTATCAGGGATTGGGTTCGCCTACTCACCACATGGTGCGCAAAAATGTGGGCGTGGCGCCGCAAACTCTGGCCATTTATCAGGAACTGACCGGCGAGGAAAATGTTTTGTTCTTCGCTCGCTTGCAAGGCGTAGACAATCCACGCGTCGCCGCGCGCGATGCGCTTGAAAGAGTGGGCTTGACGGCGCGCGCCCATGACCGCGCGGGAACATATTCCGGCGGAATGCAACGGCGCCTGAATTTGGCTGCGGCATTTTTTCACAAGCCCCCGCTGTTACTGCTGGATGAGCCCACCGCGGGCGTTGATCCGCAAAGTCGCACCAATATTCTTGAACTTGTGCGCGAGCTTGCCAATGAGGGCGCGGCCATTCTGTACACCACGCATTACATGGAAGAGGCGCAGAAAATTTGCGACCGCGTTGGCATTATGGATGAGGGAAAAGTTCTTGTGACCGGCAGTGTTGAAGAATTGCTAGCCAAGCACGGCAAAGAAACGCTTGTCATGATTGAACGTCCTAGCGGCGAGACGCGCATTTCCACCAACGATCCACTGCGCGAAGTGACCACCGCGCTTGAAGCTGGCGATGTCACTGGCCTGCGCGTGGAGCGCGCCGATCTTGAAACAGTTTTCCTGTCGCTGACCGGCAAAAGGTTGCGAGACTAATGCGCGCCATTCTTACGATTGCCGCCAAAGACCTGCGCCTTTTAATGCGCGACCGTACCAATGCTTTCTTTGTGATTGTTTTCCCGCTGGCCATCGCCATTTTCTTTGGAAGTATTTTTGGCGGCAGTGGCCGCAGTATTCCCATAGCCGTGGTTGTGGAAAGCACGGGTCCAGCCGCCACTGACTTTGCCAGCGCGCTTGAAAAAGATTCGACGCTGAGCGTGCGAATACTTCCCAGCCGCGACGAAGCTGACGCAAGCGTGCGGCTTGGCCGCGTGGCCGCGTGCGTGATTATTCCAAAGACATTCGACACCGACCTGGAGAAAGCCATGGCCGGCGGCCGCGCGATCGTGGAAGTTCATTGCGATCCAGCACGCCAAGCCGAAAGCGGTCTTGTTGTTGGAAAATTAAATGAGCACGCCATACGTGCCATTGTTCGCATGTTCACCAATCCAAAAATCAACAGCAAGATATTGGCGCAAAGCAAGTTGGCGCTGGCGCTCAATCCAAACATGACAAGTCAGCAGCGCGAGCGCGTCAGCGATGTGCTGGAATCCGTGCAGGAACTTTTCAAGCAACAGAATCGCGAAGCCGCGGCGGCGGCGGCGGAAACTTCTAAGACAATTGCTGGCTCGGTGAATGGCGACTCCACAACCAACACGATGAAGGCAAATACAAGCGAAAGTACAAAGTCCGCAAGCAACAACACCGAAAATGGAAATGTTCCCGTATCAACTCCACCCTCCGCAACATCCCCTGATCCATTCTTGGCGCTACCAATTCAAATTCAAAGCAGCACGCTGGCGAGTGAATCCGCCGAGCCACCAAGCACATATGCCGTGACATTCCCACAAGGACTTGTGTGGGGATTTGTGGGATGCATTGGTGCGTTCGGCGCCGGCATGGCCGAGGAGCGCCGCCGCGGAACATTCATGCGGTTGCTACTTGCGCCTTGCACAATCTTCAGCGTGCTGGCTGGAAAAAGTCTGGCGTGCTTCACCGCATGCGTAACCATGAGCGTGTTCATGCTGCTTGTCGCCACGCTTGGTTTTCATGTGTCCGTACAAAATTGGCCCATGCTTGCGCTGGCCATTGCCACATGCAGTTTCGCGTTCAGCGGTTTCACTATGGCGCTTTCTGGTTTATTTAAAAACGAAGGCTCCGCTC
>CANKBX010000061.1 GCA_947480055.1 Planctomycetaceae bacterium
GCCGCAAATAATCACCTTTGGCTTGCTCTCCACGGCGGCGCGCTCAATGGCGTCGTAGTCAAGCAATTCAGTTTTTGGATCAAGACCGTACTCGGCGATCTTGTAAAACGTGCCGGAGAAATTTGGCTTGAGTCCGTGGCTTAAGTGACCGCCGCTTTTAATCGGCAAGCTCAACACGGTGTCACCTGGATCCATGATGGCCATGAACGCGGCGATGTTGGCGTTGGCGCCGGAGTGTGGTTGCACGTTTGCAAAATTGCAACCGAACAATTGCTTGGCGCGGTCGCGGGCTAGATTTTCAATTTCATCGTGATGCGCGCAGCCACCGTAGTAGCGCTTGCCGGGATACCCCTCCGCATACTTGTTGGTCATCCATGAACCCACCGCGTGCATGACTGCGGTTGAAACATGGTTCTCGCTGGCGATCAACTCCAGCGTGGTGGCTTGGCGATCGGCTTCGCGCGCCATGATCTGCGCGGTGGCTGGATCATGCTTCTGCAGTAAATCAAGAAGGCCTTGCGACAGCGCGTCAAGAGGAATGGCGGAGTTTGCATGCGATGCGGCGGCGTTGCTCATGGCGTAATAGTAGCTTCACTTTGGCGCTGCCAATTCACTTTGCAGGCAAGTGGAATACTTTGCAAGTAAGTGAACGCTTTGCAGACAAGTGAAACGATTTGCAGGCAAGTGAACGCTTTGCAGAAAGGGTGGCACCAGTCGCTCAGACAACGCACCCCACGCGAGCGGGGCTCGCGCGGGTGCTAAACTCGCTTGTGGTGCCACCCTTTCTGCGACGCGGGATTTTGGTAGGGCACTTTATTGAACAAGCATGTACAAATGTGGTATGAAATTGAAAGTGTCCACGCCTGCTGGTGACATTGTGATTGATACTTTGCGGATGGACGCTAGCGTGGCGCGGCTTGCGGCGAAGTTGATCGCACAAAATATTGCGGGTAAGCGGGTGAGTTTTGTGGGCATTGCCACTCCCAAAGCGAGTCCGTTCTTTGCACGTTGCTGGCGGGCCTGCCGCACAATTCCTGCTGGCGAAACACGTACATATAGATGGCTGGCAACTGCGGCGGGATCGCCTCTTGCGGTTCGCGCGGCGGGTCAAGCCATGAGGCGTAACCCTCTTCCGATGATCGTGCCCTGCCATCGCGTTGTGGCCGCCAATGGTCTTGGTGGTTTTTCTGGCAGCAACAACCCGCGCGGGAAGGAAATGAAATTGAAAGCGTGGCTGCTTCAGCGAGAAGGATGGATTCAAGGCGTGCAGCCTGTTGGAAAAACCAAGCGCATTCTTACGGCAAATGTGGCGAAAAATTGCAACGCAACATCAAAGTCACGTCGTATTTCCGACGACATAAAGAGGGAGCTATCCTCTGTGGACTTGTTTTTGTAACTTGCATTGCAACTTGCATTGCATCGCACTTTCGCAATTTGTCGTCAATCTTTATTTAGGAGCATCTGTATGAAACTCACCATGGTCGGCACTGGATATGTAGGGTTGGTCACGGGCGCTTGCTTTGCCGACACGGGCAACGACGTGCTGTGCCTGGATGTTGACCACAAGAAGATTGACATGTTGCGCCGCGGCGAGAGCCCTATTTACGAACCCGGCTTGAGCCAAATGTTGACCAAGAATATTGCCGCCAAACGTATTCAATTTACTACGGACAAGTCCACCGCGTACCACCATGCTGATGTCATTTTCATTTGCGTGGGCACGCCCAGCGGTGAGGATGGAAGCGCTGACTTGCAATATGTATTGGCGGTTGCCAAAGACATTGCCGAGGAGCTTGAAAAGATCGGCCCCACCGCCAAGAGCAAGGTGATCGTGGTCAAGAGCACCGTGCCCGTGGGAACCAGCCACAAGGTGCGCGACGCCATTCGCGCCCGCACCAAGATTGCGTTTCATATTGCCGACAATCCCGAGTTTCTGAAAGAAGGCGACGCGATTGGCGACTTCATGAAGCCCGACCGCGTGGTGTGCGGAGTGGAAAGCGAGCATGCCGGAGAAATATTGCGCGAGTTGTACGAGCCGTTTGTGCGCCAAGGCAATCCGATTTTTATCATGGATGTTCGCAGCGCGGAAATGGTGAAGTACGCCAGCAACGCAATGCTTGCGTGCAAAATTAGTTTCATCAATGAGATCGCGAATTTGTGCGAGCGCTACGGCGCTGACATCAACAATGTCCGCGAAGGCATGTGCGCCGACCGCCGCATTGGAAACCAGTTTCTGTATCCCGGCCTTGGCTATGGCGGAAGTTGTTTTCCAAAGGACACGCTTGCGGTTGTGGGCATGGGCAAAGAAGTTGGATTTGATTGCAAACTGAACGCCAGCGTGCATGAGGTGAACCAAGATCAACGCGGACATTTCTGGCAAAAGATTGAGAAGGAATTTGTGGGCGGTCTGAGCGGCAAGAAGTTGGCGTTCTGGGGAGTGGCCTTCAAGCCGCGCACCGATGACATTCGCCAAGCGCCTTCAATCGCGCTGATGGAACGAGCCATCAAGGCTGGCGCGCGCGTGCGCGCGTTTGATCCTGTGGCGCTTGAACATTTGTCGCGTGAAATGACACGCGTTGAAATTGCCACGGACATGTATCAATGTCTTGAAGGTGCGGACGCGCTTGTGGTGTGCACGGAGTGGAGCGATTTTCGTTCGCCTGATTGGGACCGCGTGAAAACTTTGCTCAGCGCGCCGCTTATTTTTGACGGGCGAAATTTGTACCGCTCGCATTCCATGCAGGAACATGGCTTTGATTATGTTTCCATTGGACGCGCCACAGTGCGCGGAGCGGCCAAGAGCCGTACATGATTGCGTGAGTAAATTTACATTTCAAACGCGCGGAATTTTCCGCGCGTTTTTTACATGCGCGGTGAAAATCACACGCGTAATTTTTATTTCGCTTTGTTGCAATTTCATGTTTCAAATTTCCAAGCGCAGTATTTTTCCAAGCGATTTGTTGCGCGCGCAGTGCACTGCGGCGGCGGATAGTGATTGTTGAGTTGCGGCTGCTTTTCAGTTGTCAAGAGCAAAAAGTGGTGATTTTTGCTAGTTTCCGACCACATTTGACGCAAAAGTTGCTCAAACAGGGCAAAAACGCTCGCTTTTATCCCTGCCAACCCTTGATTCAAAGCGTGTGACCTGTAATATGTGCCTTGTTCCGCCTACGTTGGCGGACATTCGCAACCTCGTCATTCGGCGGACGCCGAATGACATTAAATCCTGGAAAGGATTTCCACATGTCTAAGACAGCAGTAAAGAAGAAGATTTTTAAGGCCACTCCAGCAACCAAGCGTCGTTCAAAGGGCGAAGTCGTGAAGCAGATTGCTCTCGGCACCGAACTGAAGAACACCAAGGTCAAGGAAGTGTTCGAGGCCCTCACCGCGATCATCGCGGCTGACCTCAGCAAAAAGGGTTGCGGCGAATTTAATTTCATGGGTCTCATGAAATTGAAGACAGCGAATAAGCCAGCAACAGGCGCTCGCAAGGGTCGCAATCCATTCACGGGCGAAGAAATCATGATCAAGGCCAAGCCAGCGAGCCGCAAGGTTCGCGTTCGTGCGCTTCGCACACTGAACGGCATGATCTAAATCTATCCAGCCGTGTGGTGACGCAAGTCACTACTGGCCTTTCGATTTACGCACGACCTCGTCTCACGACGAGGTCGTGTTGTTTTTAGAAATTAGCCAATCACATCGCGCAACGAATTGTTGGCGGCGAACAATTTCGCCATGGCGCCGTCGCGGTCCACATTCAACTTGGCCATGACAATCGCCACGCGAAGTTGGCCCCCCGCTTGCGTCAACAATTGCAACGCCCGATCGCGCGTGACCTCCGGCGCAACGTGTGTCAACATGCGCACCGCGCGGTCGATTAACTTCTCATTGGTGGCGGCAAGGTCGACCATGATTTGTCCGTACACTTTTCCAAGCGCTGCGAACGTTGCGGTGGTGATGGCGTTCAGCGCCAACTTGGTCGCGGTGCCGGCCTTCAAGCGCGTGCTGCCCGTGAGCAACTCCGCGCCCGTGTGCAAGACAATCAGTTGGTCACAATCCGGCGGCACGTCCCGCGGGGCACATGTCAACAGCGCCGTGGATGCGCCGCGAGCCTTGGCCAGCCGAATGGCGCCCAGCACGTAAGGCGTGGTGCCGCCAGCGGTAATTCCCAGCAAAGTGTCATTGGCGGTAAGATTCAGTAAGGTCAGCTGCTCCGCGGCGCCCAAAGGCTCGTCCTCACGCCCCTCGCTGCTCTTGCGCAAAGAAGAATCGCCGCCCGCGATCAGGCCAATCACCTGGTTAGGGTCGCTGCGGAACGTTGGCGGGCACTCACTGGCATCCAGCACCCCTAGACGTCCGCTCGTTCCGGCACCAATATAAATAAGCCTTCCGCCCTGGCGCATTTTGGGAACCAGCCGCTGCACAAACGCGCCGAGTTCATCGGCCGCCGCCGCGATAATTTTTGGAACGCTTTCGTGGTCGCGCGCGAGTTGCTTGATCAGTTGCGCGGGAGTGCAGGCGTCAAGCGCCAAACTATCCGGGTGATGATGCTCGGTGTGAACGTGCCCGCGGTCAGTTGGCATTTTGGAATTCATGGCGTGGCTCCGACTGGTTGAGTTGATGGCGCTGGTTGCGCTGGAGTATCTGATGCGGCCGGCGCCAACTCGATTGCTGGCGCGGCGGGTGTTGATGAAACCGGCACCGACTCCTCCTCTATAACGGCGGGCGTTGTGGCGGCGGCAGGCGCTGTGATTTTACTTTCAGCCGCCTCGCGCAACAATCCTAGATGCTCCGCCAGGAACCACCACGCCTTGGCTTTGTATGTGGGCGAACGAATGCCGTGGTCTGAATCGGGAAAGAGCATCATTTCAAATGGCACTTCCGCATCCTGCATGGCCTTGGCCATTTGCAATGTGTTTGATGGATGAACATTGTCATCAACCAATCCGTGAATTAAAAGCAAATGCGACTTCAGCGTGGCGGCAAGTTGCACGGCGCTGCTCACGTCGTAACCCTCTGGATTTTCTTTTGGAGTACGCATGTAGCGCTCCGTATAAATGGTGTCGTAGTTGCGCCAATCAGTCACGGGCGCGCCTGCCACGCCGGCGCAAAAAATATCTGGGTAGCGCAGCACCGCCATGGCGCTCATGGTGCCGCCGTATGAATGTCCCTTCATTGCAACATGGTTGGCGTCCACATATGGGCGCAGTGAAAGAGCCTTCACGCCCGCGGCTTGGTCGTCTAAATCCGCCCCGCACAATTTGAGATATGTGGCTGATTCAAAGGCTTTCCCGCGGCCTTGCGTGCCGCGATTATCAATCTTTGCAATCAGCAAACCCAGCGCGCGGTCTGCGCTGCCCGCATCAAAGCGGCCGGTGATGGCCTGCGAACTTGGTCCACCATAGACATCGATCAGCAGCGGATATTTTTTTGTGGCGTCAAAGTCTGGCGGAAAAAATAATTCACCCCACAGCGGGGTCACTCCGTCCGCGGCGGTGAATGTGAACAACTCAGGCTGAACTAAATTGTTTTTCTCAAAGCCGTCGGCGGGCGCGGCGGCAAGCGTGGCGATTTCTTTGGCGGGGTTGTGTTCATCCAATTCAAACAACACGGTGCGCTGGGGCACGTTGGGCGCCTCGGCGGTGGCGGTGAAAAACTTTCCATCGGGCGAGCGTTGCATGCCTGACCAATGACTCGCGCCATCGGTGAGTTGTAGCTCGCCAGTGCCGTCCAAATTCACACAGTGAATCTGCGCCAACATTGGAGTGGCGGCGCTGTTGGCGCGGTACCACAGCTGACCGCCACCTGGAAAGTTGGCGCGTGGCGCGATCGCGGAATTGGCGGTCGCGGAATCCTCTTGATCATTTTGTTGATCAAGCGTTCCCCTGTTGTCGTTTACCGCTTCCGCTGATTCACTGATTTGCAAAATGTCCACCACGGGACATGAGAGGCGCGTGAGTGGCTGCACGAAAGCGTTGTCGGAAACTTTTCGAAGCTCCAAATTACGAAAGCCACTCTTCTCGCTGCCCCACACAAAACGGTCGCCGTCATTTAGAAAGCGCAGCAGTGGACGGTTCTCTTGCCACGTGTCTTGCGTCTCGTTCACAATCACGCGCGAGGCGCCAGTGGTTGGATTGGCGGCCACCAAATCCAGCGTGTTTTGCCTGCGATTGGTGCGCAAATACAAAAGCTCATCGTGGTCGCTCCAGCGCACCCCATATATATATTGTTCGCGATCATCGCCAACATCGACTGTGACTATGCGCCCAGTCGCTAGTTCGTACACCATCAAACCCGCGATGGGATTCGGGTCACCCGCTTTGGGGTACCACATTGGCGCGTTGCTTGTGCGCAACTGATCCCAACCGCGCAGTAATTCGTACTTGGGAACTTGCGAATCATCAAAGGCGTAGAAGGCCAGGAACTTTCCGTCATTGCTCCACCACATGGCGTCGCTTTGATCAAGCTCTTCGCCGTAGACCCAGTCGGCAGTGCCGTAGCGAATCTCTTCACCTTTCTGAGCTTCGATCACCAGTGATAATAAGTGCGTTTCAATATTTTCCAGATACACGCTACCGTCCCAAAAAACGGCTTTGGATGTTCCATCTGGACTTGTCACTTGGGTGCGTTGCTTGGCGCGGCCGGGCGGCGGATCTTTGGGCAACTTTGATTTGTCCGGAACTGGCGCATCGCCTTCTGGCTTGCTTGAAGATGTGATCACTCCCGTGGAAAGTTCAACCGTGTACCAATTGTCGCCGCGGTGAAATGTGAGCGTGGAAGGCGTCCATGTGAGCTGACGAATTTTTCCGCCGCGGCCAATTTCTGTCAGAATCGCCGCAAGTTCCTCCACTTTTTCGGCGTTGGGCAAATCCTTGAATTTGCCGCCGACGTTGCCCCATGGATTTTTTACCGCAGCATTGGGCGCGGGTTCCACGGAAGTTTGCATTGGGGCGGGACAAGCCGCTGCAAAAGTTGCGGGCGCCAGCAAAGTCAGTGTCAGCGCAAATGCCGCGGCGAAAGTGCACACGAAAGTACATGGCAACACACCGCTCAATACTTTCAAACAGCGCCATGAATATCTTTGCGCAAATAATTCAACGCCCGCCGCGCGCAACACTTTCCAACAGCATGGCGGAGTGGGACGCATCCTCAACCCACCTTTGCCGCTTTGCGAAATTGTTGCATGCGTGCGTCAATTTGCGCGCGATCCAATGTTGCAAGTCGATCAAGACCAAAGGCCTCAATAGTGAAACTTGCCATGACGGTTCCCCACGACAAACCCTCTTGCACAACTTCAAGATCGCCGCTGCCAGTCGCCGCGATATGCGCCATCATGCCGCCGGCGAAACTGTCGCCCGCGCCAGTGGGATCAATCACATGCTTGGCGTCGGCGGGAAACGCGGGCAACACCGCGACGCCATCGCGGTGCACCAACACGGCGCCATGTTCGCCCTTTTTCACAACCACAAATTGCGGACCCATGTCAAGAATTGCCTTGCCCGCGGTGACGGCGTTGCGTTGATCGGTCAATTGCGCGGCTTCTTGATCATTCAGCACCACGCCGTCCACTTGCTGCAAAAGCAGCAGTAATTCAGGGCGCGCGATGTTGATCCACAAATCCATGGTGTCGCACACGGCCAATTCTCGGTGTGGAAATTGCGAAAGCAAATCGATTTGAACCGCGGGATGCGTGTTGCCCAAGAAAACAAATTTTGAATCTTGATACTCCATTGGAACTTTTGGCGGCGCCTCCTCAAGCACGCCAAGTTCGGTGAAAAGTGTCTCACGCTGATTCATGTTGTCCAAGTAGCGGCCGCCCCATGCGAATGTTTTGCTGGCGGCGCGCTTCTGCAAACCTTTGGTGCAAATGTTTGGAAATCCGCGCAATACTTTTTCGTGATGCGCGGGCCAATCGCCACCCACCACGCCGACAAGACGAACGGGCGAAAGAAAACTTGCGGCGGCGGCAAAATAACTGCACGAACCACCAAGCACTTTTTCGGCGCTGCCGATTGGTGTATGGAGCGTGTCAATTCCGATGGTTCCGGTGACAATGAGGGACATAGTGAGGCGAGTGTAGCGGCGGCGCAAATAGTATTGGGAGTTGCGTGCGAAGAAAGTTGCCGTGAACGAAAGCAAATACTTTCGGACCGCGCGAATTGCGGCGGCGCAACACTGGCGCTGTTTAATCTTGCATGGATGAAGGCTCGTGCTTCACCAAGCCTTTGGTCCAACCCAAACCAATCGCCACGCCAAGCAGAGAACCCGCGGCAATATCCATGGGCATGGGCACACGAATGGGCGAAAGCGTGCCGTTGACAAACGCAATGTCGGGCGAAACTGCGGCGCCAGTGAAAGCCAAAACCAATTGCGCGACGCCAATCACAAGCGCGGGCATGGCGAACAACACTATTGGTTGCGCGCGCGGGGCGATCATTCGACCAATCACGGCGGTGATCACGCCTGCGATGGCGCATGCTCCAATCGCCTGCCCCTTGCTGGCGCCGACAAGCGTGAAAATGAGAACAGGTATGGCCGCGAGTCCCGCGAGCAGCGACATGATGGCGC
The DNA here is from genome assembly GCA_947480055.1 of Planctomycetaceae bacterium. Lineage (GTDB taxonomy): Bacteria > Planctomycetota > Phycisphaerae > Phycisphaerales > SM1A02 > SYAC01. The sequence continues at coordinate 8,566 of CANKBX010000061.1, forward strand.
GCTTGTGAAAAATTTCGCCGATGAAAGTTCCATCGCGATCATGCGCTGGCACGTCAACAAGAGCGCCGCCCACTCGGAATGTGATTATGGCCGCGAGCATTATGAACACGCCCCACACAATTGTTTCAGCGGCGGCGAGTTTCATGTTTGCCCCAAGAAAAACAAAGTCGCTGATGGTGCCGGTCTGCATGGCGTACGCGGCGAAGGCGCAGCCCAGCGCGAAGAGCGACACGACGGCGTTGATTGGCTTGGCAAGAGTGAGCGCGATCAGCAGCGCAACGATCATGGCCACAAGAACCGCGGCGATTGCGAGCGCGGGTTGCGTGGACGCCAAGAGCGCGGGCGAAACGGCGCCGCGTGGCGACACGCAAAATCGCGAGGCGAACACTCCTATAAGCGCCACGATGATGATGACAATGCAGAGGAACACTGTGCGGCGAACGCTGGATTCGGCGGCGGGCGTTGCTGGCGTATGCGTTGCATCAGTAACTTGTTGCATTGAGGATTCCATGAAGAGCGCATCATGGTCGCAGATGGCCGCGGAGGCAAGGTGTCTACACGCGGCAAATTAAAACACATCAGCGCTCACAAAAATACTGTGGGGCCAACAACAAAATTTTCGCCCGCGAGTGGCGGTGAATTAATTATTTCTTTGTGATTCTTGCTGCAATGGATCACGCGCCACACGGAAACCAAAGAAACGGTTTTGCTCCGTGCCAACAATGCCAGCGCGAACTGTGGCGCGGCAAGTGCTTGCGTTGCGCCCCCAAGAACTGCCACGCACAACATATCGAATTGCCTCTGGCGTGGACTTCATAGCGGTGGCGCGAGGGTCAATGACCCCATCTTTACAAATCGTGTAAAAACCTGGCACATACACATCGCTGGTCCATTCCCATAAATTTCCAATCATGTCGTAGAAACCCAATGGGTTGGCTTCTTTTTGCGCCACATGGCTTGTTTCTCCGTTGGAGTTGCTTTCATTCCACGCAATATCATCCACTTCCCCGTAGCAAGGCGCGCTCACGCCCGCTCGACACGCGTACTCCCACTGAGCTTCCGTGGGAAGAACAAGTCCTGAAGTGGCGCAGAAGAGTTGACAATCCTCCCAAGAAACTTTTTCCACTGGCAGCGCGTCAATTTTGATCGAAGCAGAAGCCGTCATTGAAAGGGCGGCTTCCTTGGTCATTCCCTGCTTCATCAAAATCGCCACCATTGCTTCTCGCGGATTCTGCACTTTAAAATTACTTGGATTATCCTTCATGATCTTCACCCATTGACCCTGAGTCACTTCCGTGCGACCAAGATAAAATGGCTTGGAGATGGTGACTAAATGAGCGGGCTTTTCGTTGGCAAGGGCTTCGCTATCACCCGGACTCATTCCCATTTCAAATTTCCCCTGCGGCACCAGCAACATTTCAATTCCCGAAGCCTTGTCCTTCACACGCCAAGGGAATCCCGTTGCTTGAATGCTTTTACGCAAATTCGCATCCGTGACAACTTGCGGGTTTGGTTCTTGCTCTAAAATATCAGCCCAAAATAAAGTAATTGGCTTGGCAATGACTTTGGGTTGGGCAGCGATTGGTTTTTTATTGGAGGCCTGATTGGGAGCCGCCTTTGAAGTGGCACTTGATTGTGCAAATGCGATGGGAGCATTCAAGGCATTTTCAGAACGGATCATTGAAGAACCGATGGCCATGCTTGCCAAGGCGAGCGTTGACAATACGCTTGTAAATTTGTGATTTATCATTGGAAATAGAATACACCCACATGGCCAAAAAAGTCTAGGGGAGAACCCGCTATCTTTTGCGCATGCCACAAACGCAACCGATCCAACTCAACGGCGAGCCGCTCACCATACGCATGGTTCACCAAGTGGCCCGACATGGCCGTGTCGCAACAATTGGCGCAACTGGCCGCGCGAATCTTTTGCGCGCGCGCGAAGCCGTGAACAAAGTCGCAGCCGGCAACGACGCCGTGTACGGAATTAATACGGGCTTTGGATCGCTAGCCCATGTGCGCGTGCCGACGGATCAACTGCGCCAACTGCAACACAATATTGTTCGCTCGCACGCGGCTGGCGTGGGCAAGCCGCTGCCAACCGATGTTGTGCGCGGCATGCTGGTCATTCTTGCCGCAAGTTTGTGCCGCGGCCACAGCGGCGTGCGCGTGGAAGTGGTCGAGCGCATTCTGCATATGCTGGCGCACGACATCACGCCGGTTGTTCCAGAAATTGGCAGCGTTGGCGCCAGCGGTGATTTGGCGCCGCTCGCGCACGCAATGCTGTCGCTGCTTGGTGAAGGCGATGTGATTGTTGCGGGCAAAACAATCAGCGCCGCGGCCGCGTTGAAAGCCGCCAACTTGCAACCACTGCAACTTGAAGCCAAGGAAGGACTCGCGCTTCTCAACGGCACGCACCTTATGGCCGCGCGCGCCGCGCTTGCATTTGAGGAGATCGACACACTGCGTGGCGCCGCCATCAACGCCGCCGCCATGAGCATGGACGCGTGCTTGGCCAGCCACTCGCCGCTTGACGAGCGCATTCACCTGGCGCGCAATCAGCCTGGACAAATCACCGTGGCTGCCGCAATGCGCGGACTTCTTGCGGGCTCGCACATTCCAGATTCGCACAAGGACAATGATCCGCGCGTGCAAGATCCATACGGTCTTCGCTGCGCGCCGCAAGTGATTGGCGCGGCGTTTGATCAACTGGATAGCGCACGACTTGTTGTGGAGCGCGAGCTTGGCGCCGTCACCGACAATCCGCTTGTTTTTGTTGATGATTCCGGCGCTTTCGAAATTGTGAGCGGCGGAAATTTTCACGGCATGCCGCTGGCGCTTGCAATGGATCAAGCCAAGATCGCGCTGTGCCACATTGCGGGCATTAGCGAGCGACGCACATTCTGGGTGCTGTCTGGCCATGACCAAGTGAACCGCGTGAAGCCACACCTTGCAACAAGTCCCGGCCTTGAAAGCGGCTTGATGATTACGCAGTACACCGCCGCCGCGTGTTGCAATGAGTTGCAAAGTTTGGCGCACCCCGCGAGTGTTGGAAATGTTTCCACCTGCGGCGGCATAGAGGACTACAACTCGTTTGGCCCCACCAGCGCAACGCAACTCGCGCGCTCGGTGGAATTATGCCGCAGCGTGATCGCGATTGAGTTTTATGTGATGACGCAAGCGCTTGAGGCGCAGCGGCCGCTTCGCTCGGGGGCTGGCGTTGAAGCCATGCACGCGTTGGTGCGCTCGCGCGTGAAGCCGTTGTCTGGCGATCGCAGTCCCGCGCCTGATCTTGCGGCGATTATTGAGTTGATCGCTTGATGCGGCGGCCAAGGAGACCTGGAACAGGAATGGTGAATGCCGCTATCTTTGGCGCATGAATGGCGTTGGCGTGAATATAAAATGAGCGGCAATATGGGCAAAAACCGCACAAATACAAACGTCAGCCTCTTCGCCAACTCAACAAAAAATATCTGGACCGTCATTGGCGCCTCCAGCGCGGGCACGCTGATTGAGTGGTACGACTTTTATATTTTTGGAAGTCTGGCAACAATCATCGCCAAAAATTTCTTTCCGCAGACCGACCCCACCGCAGCGTTGCTATTCACGCTGGCAACGTTCGCCACAGGATTTGTTGTGCGACCATTTGGCGCCATTGTGTTCGGCCGCATCGGTGATTTAGTTGGTCGCAAACATGCGTTCTTGGTCACGCTGCTGATCATGGGTTTTAGCACCACGCTTATTGGCGCGCTTCCAACCTATGAACAAGTTGGAGTATTGGCGCCCATTTTGCTTTTGGCACTGCGGCTTTTGCAAGGCCTTGCTCTTGGTGGCGAGTACGGCGGCGCGGCGACCTATGTGGCCGAGCACGCGCCAACTCATCGACGCGGTTTCTATACATCATTTATTCAGACCACCGCAACGCTTGGATTGTTCGCGTCGCTGGGAGTGATTCTGTTGTGCCGTTTGCAATTAGGCGAAACCACTTTCACGACATGGGGCTGGCGCATTCCATTTCTGCTGTCGCTGGTGTTGGTGGCATTCTCGTATTTCGTGCGCAGAAAATTGCACGAGTCGCCGGTGTTTGTGGAATTAAAAAACTCTGGAATGGCTTCGAAGCAGCCGCTTCGAGATAGTTTTTGCAACCGCGCAAATTTAAAGTTGGTGCTGATCGCGCTGTTCGCGGCCACCATGGGCCAAGGCGTGGTCTGGTACACGGGACAGTTCTACGCGCTGTATTACATGCAGACCGTTCTGAAAATTGACTTTGTGCTAGCCAACAAAATCATGGCCGTGGCACTGCTTATGGCCACGCCATTCTTCGTGGTGTTTGGCGCGCTCAGCGACCGCGTGGGTCGCAAGCCACTCATGATGCTTGGATGTTTTCTAGCGCTTATCAGTTGGATACCTATTTATAAAGCCATGACTGTGGCCGCCACGCAAGAGGGCGGACCAGATGCGACAACATTAACGCTATTGATATTTGCGCAAGTGTTTTTTGTAACGCTGGTGTATGGACCCATCGCCGCGTTCTTAGTTGAAATGTTTCCCACGCGCATCCGCTACACATCCATGTCACTGCCCTATCACATTGGTAATGGCGTGTTCGGTGGATTGGTGCCGCTCATTGGAACGTGGGCGGTGGCAACTTTCAACAACACACTCGCGGGCTTGTATTACCCAATGGCCATCACCGCTATCACGTTGGTGTTGGGATTATTCCTGCTGCGCGACAGTCACCGCGAACCGTTGAGTTAACCTGTTGGGCGAAATGGGGTTTTCGCCACAATTTACGGCAAATTCTGCAAACTGCTGGCGTGCCAGTCGTTGATATGCGCGAGAGTGACGCAAACCTGACCGTCCTCTATTGGGGTTCATTTTCTTCCCACCGTTGCAAGTTTCCGCGCGGCGCAAGCCATACCCAGTCCACGGAATATTCCACTTGCGTGGACTTTTTAAGATTGCCTCGATCATCCACGCCATCTCGACCAACCGACCACATTCGAAAACCATTCGCATCGGTTTCCATCAAGATTGATTTGCCATTCCATGAATCTCGCGGCGCATTGCCATTACAAAGTGGCGCCAAGTCCTTAGCACTCGCAGGCCACTTCCCATTTGCACGGTGATACAACTCGGCAGCAATTGAGATCACGCACGCATCACGATTCGCTCGATCAA
>CANKBX010000062.1 GCA_947480055.1 Planctomycetaceae bacterium
AGTCATCCGCTTGCGTGGCCAAGGCAGCGATGGTGGACACAATGGACTCGCCGACATCACGCGTCGACTTGGCAGCGATCATTGGTCGCGTTTGCGAGTTGGCATTGATGCGCCGGGAAAAATTCCAACGGAGAATTACGTGCTTGGACATTTCACATTGGAACAAAAGCCCCGCATGGAAGCGGGACTTGACGAGGCGGCTGAGGCCGCGGCATGTTGGGCCGAGCGCGGGCTCGAGCACGCCATGAATACTTTTAATCGCCGCGGCGCTGGAGCGACCGCGGGTGAGGCTTGACATTACTCCGCTCAAGTACGTTCTTGAGCGGATTCAAATTTTGGATTCACATTCACTCCACATTTTCGAAAGGACACTGATATGGACGCAACACTGACAGCTGAACGCACCCGCCCCTACGAAGGCATGTTTCTTTTTCCACAATCCGCAAGCTCTGATTTGCAGGGCTCCACCGACCTGGTCAAGGAAATCTTGACCCGCAACGGCGCGGAAATTCTTTCAATCGCCAAATGGGACGAGCGCAAATTGGCCTACGACATCGCGGGCAACAAGCGTGGCCTCTACATTTTGGCCTTTTTCCGCACCGTAAGCGACCGCCTGGCCTCCATCGAGCGTGATTGCAACTTGAATGAAAAGTTGCTTCGCAGCATGGTGATCCGCGCGGACCACTTGACCGAGGAGCAACTGAAGAACGCAGAATCCATGCAGAAAACCATGGACGAGAGCCGTTTGCGAGCCATGCCAGGCGATGAAACTGGCATGCCGGAACGCGATGCGGACCGTGACATGGACCGAGACGCCTAAACCGCGGCTGGGTTTCACAATCCACCCGCAAGGGTTGGATTGATTGACCAAGGGCGCAATGACATTGTGCGCCTTCATACTTGTGCTTATTCGAGCCACCCATTTGGGTGGCTCGATTTATTTTTACGCGCCTTCATTTATTTTCAAGAACTTCCGCCACAAAATGAAAAGTTGGGGTGGCGGCGTTATAGAATGCATTCACGCAACAAGGAGGCGTAACGATATGGCAAATTTTAATAAAGTAATGTTGATGGGTAATCTGACTCGAGATATCGAGCTCAAGGTTTTGCCGCAAGGCAATCAGACCGTGGGTAATTTCGCTATGGCGATGAACCGCAAGTTCAAAACCGCCACTGGTGAGGAGCGCGAAGAAGTGACCTTCGTGGATTGCGAAGTATGGGGCCGCACCGCGGAGATCATGAAGCAATATCTTGCCAAAGGTCGTCCAGTTTTTATCGAAGGTCGTCTCAAGCTTGACCAATGGGAAGACAAGGAAGGCAAGAAGCAATCACGTTTGCGCGTGGTGGTGGAAAACTTCCAGTTCATTGGTGCGCCGGCTGGAGCTGGTGGCGGCAATGGTGGCGGCGGAAACGGTGGCGGCTACAGCAAAGGCTCAACTCAAGCGCCTAGCGAAAGCCACAGCACCGTTGCTGACGCCGACATTCCGTTCTGAGTTTTTTCTAGACGCACATTGTCTTTGGCAAATATCGCTTGATGCGTGGAGTTGTTTTACGCCTGGGTTGAAAGCGCTGACCCCGCTAAAAACCTTGGCTAAATAGTTTGGCTAAATAGTTTGGCTAAAAAGCTTGGCTAAAAAGCTTGGCTTGAAACGTGAGTTTCAACCCTTGGCTCAAAGCCACGGCCACGCAAAAAGCGATTATGGCTGTGAATTTGCATTGGCAATCGGGCTTTGTCAGTCACAATGATTGATTCTGCCCGAGTGGCGCCACCGCGTTGGCGATGCAAAAAATCAAGAGTTCAACTCTTCACCCCCTTGAAAATCAAGGGGGTTTTTGCCATACTTGGGCGCTCGTCGCAGCCTGACTTTCGCGTGAAAGCAGGCACATAGTTGGGTGTTGCGGCCACCCTCACTCCCCAAAGGGGAAGGACAGCGTCATGGCAAAGCGAAATGTTGAATTACTTTTAAATATCTCCGTTGAAAATCTGGGCCTAGTTGGCGATGTGGTCAAGGTCAAGCCTGGACACGCGCGCAATTACCTGCTGCCCCACGGACTTGCCGAATATCCAACCGCTGAAAAGATCGAGGCGCTTAAGGATGCCCGCGCCACCGCCGCCGCCGCCATGCAGAAGCGTCAAGAAGGCCGTGCGAAATTGATCGAGCGACTCACGGATGTCACCATCAAACTTATTCGCAGCGTGAATGATCAAGGCGCCTTGTACGGAGCCGTCACCCATCGCGACATCTTCGATCAATTGGTGCTTGATGGATTCCCCGTGGAAATGCAAGCGGTTCGTTTGGCCAACACGGTTCGCCGCATTGGTTCATACACCTGCGCCATTGTGTTTGATCGTGAGCTTCGTACAGAAATCAATATCGAAGTGCTGCCAGATCGCACACTTGAACTCTTCCAACAGTCCGTTGACGCCGAACGCGCCGCACAAAGCGAAGATGACGTTGAGGAAATGGAAGAAGCCACGGATGAAACCCAAGGCGACGACGATTCCAAGGACAATGGAAAAGACAAGGGCAAGAAGGGCAAAAAAGATAAGAAGGGCAAGAAGTCAGCCGATAAGTCGGATGATGATGCCGCTCCCAAGGCCGAGAAGGCTGAGAAATCGGATAAGCCAGAGAAGTCCGGCAAGTCCGACAAGGGAAAGAAGTCCAAAAAAGACAAGGACTAAAGTCTCTCAATTGGCAATGATTTGCCGTTGATTTGTGGCTTTTTTCTGTTTGGGTTTGCAACCAAAGAACCGTCCCCATTGCGGGATTGTTGTTGGCACCCTTGCGCCAAAGTTTTTCCTTTCAATACGGGTCCAAAAATATTGCCCCGTGATTTGGGACATTGATTTTCAAAAATTCAGCTCGAGTGGCCAAATTGTGTCGCGTTGAAAGCCTGGTGGAGTTACGCTGAAACCACACTTGGAGCAACTCCCAAAAATGTCTGAAACAGAAAGTCTAGTCGAAGCCCTCATTGAACCGATGGATACCCAACTCGAGGATCCATCCATGACTCTTCTTTCCGACCGCCGCGAAATTCTTCCTGAAACCCGCAAAAGTCAAACCCATAAGTTCTGCATCGCGGGACACGAGGGCTATCTCACCATCGGTCTGTTTCAAGATGGAAGACCTGGTGAAATCTTCATCAAGATGAGCAAAGAAGGTTCAACTCTTTCAGGTTTGATCCAAGGATTTTGCCGCGCGTTTAGTTTGGCGCTGCAACATGGATTGACCACCCACGACGCCGCCGATCGATTTCGCGGGATGCGCTTTGAGCCCATGGGCATCACCAGCAATCCGGAAATCCCGGAGGCTTCCAGCATTCTGGATTATGTGGCGCGCTATCTGCAAATTCATTTTGTTGAACGCAGATAATCGCGCCCCACTGCTCGGGCCAGAAAATTATTTTGATCAGCGGCGATAGTTTCAATCACGCGCGATTTTGTGTGGCTGCCACGTGAAATTTTTCTGACAAGCACGCGCCATTTCATGCGGCCCCCACCACCGGCGCGGGAATCAATTTGCGCAATTGGGTGCGCAACAATTTCATCATCCGCGTTGGATCCTCCAAGGCGGCGGCGGGCCGAACATAGACATCGATCAGGCCTTCGGCGTCCATCTTGCCAATCACGCGCACCGTGGCTTGCGCATGGCTCAGGGCTCGCTGCAAAAGCGCTGGTTGCGCGGTGTGGAAGATGTAATCTAAATCGCGTTTCACCAAGGATCGCACGCCCAACGCGGCTAAAATGACGCGTAATTCAGCCAAATCAATCAGAATTCGCATGGTGACTGGCGGTTGCCCGTAGGCGCTTTCAATGTCGCCGATGGTGCGCGACAACACCTCAATCGTGTCGGCGCTGGAAACACGTCGATACGCCTCCAACCGCCGCCGCTCGCTGGGAATAAATCCGCGCGGAATCGCGCCGGCTAAACCAATGTCAAGCACATTGTCGGCCGAGCGAATTTTCTTGCGCGAGGTCAGGCCATCCACCGCGTCCTCCAAAAGCTGGCAATACATTTCGTAACCCACCGCCGCGATATGGCCGCTCTGCTGCGCGCCCAGCAAATTTCCGGCGCCGCGGATTTCCAAATCGCGCATGGCGATGCGGAAGCCCGAGCCAAGCATGCTGTACTCCTCGATGGCGCGCAATCTTCGGCGCGCGTCGTCGGTGATCGGTCGACCCTCGGGTAAAAATAAATAGCAATACGCGCGGTGGTTGGAGCGCCCAACGCGTCCACGCAACTGATGCAAATCGGACAAGCCGTGTAAATCCGCCAAGTCAATGAACATTGTGTTGGCACGTGGATTGTCAATGCCACTCTCAATGATCGACGTGCTCACCAGCACGTCGCATTCATGGCGCATGAAGCGCAGCATCACTTGCTCAAGTTGATCCGCGGGCATTTGTCCGTGGCCAATTTCTATGCGCGCCTCGGGAACCAACGCCTTGATTCTTTCAGCGGCTCGATCAAGTCCACGGATTCGGTTGTGCACGTAATACGTCTGCCCTTCGCGCGCCAATTCGCGGCGAATCGCCTGCTGCAATCGCTTGGATGAAAGCGCCAGCACTTCCGTCACAATGGAGCGCCGATCAGCCGGCGGCGTGGTCAAACTAGAGATATCGCGCAGACCGAGCAACGACATATGCAACGTGCGCGGAATAGGCGTGGCGCTCAACGTAAGCACATCGGCCGTGGCGCGGAATGAAAGCAACCGCTGCTTGTGCTCCACGCCAAATCGCTGCTCCTCGTCCACCACCACCAAACCAAGATTGGCGAAGCGAATGTCCTTGGACAACAATCGGTGCGTGCCAATGATCAGGTCAATGCGCCCCGCTTGAAGATCTTCAAGAATTATTTTTTGCTGCGCGTCGCTTTTGAAACGGCTCAAACTTTCAATGCGAAATGGATAGGCGCGAAATCGATCGCGAAATGTCCGTTCGTGTTGCTCCGCCAAGAGCGTGGTGGGCACCAACACCGCGACTTGCCGACCAGACTCCACGCACTTGAACGCGGCGCGAATGGCCACCTCTGTTTTTCCAAATCCAACATCGCCGCAAATCAAACGATCCATTGGCTTGGATGATTCCATGTCGCGCTTGGTGGCGGCGATGGCCGTCAATTGATCCGCGGTTTCATCCCATGGAAATGCCTCCTCAAATTCGTGTTGCCACGCGGTGTCCGCGGGGAACGCGACCCCGTGCGTGGCGGCGCGCACGGCTTGCACGCGCAACATCTCCGCTGCGAGATCTCGTACCGCCTCGGAAACCCGTTCTTTTTGGGCTTTCCAACGCTTTCCACCAATTTGGCTCAGCGGCGGTTTTGAAGCCCCGGCTCCAACATATTTCTGCACCAAGTCCACCCGCAACGCAGGCACATACAGTTTTGTCGCGCCCTCAAATTGCAACGCGAGATATTCCATCTCGGGATGTGCCGCGCTCTGCATCACGCCGCTCGATCCATCATCAGAGGCGCCGCCACTCTCCCCCGCGCCACCTGCTCGATCAAGCGAGGCGCGTGTGACCAATCCAACATACTGCGCCACGCCGTGATCACGATGGGTGACATAATCGCCCTTCTCAAAATGCAAGAACGCGTCGCGCGCGCGCGCGCCCGCCGACACGGCGCCACCGCGGCGGCGCACGCCAAAGCGCCCAAGCAACTCATGCTCTGGAATAAGCATCAGCGATTTTTTGCCAGGGCGATCCCAACGAAATCCGCGGTGCAGATGTTGGCGGACCACCCGCGCTCCTGCGCCCACCGCGTGTGTTTGCGCAAGCTCTTTGGCTCGCGTCACGTCGCCATCCGTGGAACAAAATAAAATCACATCCGCATCGGCCGAAAAATCCACCAGAGATTCAAACGCTTTCGCGGTGTCGCTTTCGCTCAATCCAAGTGAACGCACTGGAACCTCCAGCGACGCCGGTTCATTGGTCTGCGAAAATTGATTGAACGCCAGCGTGTTGCTCACGCGATCCATCAACCCCTTCACCGTGTCGTTTGGCGAAATCACGCCAACCGAGTCATCAATGCGCTCCCAATATCCGCGGGATTGCTCCATGACTTCGCCCAGTTCAGCGAACACAAACAACGCGTCGCGCGGCAGCAAATCCGCGAAAGCCGCGTCCTCATCGCTGGGCTCCAATTGTTTTTCGTCGGCGCAAAGCACGTCCACGCTTTCCACGCGCCGATCGTTGGCCTGCGTGGTGGCGTCCATCTCATGCATGCGTTCAATGTCGTCGCCAAAAAAATCCAAGCGCACCGCGCTTGCCGCCGCCGCCGGATACAAGTCGAACACGCCGCCGCGCGCTGAATACTCCCCGGGATTTTCCACGGCTTCCATTCGTTGATACCCGCGCTCGGTCAACCACGCGGCAAGTTGCGCCGGCGCCACACGTTCACCAACGCGCAAAGTGCGGTACAACAACTTTCGCTTCGCGGCGTTTGGCAGGCGCTGCATCAGCGCGGCGATGGGCGCCACGATCAACGCCACTTTGCCATCCTCCAACGCGTCGGCAACTTTCAGCCGCTCAAGAAAAGACTCCGCCGCCAAAATACTTTCTCCCGCCGAAGCCTCAAGCGCGGGCAAGCGCAACGCATGAAGACCAAGATCCTGCCACTCGGCGATCACCTCGTCGGCCTCGTCCACATGCGCGGTGGCCAACAGCGTCACGCGATTCACTTTCGCCGCCAACGCCTGTGTGATGATGGAAGTGCTTGATCCAGTCGCGCCACGCACACTGGCAACGCCCCCAGTGCGTACCTTCTCCTCAAGCGCGGTCAGCGCTGGGGATGTGGAAATTTCTTCGCGCCACTTCATAACAAGATCGATCGCGACACGGTCGATTCAGTCCATACAGTAGCTCACTGCGGCGGCTGCAGCACAAACGGCTTGATTTGCGACAAAATCGCTGGGCCAACTCCACGCACCCGATCCAACCCCGCAAGCGTTTGAAATGGTCCGTGAATTTTACGATCCGTGACAATGGCCGCCGCCAGCGCTGGCCCAATACCCGGCAAGGCCGCCAACTCATCCTGGCCGGCGCGATCCAAATCAACTCGCCACGCGGGCAATGTTGAATATTGATTTCCCTGCACGGGTGTTCGCATTTGTGTTTGTGAGATCCGCGACGCGATCAACGTGGCAAGCGCGCAAAGCGACAGCAACGCAAGTCCCTGGGTTGGCGCGCGACTTTGTTTCATTCCACCGATGGCGCCCCAGTGCGCGTCTCATCATTTTCAGTTTCATTGGCCGCGGCGCTTTTTTGTTTTGGATTGGCCAGCGGCTTGCGCAATCGCTTGCGAATGGCGAGCAACTTGGCGAACACGCTCTTTGCCTTTCCATTTTCAAACAACAGCCCGCTTGCGTCCTCTCCCTCGTCGATCAATCGCTCCCATATCACGGTTTCGATGAATGGCTTGGACAAGGCGATGGTGACAAAGCGGCTGGTCCACACGGCTTGCAATTGCTCGCTCCATGGCTCGCGCCACCATCCACACTTTGGATCAACTTGACGGCTTGGAACACCAAACGCGCTGACCATCACCTTGCAATCAAAGGCGAGAAAGCGATCAAGAACGGCGGAAACTTGCATTAAATCGCGCATCGCCGTGCCTTCGACCGCGCCACCAAAACACATTTGAACGCCCACCGCGTCGAAATGAATTCCCTCTTGCGAAAGTCGCTCAAGATATTGCCAAGGAGTGAGCGCGCCGGGACGGCTCGAGATATGATCGCAAAATAATTCCGTCAACTCAATGAGCGTGCGCGCTCCATGGCGGCTTTGGCGCGTCAACACGCTCGCGCGCCGAGTCAAATCCATCATTTGCTCATCGGTGAATTCAAAGTGCTCATTGGCGTGCAAACCACTTCCCAAATTCCACATGGTGACCACGTCGCGGTAGCGATGCACCACTTTTTCCATGAACGAGTAGGAGCGGTCAACGCACATTGAAAAATCTTTTTTGGCCGGCTCCATCCACGGAGGCAACGTGCGCTTGTCAAATCGCAGCAGCGGCCCCGCCACAATTGGACGCTTGGTTTGAGCCGCGAAAGCCATCCATCGATCCATCTCCTGAAATCGAAACTCGCCCTGTGAGGGCTCGATTAATTTCCATGGTGTTGGAAGCATCAATACGTCAAGAATCTTGGCGGTATCGCCGCATACTTTGATGTCGCTTCGCGGGTCCACGCGCACGCCAATCACGGTGCTGGTTGAGGGCTTGTGGCCAAAGCGTCGCTTCACCAACAACTCGGCGTGCAACAGCGCCAATTGCTCATTGGCGTCCAAGCCGGCGATTAAAGAATCCTTGGCGAACGTCTCGGCCTTGGAGAAGTCGACCTCGTTCATGGCGCGCACAAAAAGTGTCCGCGCGTGCTCCCAGCGCTTCAAACTTTCACCCGAGAGAGTTGGATCAAAGAGTTGCCACTCCTCACTCTTGACGATGTATTGCTTGATGCGATGCCGCGCCAACTCTAGAAAGAGCAGATACGGTTCGTCGCGTTGTTTCAGCAAACATGTTTGCAACATCAGCCGACCCATTCCGCCCGCATCCACTTCCACACACAACGCGGTCGCTGTTGGCTCCGCGGGCTCGCAACGAATGGCGCCACTTTTCCATTTCAGTTCGCCCGCCACTGGCAAATCATCGCGCCCAAGCAAATGCGCGCCGTAAAGACGCTGATCACTGGCGCTATTGAATTCATGATGGACATCAAATCGAAGCATTTGCACAGAAAGTGTAACCAGAAACCCGCTCATCCCTGCGATTCTGGAGCTTTTTATGTTGTTCACGTTGATATTTTTTCTCGGCTATACCATCTGCCCATGGAAACGGAATCGTCCGCTTGTGAAAATCAAGGCAACTCCATGGAGACCCACAACCGCGCCATACAAAGCGTGTCGAGCACGCATCTCTCTCTTGCTGGCAAACGTGTTGGCAAGGTGCGCGACGTCTATGAACTTCCCGCTGTCGCCGGCGAAAGCCCTCGAATCATCGTGATCGCCACCGATCGCATCAGCGCATTTGATGTGGTTCTTCCAAGCGTGATCGCCCACAAGGGAAAGTTGCTCACGCAAATCAGCATGCAATGGTTTGAACGCATACGCCAATGGAACATTATTCGCGATCATGTGATCTCCACTGATCCTGCGATTATTCCAGGCCTCACACAGGCGGAGCGGGACATGCTGCGCGGGCGCTGCATGATTTGCCAGCGCGTGAAGATTGTTCCCATTGAGTGCGTGGTGCGTGGCTGGCTCGCGGGCAGCGGATTTGTGGAATATAAAAAATTTGGACAAGTATGCGGCGTCGCGTTGCCCGCGGGTTTGAAACAGTGGAGCCAACTTCCAGAGCCAATTTTCACTCCAGCCAGCAAGGCCGATTCGGGCCACGACGAAAATCTATCCTTTGAACAAGCGGCCGCGGTGGTTGGAGAATCGGTCATGGAAAAACTTCGCGCGGCAAGCCTGGCGATCTACAAATCCGCCAGCGAATTCTGCGCGCTTCGTGGCTTAATTCTGGCGGACACCAAATTTGAATTTGGCTTCGCCCTTGACCAGAACTGCGACCCCACGGATGAACTTATTTTGGCCGACGAAGTGCTCACGCCCGATTCGAGCCGCTACTGGATCGCGTCAACGATGGATGGAACACGCGAGCCCGAAAGTTTGGACAAGCAATTCGTGCGCAATTGGTTGCTGGCCCAAGAAGCCGCTGGTCTTTGGAATCGCTGTCCTCCGGGGCCCGTGTTGCCGGTGGATGTGATCGCAAAAACTATCCAGCGCTACCAACAAGCCGCGGCCATGCTGTGCGACTAAGCGCGTTTCAATTTAAGTTTGAATGAACCCGCCGCTATGTTTGCCAGTCAAGCGCGCGGAATAAAAACCACAAGCGGGGCGCCGCTGCGCGCTTAGATTTTCAAGCAGGCGTCAGCCACATTGCGAAGCAACATGGCAACGGTCATTGGTCCAACACCACCTGGAACCGGCGTGAGAAATCCCGCGACTTTGCTCACGCTTTCAAAATCAACATCGCCCAAGGTGGTAGTTTTTCCTTCAGGCGAAGTCACTCGGTGAATTCCAACGTCAATCACCACGGCGCCGGGCTTGATCCAGTCACCCTTGACCAATCCAACCACTCCCGCCGCGGCCACAACCACATCGGCGCACCGCGTCAGTTGCGAAAGTTCCAAAGTGAATTTATTTGAGCTGATCACCGTGGCATTGGAGCGCATCAACAACACCGCAACGGGCTTGCCAACAATATTGCTGGCGCCCACCACCACCACGCGCGCGCCCTGCAAATTTAATTTTGTGCTTTCAATCAGTTCAAGCACCGCGCGCGCCGTGCACGGCACCAAACTGCGCCGACCATACACCACGTTTCCAATATTGGCGGGATTCACGCCCTCCACATCTTTTTCTGGCGCGATCAAACTTTGCACGCGCTCAACATCCACACCCACGGGCAACGGCAAGTGCAACATGATCGCGCGAACTTGCTTCTCCGTGTTAAGCAACAACACACGGCCAGCGATATTGTCGTAGGAACTTTCCGCGGGCAAGCGATGCAACACATAGTGAATGCCGGCTTCATCGCAGGTTCGAGCCTGGCTTTGCGCGTACACCTCGGCCGCGTCGTCACTGCCAACCAAAATTGCGTCCAGCCGCGCGACTGTATTCGATGCCGACACGCGATCCTTCACATCGGCGCGCACTTTTTGACCCAGCAATTTTCCATCCAGCATCTGGCATGTCATGCCGCAAGCATAATGCGAGCGCCGTGAATTGTTTGAAGGGCGTGCGCCAAAAATAAATTCATACACGCGTGTGAAACGCTTGAATACATTCGCACCGCCGCGCCGTTTCTGAGATAGCATCACTTCTTAAGGAGATACTTATGATTACCACTCTCATCGCCCTCGTTCTAGCCGCTCCCGCAACTTTAACTGTTGGCTCAAAGGCGCCGCCTCTTGCGCCATTTACCGCGAATGCGTGGGTGAAGGGCGAACCCGTGAAAGAATTGCAGGCCGGCACCGCATACGTGGTTGAATTTTGGGCGACATGGTGCGGCCCTTGCATCGCGGGTATTCCACATCTCAGCTCCATGCAAAAAGAATTTCCAGCGGTGCAATTCATCAGCGTGGCCTCCAGCGAAAATGGTCCCAAGGACAAGCAACTCGATAAATTAAATGCATTCGTCACGGGCAAGGGCGATGCGATGGGCTACCGCGTGGCGTATGACGGCGATCGAGTGATGGGCAAGTCATGGATGGAGGCCGCCGAGCAAGGTGGTATTCCGTGCGCGTTTATTGTTGGCAAGGATGGCGTGATCCAGTGGATCGGACACCCAATGGAAATGGACAAGCCATTGGCCGCGGTGGCCGCGGGCACTTGGGATTTGTCAAAGGCAAAAGAAGCAGCGCTGGCTCAGGCCAAAGCTCAGGCCAAATCAGAAGAGGCAAGCAAATCACTTTCCAAACTTATGCGCTCAGCACAAAAGAGCGGCGACTACACAGCGCTGCTTGCCAAGATCGATGAAGCCATCAAGAGTGATCCTAAAGACTCGCAAATGCTGATGACCAAGTTTCAAATTTTGGCTGGACCAGCCAAGCAACCGCAAGAGGCGATTGCGGTTGGCAAACAACTTTTGACTATGGATCTTGAAGCCATGGAATTGAATCAATTGGCGTGGGTCAGCGCCACGGAAATGCCTGAAAAGTCCCGCGATTTGGACTTTTCGCTGGCCGCGGCGCAGAAGGCGGTTTCCGTTTCAAAGCCCGCGGAGCCAGCCGTTCTTGACACGCTTGCCCGCGTGTATTGGGAACGCGGCGACAAGGCCAAGGCCCTCGCCACTCAACAGCAAGCGGTTGATCTTGGCGTGAAGGACAAAGAAATGGACGCCGACATGCTTGGCGAATTAAAAGAAACGCTGGAGAAGTACAAGGCAACTACAGGCGCCAAAAACTAAACGCGGCGTGCGCCGACTTTTCATGGCGCTCACAATTCCACTTCATGCCCCACCCTGGCTGATTCATAAATAGCGTCGATCACCGATTGAACTTGACGCCCTTCATGCGCGGTGGCAATTGGACTTGTTCCATGCTGCAACAGCGATGCGAATGCCGCGGCTTGCGCGTTCCACGCCTGCTTCAGTGGTTCCTCGGCGGCGAAGTGCGGCTCCAAATCCGCGGGCATGCCATGGCTTTCGGTGGCAAGGGTGAGCGACTTTGCCTGCAGACCAATGTGGCAACCCGCTTTCTGTCCCATCAAGATCACTCCGTCAGGAAGAATTCCATCCGGCACATTCATGGCCCAAGTGGTGTTCACTTCAATCGTGAGTCCGCCCTCGCAACGTAGTAGCGCGGTGGCGTGATCCTCCACATCGCACACGCCGTCAAATTTTGGCGGACCAGCCCACATGGACACATGCGTGTAATTATGCATTTGACAGCCAAAATTTGCATAAATGGCTCCGCTCACGCGCAGCACCTTTGGAAAGTCCGCCAGCCACAGCGAGGCGTCAATGATGTGCACGCCAAGATCAATCAATGGCCCGCCACCCGAGCGCGCTTTGTTGGTGAACCAACCACCAAGACCTGGAACACCTCGGCGGCGATAGGTGCTGGCCTTGATGTGGTAGATCGAACCAAATGTTCCCGCGTGCGCAAGTTTTTTGGCCGTGGCCACCGCGGGAAGTTGTCGGCACACAAATCCCATTTGCACTTGCTTCTTGGCTTTTTCACTGGCGCGAATAATTTCGTCGCACTGCGCTGCGGAAAGTGCCATTGGTTTTTCAAGCAACACATGCTTGCCCGCTTGCAAACTTTGCACCGCCAGTGGCATATGCAAATCATTGGGCACTGCAATGATCACGCCGGCAATATCGCGCTGCGCCAACAATGCTTCAACGCTTGGCATGACCTGCGCGCTTGGAACCTCGCAAATCATTTTTGCGGCGGCCTCCGGCTTAATGTCCCACACCGCGGCAATATCAAGACCCGCGTGCAGCGCGTGGCGCGCGTGCACATGGCCGATCGATCCGCAACCTATGATTCCAATTTGGGCGCCCGTTGATTTCATTGTTGGTCTTCCATTTAATTTTCCTTTGCATTGCGAAACTTGTGCTCACTCGCCAAGGTATCGCAAAGCCACGCCGCGCCGCGCACTCCACTTGAGTCGCCAAACTTGGCGAGGCGAATGGGCGTGCTCCAGGAATCAGCAAAAATATGCGGCAAAATCGCTGGCGCAAGACGCGCCACCAAGCCGTCCACCAAACTAGCGCCGCCACCAAGCACAATCACATCAGGGTCAAGCACATTGATCACGCCACTCAGAGCGCGTCCCAGGCGGTCAATCCAGCGATCGATTGTGGCCGTACTCGCCGCGTCGCCGGCCTTGGCCTGCGCCGCAATATGCTTCAGCGAAATCCGAGCCATGCTGTTCACAAGCGCGTGATCCATTTCAACAGCGCTGCCA
>CANKBX010000063.1 GCA_947480055.1 Planctomycetaceae bacterium
ATGGCGCTCTCGTGTTCGCCGGGGCGGTAGGATTTCGCAAGTCCACTGGCGTCAATTTCAGTGGCGGAGTTTGCGATCACTTCTTTTTGGACTTGCGACATGGCAAATCAATACTACCGCCCACATGCGCTTGTAACTATGCTTTTAATTTCAGTTTGTTTTCTCATGTCTTGCAAAGATCACAAGCCCGCCCCAATGATTTCGGCCGGCCAAGTGCAGGCAAACATCGCAGCTATGGATCGCTTGATCGACGCCAAACAATTTGAGAACGCAACGTTGGTGGCGCGCGCACTTGCAAGCCAAGCGCCACAGGATCCATTGGCAAGCGAGGCGTTGGCCCGCGCATTATTAAGCCAGTGCAACGCCAATCCAACCAGTGAATTGAAAAGTGAAACCGCCTTGGCGTACGCAAAGGCAGCGGCGCAACGGCCCACAAGTCCGGGGTTGCAATCGGCCGCGGGCATGGCCGCCTACGGCGCTGGAAATATAGAGGAGGCGATTCGCTTGCACCAAAAAGCGCGCCAACTTGAGCCGGGAAATCCGCAGCATCTGTACATGGAGGCCATGATGTGGAATGCAAGCGCCAAACCAATCACCGCCATCGAACTTTTGCAAATGGCTTTGAAATTGCAACCCGACTCCCCCGAAATTGAAATGGGATTGGCTGAAGCACTGGCCCAAAATGGTGAGGCGCAACCATCGATCCAACACATGCAACGCGCGCGCGGACTTTCGGATCATGATTCAACGATTCGCTTTCGCGCCGCGGCGTTGCTTCGAAGCGTTGGTCAACCTAGCGAGGCGGCTGAAATGTTGCTTGGCGCGGTTTCAATTGGCAGCGCTGATCGCGCGACCTGTGAACTGTGCGCCAACTGCCTCACGGACGCTGGCAAGCACGCCCAAAGCGCCGAAGTTTGGGAGCAATTGGCGGCGATGACCTTGATGCAACCGCAACCACTGCTGGAAGCCGCGCGAAGTTGGTCGCGCGCGGGACAAGATGAAACTGCTTTGATATTTCTGGAAAAAGCGCGGCAAGCAAACCCGCCACAGGCGTATTTTGAATTGGTGCGTGAAGAAATTCTGGCGCGCCAACCGCGACATCCGTAGAAAAATATTTCACCGCGCGCAGCAATGCGATCGATCGCTCACGCTATTTTTTACTCTTTGAACTTTTCGTTTGAATAGGTTGCGCTTGAAATCAATTCAACCAACATCGTGACCAAGCGATCTTCCGCCATCAAGAGTGATGGCGGCCCCTGTTATGAACGGAGCCTCAAGTGTTAGGAATCGAACCAACGCGGCCGCGTCGTGCGGCGTGCCCACTCGCCGCAAAGGAACGCGCGCCACATACGCGTCCCGTTCGACTTGTGGCATGGATTCGGGCCAAGCGATTACGCCAGCCACGATCACATTCACGCGGATCTTGGGGGCCAGTTCAAGAGCCAGCGCTTGAAACCCAATTTGCAAGGCGCGCTTGCTCGCCAAATAATTCTTGAAATCTTTCAAAGGCCGAAAGTCAACATGAATGTCGCCAAATGCAATCACGCAAGCTCCGCCTTGCAGCGAAGATTCACGCAACGCGGGAGCCAGAGCCCGCGACAACTCAATTGGCGTGCTCGCGTTGATGCGCATGAGTTGTTGTGTTTGATCAACAGCCCCACCCGCCGTGGAATCTTTTTCCCACGCGGCCGCGGACACGATCAACGCGTCAAGTTTTTCCAACCCAAGCCCGCGCACACCAGCAAGCGCGAGATCCGGGTGATTTAAATCCATCGTATGGAGATCAACTTTTGCGCCATGGGCGTTCGCCATGGATTGAGTTTCAAGCGCGCCAGAAAAATCGTTGTGATACGTGAGGATCAAATCAAATCCAGAACGCGCCAACTCGAGCGCCACCCCGCGGCCCACCCGCCGCGAACCACCCACAACCATGGCCAGCGGCCTCATGGACTTCCATCCATTCGCTTGGCTGATTCAACCCAAGCGTCCACCACTTTGGTGGAGCGCCGAGCCTCGTTCGAACGTCCAGACAATCGCCGCCGCATCGCATTTTTAAGGAACAAAATCAACACAAGCCCAAGCAGACCGCAACTCACAACAATCACCGCGAGCAAGATGATGATCGAGGAAAATCCAAATAGTCCAGGGGCTGAATCAAGCATGCTTGGCAAGAGGATACGAGGCGTGGTGGAATTGGCGAATGTCGTAGAATAAAAATGTGTTCGAGCGCAACCGACTGATCAACCGCCTTCTCACCTATGTCCAAATGATTTGGAATAGACGGCGCGGAATTTCGATCGCGGCCTTTCTTTTGGCAGTTTCTCTTTGGTGCCTGCTGAGATTCACGCCGGCCCTGAACTTCATCATTGAAACGGTGTTGCGCCGTGAAAGCGGAACAGAAACCACTGTCGTCAACGCGCGCTGGGACGGTTGGGGCAATCTCAATGTTGACTCCGTGGTACTGCTCGCGCCGAGTTGGCCGGGCCAGACCGCGGAACTGATCCGAGTGGATGGAATCGCGATTCAATTCCAACCTTTGCAACTGCTGCTTGGAAAAATTCTTGTGCAAGACATCCATATTGATTCGGCGGCGATCAATATCGCCGAGAGCGCCAACGCCCACGGCATATTCAATCTGATGGCGCTCCAGCCTCGCGCCGGCTCCAGTGGGTCGATCATTGAATTGCGCCAAGCGAGTTTGGACCATCTTCAAATTGCGTCATTCACTGTGGATGCCAACAACAACGTGAAATTGGAGGGTCAACACACCTTCCAAGGAGACATGAAGCCCAATTTGAAGTCGCCCACCGATTTTGAATTTGAACTTGTTGAGATCCCAAATACTGATCCAACATTGAATCGCAAAGCCAGCGAACTTGTGCTTGTGGGAAATTGGAATCAAATCACATTCGAGTACCGCATGACAATCACCGGGCTTTCATTTGATAAATCATTGCTGCCCATGCTTCCCAAATCCTTGCAGGCCGCATGGAGAGATATCAACCTGACCGGATCGATTGATTTGATCGCGGTGAGCGGCCGTCCAGATCGCCCCGTGAACGAGGCCACTTTGACATTGAAAAATGTGCAGGCCAATATTCCATTTCCTGGATATGAAACTGAGTGGGTTCGCTATGAACCCAAAAAATTACCGCCGCTGCCGGAAAATATTAAAACCGCCAGCGACGTGAAGGATCCACCGCGGCTGAAAACGGGTTTCCCAAGAATGCAAGTGGAAAGCGGAACAGTTCGATTCACCCAGAACAAGTTGAAGTTTGAAAATTTTATTGGCAAACTCGACAGCACCAAACCGCGCAGCCTGCCAGTGCCAATTGAAATTGGCCTTGACATCACGTTGCCCTCGGAAGATCAGCCCACGTCGCTCGACGATACGCCAGCCTGGTTTGAAGACGCCTTCAAACGCAGTGGCGTGGAAGCCACAATTCTCATTCACAATTTTGCGTTCACCAAGGAGAATGAAAAAGACTTTGACGGAGTGGAATTGCCCAAGCCCGCTGTGCAAGTGCTGGGCAATTTGCTGGCCAAGACATGGAATGTTGATCTTGACGTGCACATCGCGCGCGCCATCGCCAAGAAGGACTCCGCTGGAGTGGCGCACGATCAAGTCCCCACCACAAAGGGAACGCTGAACATCCGCGGCGCTTCCGGAGGATATTTTCTGTTTCCTTATTTGCTCAGCGATGTCAACGCGCAGATTGAATTGGACAATGATGCGGTGAAAATTGTCTCCCTGAAGGGCACAGGCAGCGGCGGCGCGATCGTGAATATCACCGGAACTGTGACCGAACCCGGCGATGATGCCGGTGTTGATCTGCATATAACCGCCTCTGATTTGCCCATCGATGAGGCGCTGAAAAAGTCGTTCTTGTTTGGACCCAAAAAAGTATTCGAACTTCTGTACGACCACGCCGCTCAAACCAACCTGATTGCCGCGGGCCTATTGAAACCCAACGAATTTCAATTTGGAGGAAGGTGCAAAGTTGATCTGCAAGTGCAGCGCGCCATCAAAGGCGGCGCCAATGTGAAGACCACCGGCGAGGTCACCCTGCGGGATGCGAATGTGATTTGCTCAAAGTTTCCATATCCAGTGCATGTGAATTCTGGAAAAATTATTTTGGAGGACACGGTCGTACGTCTTCCAATGGAAAAGTGGAAACTCACCACACAATCAAATGCCGCCGTCACCCTCGGCGGCTTCATCGATATCCCCCGAGACGGCGAGGATAGAAAAGTATTTCCAAATCTCACCATCACGTTCGAGAATGACTCGGTGAATTCGCTTTTGCTGGCCGCGATTCCATTTGAAACATCCAAGAACGCCCCGCGAATGTTGGGTTGGCCTGGAACCAATCTTTCACCCGCCGCGCGCATGCTGAATCAAATTGATCTCCAAGGCCAATTGAATGGAATAGGAAAAATTGGCGCTCTTGCGGATGAAAGCACCACATGGGATTTCAATATTTCTTTGGCCAATGGCTCCATTACTCCGCGTCCAAACGAAACTGGCGCCGTTGCGGACGCTGATCAAATTTTACCAACCGGATTTGATCTGAAGAATGTCAAAGCGCAAGTGAATGTCACGGAGAAAGCCACGTCGCTCATTTCCATGGCAGGACACATTGGCGATGGAGAGGTTGACGCGAGCGGATTCGCAACGCTTGATTCGCGGGAACGTTGGTTTCAAGCCACCGCCACAAACGTTCCAATTGATCGCTGGATCTTTGGCTTTCTTCCCGCCGACAAACGCGATGAATCCATGTTGACTTGGGGCGATTGCAATCCAACGGGCACCATCAACGCCGATGTTCATTTGCTGGAGAAACATGGGCAACTTGGACGTCGACGAATCATGGTGGACCCCACTCATGTGAAATTCAACATGGATCCCGATCTCGCCATGATTGAAATTCCTTGCGGCTACTTGGAATTAATCGATGATTCAATTCAAGTGCACGATCTGCAACTTGAATTCAACGACATGAACGCGCGCATAGGCACCATGAGCGCCAATGGCTCCGTGAATTTTGGCGCAACCAATAAGAACGCCGCCGACGTGATCAAACTTGAGGCCAAGTTCCTATTCGCCGACCCGGTGTTCTTCAAGGTATTGCCGATTCGATTGCAAGAACGCCTTGAAAAAAATAAGTTTCAAAGCGAGGGTGCATTCGAAATCACCAATGGAAGATTCTCCATGCCCCCGCGACACTCCGGCGCGGATTTTTGCGCGGACCTGTTGCTCACCGATGCGCAGTTGAATATTGGCCCTCAACTTTTAGGCATCAATGCATTCTTGAAACTCAACAGCGATAGCGGCGGGCCAATTGATGGAATGAGGATCGAAGTCGAACAGGGAAACCTGTTAATTCAGAATCGATTGGTCTCGAATATTCAGGGTTCGCTCATCACCAATTCCACGACGGACAATTTCACAATTCCAAAATTAGAGGGTGATTTGTATGGCGGCCGTATTTGGCTTGATGCGTTGGTTCAAGGCCAAGGAACGCGCCCATGGACAGTGAATCTTGGGGTGGTTGGAAGCGATCTTGCGCAAGCCATCGCGGGCGGAACCGCCAAAGCAACGGAGCAAACCAGTGACGGCGTGTTCAATGGCATGCTCACACTTGGTGGTGAAATATCCGGCGATCGCCCGCGCGAGGGACGCGGAAAAATCCATGGCTTCAACGCGAAATTGGGTGATCTTCCGCTTGCGTTGCGTCTTCTTCAAGTGACGCAATTCATGCCGCCACTTTCCCAAACATTGGACCAAGCCAAAATCGATTTTTATATTCGCGATCAAAAGATCCGCTTTGAGAAATTTGACCTCACTTGCCCTACACTGCAACTCCTCGGATCCGGGTCAATTGACTTGGAAACATGGAAGATCAGCATGAGATTTAAAAACCGCGGAATTATTCCCGTTGCAAGCGATGTGTTTGGCGCCGCCACTGATTTACTACTGGCCGTCGATGTGGGTGGATCCCTATCCGATCCTCAAATCTCCGCAACCCCTATTCCCGTTTTGGGCAACAATCCATCTCTGGAGCAGAGTGGCAACTTCACACCTTCATCAACAAAGACAGCAACACCATGAGTGAATCTTCTGAACTCGACATTGGAATTCGCACCCGTATCGCGGCGCTTGTGGCGGAGGCTTCAGCAAGCCACCATGACCACGCCGGTGAAGCAAGCGCGCGCCGTCGTCGCCATGTGGAGGAACTTCTGGGAACCGGTCTGAAATTGCTGTCCGATGGTTGCGATGTTTCGCAAATCAAATTGATCGAAAATGCGGTGAAGGAAATCCGCCGCTCCTACCGCGTGTTCAATCGCTTTCGCGGGGTGCAAAAAGTGAGCATATTTGGCAGCGCGCGCACTCCCGAGGACCACCCCGACTACATCGCGGCGCGTTCATTCGGACAATCCATGGCGGCCGAACATTGGATGGCGATCACCGGCGCGGGAGATGGAATTATGAAGGCCGGCCACGAGGGACCAAGCCGCGAATCCAGTTTCGGATTGTCCATTCGCCTTCCATTTGAAACCAACGCCAACGACATCATCGCGGGCGACGACAAGCTGATCTCTTTCAAATACTTTTTCACGCGCAAGCTGATGTTCGTGAGCCATTCGGATGCCGTCGCTGTTTTTCCTGGCGGCTTTGGAACCATGGATGAAATTTTTGAGGTGCTCACGCTGATTCAAACTGGCAAGAGTCCCATCGTTCCGATTGTTCTTGTGGAAGGCGCGGACACCAATGGCAAGCCACGTGGATATTGGCGCCAATGGGAATATGGCGTGGTGGAAAATCTTTTGGCGCAAGGATGGATCAGCGCGGAGGATCCTGGCCTATACGAATTCGCATCCAGTCCCGACGACGCCGTCGCGCGCATCTTGCGATTTTATCACCGCTATCACAGCAGCCGATATGTTGGCGACCATCTTGTGATCCGCCTGAAGCGCCCGCTTTTGCCGGAGCAAGTTGCGCAACTGGACACGGAGTTCCGACCGTTGATCAAGAGCGGCCACATCACTCAAACTGGCGCGCTTGAAAGCGAAAATGAGCATCCTGATTTGCCGCGCCTGCAATTTCATTATTCAAAGCGCGCCTTCGGCTTGCTGCGGCGCATGATTGATCGAATCAATCATTTCCCTGAAGCCAGCCCAACATCTCCATGACGCCACTTCCGCGGCGCGCTCCACGGATTGCGGCGCTTGTGCTTGCGCTGTTTGGAATTGGCTTGCAAGAATGCTCCAGCGCTCAGCGTCGTTCATCAAGCGACATCACTTCATCGCGCCAAGACTCCGATGGATTGGAAATTGTGCGCTGGACAACAACGCAAGACACATCGAAATTGGAGGGCATTCTGATTGGATTTCAAAAACGTCCGGTGATGAATCCCCTTGCGACTGAGTCATTGCTACAAGAGGGATTTTTCACCGCGATTGTCGATCAAAAAGATTTGCCTTTGATTCGGGAGAAACTTGGACCGAGCCCGATTGACATCCACACAGCATTGGGAACGTTGCTCAATTGGCGCGAGGTATTCCAGCGACAAATTCCCCAAGGACAAGCGCTTGCCGTCAACGGCGCCACGCGGATTATTGCCTCGGAAATTTTGGAAATGATCGCCCGTGGCTGGACCACTCCCACGGAATCCGGTGGATGTTTCCAACTTGAAATTGTCACCTCGCTTGTGGCCACATCCGTGGCGCAAGAAGGCATGTTTGGTCGAGCCGATCGGCCACGGGGAATGCCAATCATCAATACTGCTATTGAGACATGCTTGCAACCAGATGAAGTGCTGATTGTGTTGCCCGCAAACCAAGGTCCATTTAAAAGTGGACGCGGTCCAGGCTCCGAGGCTGGCTTGCCACCAACCGCGGGTCGATTTCTGCTGGGGGAATCAGCGGACTTGCAAGGCAAGGAAACTTCCATGAAAGGCGTTACTCTTTTGGCATTCGTGCCCCACATTTCAAGTTCAATTCAACCCATTCGAATTCCCGCTGCCGCCGTGGGCAGCAATTGAATGAGCGACCGAAAAATTCCAATGCTTGAAACGCAACCAAAAATCAAAAGAAAAAAAACGCGGCGACGATTGCGCGACACACGGGTCGCGCGCGGCATCAAGGTGTTGCCCACGCTGTTAACGCTGGGAAATTTGCTGTGCGGCTTCGCGGCGATTCATTACGCCGCCAAGCCAGTGGAGGCTAGCGAATTTTTTGGTTGGAGCACGCTCACCGTCGCGGGCACGTTGATTTTCTTTGGCATGTTCTTTGACGCGCTTGATGGCGGCGTGGCCAGATTAACCCGCAGCACCAGCGATCTGGGCGCGCAACTGGATTCGCTGTGCGACATGGTGACCTTTGGCGTGGCCCCCGCCTTCATGATGTTGCGATTGGTCAGTCATTACTACGGGGCGGAGCATGGAACAAATATTCTTGGCCCCGACGCCGACAACTTTTACGCCAAGGCCACTTGGACCATCGCCGCGGTGTACATCTGTTGCACGGCGCTTCGCTTGGCGCGCTTTAATTCTGAAACAGTTGATGACGATGTGACGGCGCACATGTGGTTTCGCGGCCTGCCCTCGCCTGGCGCGGCGGGTTGCGTGGCTAGTTTAATTTTGCTGCATCAACATTTGTTGGTCAAGCGATATGGCGGCGTGTTGCCACCGCGCATCGAGGCCACTTCCAGTTTGCTTATTCCCGCCATCACCCTGCTGTGCGCGCTGGCCATGGTGAGCACCATCCGCTATCCGCATGTCATCAACCGCGGCCTGCGCGGGCGAAAACCATTCTCCGTGCTGGTGCAAATTGTCATACCAATCATCATGGCCATCTGGTGGCTGCAGGTGGCGCTGGCGATTTGCTTCACCACGTACACGGTGTATGGACCAATCGCCACCTTAAGTAGAAAAATGCGGCGAAATAAATCGCCGGATGCGCTGGCCCCACAATCACCAACCCTGCACTGATGCGAGCGAGCTAGAATCACAATATGACACGCGCGCTTTCAACTGTTCCAAACACGCTTGGTCGCTTTGGTCCCTATGGCGGCCGCTATGTGCCGGAGACATTGGTGCCCGCGCTTGAGCAATTGGAATTGGCCTACGCGCGGGCGCGCGCCGATCCGGCTTTCACCGCGCAACTGGATGAATTGTTGCGCGACTTTGTGGGCCGTGAAACTCCCTTCGCGTTGGCGCCGCAACTCACCAAGCGCGCGGGTGGCGCGCAACTATGGTTGAAGCGCGAGGACTTGGCCCACACCGGCGCGCACAAGATCAACAACACAATGGGTCAGGCGCTCTTGGCGCTTCGCATGGGCCGCACGCGCATCATCGCGGAAACAGGCGCGGGTCAACATGGCGTGGCCACGGCAACGGCGTGCGCGCGTCTTGGTTTGAAGTGCGAAGTGTATATGGGCGCGGAGGATATTCGCCGCCAAGGCCTGAATGTTTTTCGCATGCGTCTGCTTGGCGCCACCGTGCATTCGGTGGAAACTGGTAGCCGCACATTGAAAGACGCCACCAACGAAGCCATGCGCGATTGGATGGGTAGCGTTGGCGACACGCATTACATCATTGGTAGCGTGGTTGGTCCGCACCCATTTCCAATGATGGTGCGCGACTTTCAAAGCGTGATGGGCCGCGAGTGCCGCGCGCAATGTTTGACCGCCACGGGTCGGCTTCCAGACGCGGTGATCGCGTGCGTGGGTGGCGGCAGCAACGCCGCGGGAATTTTTTATCCATTTGTGCAGGACGCGTCCGTGCGTTTAATTGGCGTTGAAGCCGGCGGTCGCGGCGCCAAAGCCGGCGATCACGCCGCGCCACTTGCGCATGGAACTCCGGGCGTTCTGCATGGATCGCTTTCGTATGTGTTGCAAGACGCCGCTGGCCAAACCGCCGATGTGCATTCATGTAGCGCGGGCCTTGATTACCCCGGGGTTGGTCCCGAACACAGTTGGTGGAAAGATTCGGGGCGCGTTCAATATGTCAGCGCCACGGACAATCAAGCGCTTGATGCGTTTCGCATTCTCTCTCAAGAGGAAGGAATTATTCCCGCGCTTGAAACCGCCCACGCCGTGCACTCGGCTATTGAATACGCGCGTGCTCGCCCCGCCAATGAGATCGTGGTGATCAACGTGTCAGGCCGCGGCGACAAAGATGTGGTGGAGGCGATCCGCTTGCTTGAGTTGCGCGGCGATTCACTTAGCACAATGATGCCGTAAGGCGACGCAACGCTTGGCGGATTTGATTCGCTTTGATTTGTGTCACATCAAGTGGGCGCCAGCGCGTTCTTTCCATTCAATCGAGTTGGCGAAACAAGGCGGCATTTTTAGATTCTTGAGATGGTTGCACTTGAAATGCAATCACTTCGCAACTTCTTTGGCGGCAGGCGGCGCATCTGTCTTTGGCTTGGCGACATTGCTGGCGACCACTTTCAAATCCAGCGCGATCGGACAGTGATCGCTGGCGTAGCCCGAAGGTGGCTCATCTTTTTTAAAGTCGTAATCAGAGCCTGGCATGAGCGTTCCAAAGACAAAGAATGATTTTGGAACCGCAATTTTCACCAGCGCTGGCGAAAGCAATATGTAGTCAATGGTTCGATTGGTGATGTGCGTGAGATAAAGATTCTTGGCGGCTTTTTTATCCACTGCGGAGTCGGTGGATTTTTCTTGTGAATTTGTCACGCTCGCGTC
Organism: Planctomycetaceae bacterium; assembly: GCA_947480055.1. Taxonomy (GTDB): domain Bacteria; phylum Planctomycetota; class Phycisphaerae; order Phycisphaerales; family SM1A02; genus SYAC01. The sequence continues at coordinate 10,718 of CANKBX010000063.1, forward strand.
AGCGGATTCGTCAGAGCCAGCGTCGGAGTCGGCGTCATCTTGCGCGGCGGATTTCTTTTCCTTGGCTTGTCCAGCCTCGGGACGAAACTCGTAGGCGCTTACAAGTCCGGCGAACGCCTTGTCGCGATACAACTTTGCCGCTTTTTCCATGGGAGTGGCGTTGAAATCCCCCACCACTGCCACCAGAGCGTCGGCGTTCTTGGCCAGATCCTCCTTGAGCATCTCATTGATGCGCAGTGACTCCAACTCGCGATGATGCACCGTCGCTTTTCCGCCAGCTTTGTGGTGCAGCACATACACGATCAGCGTGGTGTCGTCGGGCAATTGAATCGTGACCTTCAATGGACTGCGTTGAAATTTCAACGGCTCCTTCACCTTCGGGTCGTCGCCCCAACCATCCTTCTTGCGCTTGTCGGCATCCTTGGGAATATATTTTTCCATGGGCGCCAAATCTTCGTTGGTCCACACTTGAACATCCTTGATTGGAAATCGACTCAGCAGGGATTGCTCCACGCCGCGGTAATAGCCCACTTCTTTGCTGGCCAAATATTCGTAACCCATGTCCTTCAGATATGTGTCGCGAAACCAACGCAGGGCGTCTTCGCCTTCAACTTCTTCAAGACCAAGCACATCGGCGTCCAAATCGTGGATGACTTTGGCCAAGGATTTACAACGGTCCTCGCTGGTTTTCATATTTATGTCGTCGTATTCGCCGGACAAATTTGGATCATCAACACCGTCAAAGAAATTTTCAATGTTGTACGCGCCCAGACGAATTGTGCCTGGAGCTTTAGCTGGCGGCTTTGCGATTCCAAAGATCAAGCCCGCTTCGCGCTTGGGCTTCTTCGATTTGGTGGAAGCCGATGTTGAAGCAGGCTTGCTCTTGGCGCCGTCTTTTTGCACGGGCGCGGTCTGGGTCGCGGTTGTTGTGGGAGCTGAAACGACTGGTGGCGCGGTTGCAGCACAGAGATACGCGAACACGGCGCACGCAATCAAGGGGAGTCGCAAATTATTCATCCGCGCAGTGTACGAATGCCACGCTTACTTGGGCTACTATCAATTCATGTCTCTACGCCGCGGCAGTCGCCGTTTGTACCGTGAATATCTCGCCGCGCTTCGTGAGCGCAAGAAGAAAGCCAAGTTGGAGCCCATGGCTATTTCATGGCATGGATCCGAGCGCAGTCTGCGGCGCAACCGAACCTTTGGACAACTGTTCAAATCTTTTCTAGGCGAATTGCGTCCGCACCGCGCGCCCATGTTGTTCACGCTGTGCACCGTCGCGCTTGGCGCCGCACTTACGCTTATTCCGCCCGCGGCCACCAAGCTCGCCATCGACAATGTATTTATTGGTTCGCCACTTCCACAATGGGTCGATCGAATTCTTCCCGCCAACATCACCAGCGATCGCACCACATTGTTGGGTTGGATCGCCGCCAGCATTTTGGTGGTGAGTTTGATTGGAACCACATTCAGTATCGCGGGGCGTTGGCAAGCCACGCGCATTACCAAGCGATTACAGGCGCACATTCGCCGCAAAACATTTGAGCACGCCGTTCATTTGCCACTGCACCGTGTGTGGCAAATGAAATCGGGTGGCGTGGCAAGTTTGTTGCGCGAGGACGCCGGCGGAGTTGCCGAACTTGTGTTCAACATGTTGTACAACCCGTTCCGCGCCATTGTGCAACTGCTTGGCATACTCACCATCCTTGCCATCACCGATTATCGATTGCTCCTTGGCGCAACCATGCTGCTTCCAGTTGTATGGCTGAGTCATTGGACTTGGATTGGCCGCATTCGTCCGCTGTACCGCGACATTCGTCAGCAACGCACCGATGTCGACTCGCACGCCACGGAGGCCTTTGGTGGAATGCGCGTGGTGCGCGCCTTCGCGCGTGAGCAAAGCGAGTCGTCGAGATTTTTGCGTGGTAGCCATCTCATGGCTCGTCAAGAAATTTTAACTTGGTGGTGGAGCCGCGGAATTGAATTGGCGTGGGCTCTGCTTATTCCAACCGCCAGCGCGTTGCTCTTGTGGTTTGGTGGTCGTCAAGTGATTGATGGCACGCTCACACCGGGCGATTTGGTTTTGTTTCTCACTTATTTAGCCATGTTGCTTGGTCCGCTTGAGGCGCTTGCCAGCAGCGCGACTAATTTTCAAACCAATCTCGCGGGCTACGACCGCACGCTTGATGTGCTGAACGAAACTACGGAGTTGCCCGATCGACCCAACGCTCTGCGGCTTGACCGCGCTCGCATGATCGGCGCGATTCGCCTTGAGGATGTGCAATTTAGTTACCCCAAATCAAAGACTCCTGTGATCAACGGCGTCACGTTTGATGTTCTACCTGGCGAAACGGTGGCGTTTGTTGGCGCAAGCGGCGCGGGCAAGACCACGCTGTGCAATCTCATCGCGCGCTTCTTTGATCCAACCGCGGGCCGCATCTTGATCGACGGCACGGACTTGCGCGATTACCGCCTGCATGATTGGCGCAGCCTGCTTGGCATTGTTGAGCAAGATGTTTTTCTTTTCGATGGAACCATCGCCGACAATATTTCTTACGGACG
>CANKBX010000064.1 GCA_947480055.1 Planctomycetaceae bacterium
AATCCATTCGCTTCGATCGATGTCGCGGGCGTGGGACAACTTGTCCGCACCGCGGTGCAATTGGGCCAGCAAGCGCGTCCCGACATTAAGTTGGGAATTTGCGGCGAGCATGGTGGCGATCCTTCAAGCATCGCGTTCTTCCATGATGCCGGCTTGGCGTATGTCAGTTGCTCGCCGTTTCGCGTTCCTGTTGCAAGGCTCGCCGCCGCGCGCGCCGCAATCTTGGATCCCAATCGTGCGAAGTCTTCCAAGGCCAAGCGCAAGTGAGATTGGCCAACGGTGTTTGTCTTGCGATCGCATGCGCGCTGATTTCATGTCAAGACAGCGCGTATGCGCCGTGGCCGCGTGAAATTGTTCCAGGCACGGTGCGTCGCTATCCATGCAAGCGAACGGAATCGCCGCCAAAGTTGGATGGAATGTTGGATGAGCAGTCTTGGAACACCGCGCCGTGGAGCGAGCCCTTTGTGGATATTGAAGGCGGGGACAAACCCACGCCGCGTTACACGACAAGGATGAAAATGTTGTGGGACAACGACAATCTCTATATCGCCGCCGATCTAGAGGAGCCCGATCTTTGGGGTACATATGACAAGCATGACATGGTGGTTTTTCACGAGCACGACTTCGAGGTCTTCATCGATCCCGATGGCAACAAGGAGTCGTACTACGAACTTGAATTCAACGTGATCGGCACCATCTTTGATTTATATCTTGACCGCGAATATCGCCTTGGTGGAACCGCGCATCACGAATGGAATTGCGATGGAATCAAAGGCGCGATCACCAAGTTGGGCAGCGCGAACAATTCCACGGACACCGACACTGGTTGGCGGATCGAAATTCAAATTCCGTTCAGTTCTTTGCGCCCACCAAGCACGGTGACAAATGACGGACCGGAAAATATTCGCAATGGGGACACGCCAGCGATCGGCGAGCAGTGGCGCATGAATTTTTCGCGCGTGGAATGGCAACTTGAAAAAGTCGGAACTGGTTATGTGAAAAAGCCAGGAACCCAGGCCGACAATTGGGTCTGGACCCCGCAATGGGCGGTGGATATGCACCGGTTGGATCACTGGGGGCAAGTTCTATTTACCAAGTAATTTTGCGGCTTTAGGCGCTATTTTTGCCGTCTCCAGGATTATTTTTGCACAAAATTCAACAAAGAATGCAGCCGTGAAGCGGGGTTGTGCGGATAGACCCACTCGCAAAGGATTTTATGTCAAAACCAAAACCATTCATGTCGTCGGATTCATTCTCGCTGGGGCACTCGCCGCAAGATCAACGCTTGCTGCTTGAGCACTTGGAGGTGATTCCAGATCCAGACAATTTATTTCATCAAGTATTGCAGCAGGCATTGTCCGCCGCGCAAATGACGGGCATGCGTCGTTCGCATCAACTTATGTTGGCGCAACCAAAAAATGAAATCGTGGTGCACTTTCCCGTGCTCATGGACGATGGACAACATCGTCTCTTCACCGGCTATCGCATTCAACACAACAACGCGCTTGGTCCATACAAGGGCGGTCTTCGATTTCATCCGCATGTCACGCTGGAGCAAATGAAGGGGTTGGCCATGGTCATGACGCTCAAGTGCAGCCTGATGCGCCTTCCATTTGGCGGCGCCAAAGGCGGCGTGCGATGCAATCCGCGCGAGTTGAGCTCGAATGAATTGATGCGGGTCACGCGCCGATTTTGTTCGGCGATCAGCAATCAAATTGGTCCCGACTACGACATTCCTGGACCAGGCGTGGGAACCGACGCGCAAGTCATGGCTTGGTTCGCCGACACCTTCGCGCAAACCACTCCAGAGCATGGTCGACAAGATGTCACTCGCGCCGTCACTGGAAAGCCAATTGAACTTGGCGGTTGTCCCGGTCGCGATCGCGCCAGCGCCATGGGCATGGTCATGGTGCTTGAGGAATTGCTTCCAGATTTTGATTTGTCTTTGGAGGGACTGCGTTTCAGCGTGCTGGGATTTGGAAAAGTTGGAAGCTGGACTTCGCGCATTTTGCAGGAACGCGGCGCCTTATTGGTGGCAGTCATGGATGACACGGGCGCATTGCGCAATGATCGCGGCATGGACGCCGAAGATTTGGCCCGACATGTGCAATCGCATGGCGGAGTGCTTGGATTTACCGAGGCGGCGGCGGTTTCGCGGGCTGATTTTTTCAGCGCGCCGGTTGACGTGTTCATTCCCGCAGCGCTAGAGCGCATGCTGGACGCGGAAGCCGCGTCGCTGATCACCGCGCGCGTTGTGGCTGAAGCCGCGAGCCTGCCAACCACTCCTGAAGGCGACGAAATTTTTCTTCAACGCGGCATCGAAGTGTTGCCAAGTATTTTGTGCAACGCTGGCGGACTTGTGGCCAGTTACTTTGAATGGACTATGAACAAGGGCTCGCAAATTTGGACCACCACCGAAGTGGAGGAGAGATTGAGCCAGCAAATGATTTTGGCCGCGCGGCGTGTGCGCTTGGCGCGGCATCGATTTGAATGCGATCTGCGCACCGCGGCGTTGTGCGCCGCCATAGAAAATATTGGCCGCGTGCATGAGTTGCGCGGCGTATTTCCATAAGCCGCGATCATGGGCGGCTTTGGTTTGCGCGCCACAGCGCGGCTTCAGCCCGCGATGCTTGCTTCAATGAATTTATCCGCGAAGTTCATGAACCACCATGGCCGCGAGCTCGGCCGCGGCGGGATGGTCAATAGCGCTCGGCTTCCACATGATTCCAAGTCCGCTTGCATCGGCATATTTTGGAATGATGTGAAAGTGCACATGCGGTACTTCTTGATGGGCGAGCGCGCCATTATTCTGCAGCACGTTGTACGCGGTTGCGCCGGTTGTTTTTAAAATTGCGCCGGCCACCAAGGGCAGGGCCGCCCCCAATGCCATGGCGCTTGCCGCGGAAAGTTCATGTAAATAAGCCGTTTCTTGCTTGGGAACCACAAGCGCGTGTCCGCTCGAAAGTGGATTGACATCCAGGAACGCAATCACCAAGTCGTTCTCAAAAAGTTTGTGGCAGGGAATTTCGCCGCGGATGATGCGGGTAAATATGCTGGCCATGTTTGGCAGCGTACCATCGCAACCATGCCAGCCGCGCGTAAAAACAAAGTCGCCTTGCAACGCATCAACAGCAAGACCGCCGGCGCCACGTTGCCTAACGGCGCGGCGCTTCGCGCGATTTTGGCGGGCTTTCTAGATGAAGATCTTGGCGCCGCGGGCGATGTGACAAGCAACGCCATGATCGCCGCGGACCGCGTGGCCACGGCTTTGGTTGTGGCTCGAACCGATGGAGTGCTCGCGGGCGCGCCGCTTGTGAAGGCGCTTGCCAACATTGTGAATCCCTCGCTGCGGGTTCGTGGTTTCCTGCGCGATGGAGATCGATTTCACAAAGGCCAACAACTTTTTCGCATTCACGGATCGTTGCGCGGCATTCTGCTGCTTGAAAGAACCTTGTTGAATATTCTTGGGCGCCTTTGTGGCGTGGCGACTTTGACCAACGCATTTGCAAGCCGCGTGAAAGCCACCAAGGCCACAGTGCGAGACACGCGCAAGACCACACCCGGCTTGCGCGCATTGGAAAAATATGCGGTGTGTTGCGGCGGTGGCGTGTCGCATCGCGCTGGATTGTTCGACGCGTTTCTTGCCAAGGACAATCATGTGGCGGGCTTGAATCCACACGACATGGCCATGCAAATTCAAAGCGCGGCGCACACTGCGCGCCGCAAGCACAAGCTAAAGTTCGTCATGGTGGAGGTGGATAATCTGCGGCAATTGGCGGCTTTGCTGCGATTTTCTGCCGCAGAAGTGGACGCCATTCTTTTGGACAATATGTCCTTGCCAATGTTGCGCAAGGCCGTCGCCCTTCGCGATGAAATGGCGCCACGCGTGCAACTCGAAGCCAGTGGCGGCGTGACGCTGCGTACCGTGACCGCGATCGCAAAGACTGGAGTTGATTTTGTCAGTGTTGGCGCCATCACGCATTCGGCGCCGCAAATTGATTTGGCGCTTGACATGCAATCCAAAATTTCAAAGCGGACGCGCCGATGAGCGCGGCGCATGAAAACTCATTGGCAAATGACCACGCCTCAATGGGCGCGCATCAAACGAACTCCAATCCCCCAACGTCAATCGATCGTTGGCGCGAGTCGATTCAATCCACTCTTGCCGGACTCACGCATTTCAATTGCGCCTTGGTGAGTGATGAAACTTCAAGCACGCAAGACGCCGCGGCAACAAGCGCGTTGGGTTGCGTGGTGACAACTGGTCGGCAAATAGCCGGTCGAGGCCGGCTTGGAAATCTGTGGGCCGACACGGGTGATCAAGGACTCGCCGCCACATTCGTGGTGAAGTCGCAAACGCCTGACCGATTGGCAATGGCCGCGGCCGTGGCCACCGCGTCAACGCTTCGCGCCATGGTGAGTCATGATGTCGCTGCGCGAATTGGCGTGAAGTGGCCCAACGATATTGTGGTTGCGCGAGCCGGCGCGGCGCCGCAAAAAATCGCGGGCATATTGATCGAAAGCAAAGACGATCGCTCGCTGATTGGAATTGGAATCAATGTCACGCAATCAAGTTTCGCGCCGGAGATCGCGCAGCGCGCCATCAGTCTGCTGCAATTGGGGCAGGAATGCGATCGTTTGGCGGTGTTGCTGCGGTTGATTCAACATCTTGACCACCAACTTTCCGCATCCAATAGGGTGATGGAGGAGGACTACCAAACGCTTGATCGCACCGCGGGACTGCGATTGAAATTTCGCACGCCACAAGGAGTTGTGGAGGGAGTTGTTCTGCGATGTGATCCTTCCATTGGGTTGTTGGTTCAGACATCGCAGGGTGTAAAAACTTTGCCAGCAGCCACTACCCGTGTTGAACCTTAACACTTATTCTGCCGAACTATAAACATACATCCATGTCCGCCGCACTCTCCATTCTTGTTCTTGCCTTCTGCGCCCAAGCCGATGCTTCGCAGGCTGGCGCGTTGGTGCCAATTGAACAAGGCGTGGCCGATCGTTCCGCAACCGCGACTTCGCTGAAAGTTCAACCCGTTGAATTAAGTCAATCGACCAACTTTCAAAAGTTGTTCGGAGTGGCGGGGCGCCCCGATCTTTTTGTGCGCTCCCAAGGCGGCCTCTACGCGGTGTTTGATCAAGGTTCATATCGCACTGTGAACGGCACCACATATATCCAGTGGCCAGCGGGAACAACGTTTCATATTGGGCAGCCAAATTTCGTGGCCATCAAAAGTGGCGGAATCCGTGGCGGGCAAAGTGGCGCCAATCCACCGCCGGGAATCATGTTGCAACAAAAATCTTCGCAGGGGCCAGATCTGCGAATTGGCGATGCGCCTGTTGAGGGCATGATCAAAGTCGCGCCAATGCAGGAACGCGTGTTGAATGAACCGGCGTCCAACAGCACGCCGGCCCGCGTGCCGGTGAAGGATGTTGGATTTGGGCATAACAGTGTTGAGGCGACATCTCCTGCGATTGTTGCGCCAGTGAATGCAACTCCAGCGGCAACTCCAAATAATAAACCTGCGGCCGCGCGCGATGAATCCCCCAAGGATGCCACGGCTTCATCGCCACCCAAATCATGACGCGTAAAATAATCCGCGTGCTTGAGGCGCTTTCATTTGTTTGTTTGGGATTCATCACCGCCGCGCCCGCGCAGATTTCCGTCGCCATGGAACACCCCGCCGCGGTGCGTGGCGGAGTGCTCGCCATTCCACTGCAGCGACAATTCTCCAGCGACGCGTGGCCAGCGCGATTGCAGATTCAACCAAGTGGCGGCGGGCCAGTCTTTGAAGGCGTGGTCGCGTGGATTGGTGGGAAGCAAATTCCGCTTGCGCGAACATGGACTCAATCGCAGGAGCAACTTGATATTCGTCCCATCGCAAACGCGCCGGCTGAAACCGATCCAGAAAAATCGGGCGCGGTTGTGTTGTTGGCCAAATCGCCGCGGGATATTTCTGGCGCGCTTCGCGTGGCGAACTCCACTGTCGATCCAACGTGGCTTGAACTTGCGGAGGTGGAGCCCGATCCAGCGAAGTTGCCGTTGAATCTTCAAGCGCCGTACGCGTTGCCTGATCCAAGCGCGCCAAGCGAATGGTTTCGTTGGTGGTTGCTCGCCGATCAAGTGGATCGCAATCCACCGCCACCGGCGGGGGATGAAATTCAGAAATTATTCGCCTTGCACCGCGCGCAATTATGGCAAGCGGGAATTGAGCGCATGGAGCGGCAAAGTCCCGGCGTTGCCGCGGAAATTCGCGAAAGACTCACAGCGGTGTGCGTGGAGCCCGGCGCCAACAAAACGGATGGCGCGCGCGCCAGTTGGATCGCCAACGCGGATTCCTTGGCCGCGCTTTTATCCAATTTGATTTCAGCGGATCGCACCGACGAGCAAGCCATGCAATCGTCACTCACTTTGATCCGCGGCATTTCGCCGGTCACAATTTGGCCGGAGGCGGATGATGGCCGCGGCATTCGATTCGCCGCATGCAACGCCTCGCCCGAGGAGATCGTGGTTCAATTCGCATGGGTTGAAGCGCCAAGCTTGGCGTCGTTGGCCATGCTTCTGCCAGCCAACGGTGTCGCGCATATCACCATCGATCGTCCCGCGGAATTGTTGCACGATCCCATCACCGGGGAACCAAGTCCAACTATCGGTTCTTTGTTGCTCACATGGCAAGGCAATTCAATTCGTCTCAATGTGGCGCCCGAGAAAAATATACTTCGACCGCCCGGGTATTCGTTCGGATTATTTCTTCCAACTCTTTCATTGGCCGACGCGCAGACTGGAAAAATTCAACCCGTGCCCGCCGCATGGAGCACCACCGCAAGTGTGCGGCGCAAGTTTGGGCATTGGGAAATATTCGCCGAATGTTTGCGCCAAGACGTTCGCTTGGAAGATGAATTGGATTTCAGAATCGGTGACAGCGATCGGCAGATGGCGCGCATTCGTGTTGGCGAGGCTGGGTTGCGCAAAGTGGACACAACAAGTTCCAACGCCACGCCCGAGGTTCGCACGGATTCATTCGTGGATCGTTGGCGTTGCGTGGTGGAAATTCCAGAGGAGTGGTTGCCCGCTGACGCCAATGGCCGCCCTTTGGTGATTGGTATTTCTAGATTCACAAATGGACCGGAGTCGCGCCAAACTGCGATCGCCGCGGCCACTCCGTGGAGAGTGGGGCCGCCGCTGATTCTGCTGGAGGCTTCAAAGTGGATCGATCCTCCGGTGAAGCGCGTGATCACGTCACCATGAATCTCTATACTCGACCGATGGCTGTCGAGAACAAAATGCGCGTTATCGCGCTTCTCAATCAGAAGGGCGGTGTTGGAAAAACCACCACCACTGTCAATCTTGGCGCCGCGTTTGCCGCCAGTGGCTTGCGCACTTTGCTGATTGATCTTGATCCGCAATCCAATCTCAGTTTGCATTTTGGCGTGGAGGCATCCAATGATGAGCCGCGTCCAAGTAGCACAAGTTTATTCGCCAATCCGCCATTGCCGATTGAGCAATGCATGACCCAGGCGCGTGAAAATCTTTGGTTCATACCCGCCGATCAAGAGTTGGCCCTTGCGGAGGGTCAACAAGATGCGCAACACGTTTTAGCCAACGCATTGCAATTGGTGCGGGACAAATTCGATGTTGTCTTGCTTGATTGTCCTCCCGGACTTGGCGTGCTCAGCGTGAACGCGCTCACCGCGGCGGACGAGGTGATTGTTCCAATGCAGGCGCAATATCTGGCGCTGCGTGGCTTGGAAAAATTATTGCAAACCGTTTCAGATATCACCGCGGGACTGAATCCCAAGTTGCGTTGCACTGGCGTGGTGTTGTGCATGCATGAGAGCCAGTCCAGCCATGGTCGCGCCGTGGTGGAGGAAATCCGCCAGCACTTTGAAAGTTGCCGCGAAAGCGATGTGCCTTGGAGAGATTGTCGAGTGCTTACGCCACCCATTCGCCGCAACATCAAGTTGGCCGAGGCGCCATCATTTGGTCAAACTATTTTTGATTACGACCCCAAGTGCGCTGGCGCGGATGACTACCGTGGCGTTGCCAATAGTTTGTTGGCCATGTGGAATGCAAATTCATCCGTCCAATCCGCGCAAGATTCATCGGCATCTCCAGCATGAAGATCGCGATTCTTGGTGCGGGCCTTGCGGGTTTAACGGCGGCGCGAACATTGCAGCGCGCTGGACAAAGTTTCACCATGTTTGAAAGTTCAGACCGCGTGGGCGGACGCGTGGCCACGGACATGGTTGACGGATATCAAATTGACCGTGGATTTCAAGTGTATTTGCCCGCATATCCAGAGGCGGGGGCGTGGCTTGACTTGGACGCGTTGCGCCTGCAACCACTCGCTTCGCAAGCGCGGTTGTTCACGGGCAAAACATGGATTGGCATGGGGCATCCACTGCTTTGTCCCAACGCGGCGCTCTCTGGATTTTTTCATGGACTGATCACACCATCCACCGCGATGGGTTTGTTGCCGCTTGCCATGGCCGCGTTGCGTGGCAAGCAACCATCGCAACCCATGAGCCAAGGGATCACGGCATCCGCATGGATGCGCGACCACGGAATCGCCAAGCGCTTCCAGGAAAAATTCGCGCGCGCATTTTTTGGCGGCGTCTTTTTAGATCGCTCGCTTGAAACAGATTCCGCAATGCTGGACTTCACGCTTTCCATGTTCATCCGTGGTGGCGCCGCGGTTCCGCAGTTGGGCATGCGCGAAATACCAATGCAACTTGCGCGAACTATTCCTGTTGAACACATCCGATTGCGTTGCCCGGTGGCCGCGGTTACTCCCATATCAACCGGTTGGCGCGTGCAACCAGTGGTGGGTTTGGTTGAGCATTTTGACGCCGTGATAGTGGCAATGGATCACACCGCCGCGGCCAAGTTGCTGCCCAACATTTCGCCGCCTTCGTGGCGCGGCACAACGCAATTTTCATTCACATGTTCACTCGATCAACTTCCAGAATCCCTACGCCAACCTGTTTTGCATTTGGACGCCAGTGGCCAAGGGCCGGTGAACCATCTCATGTGCATGTCATCGGCGTCAAGCGATTACGCGCCGCATGGCATGGCCTTGATCAGCGCGAATTGCGTTGATGTTTCGCTTTCAAGCGCGGGACTTGGCAACCTTGAACAGCTCGTGCGCGCGCAGTTGAGAAAGTGGTTTGGCGCAAGCGTTGACGCATGGAAACTTTTGCGCGCGCAAGATATTGCCCACGCACTTCCCCGCCAAACTCCAAAAGATTTCGCCGCGCGTCCTACAGCAACACAAGGCAATGGTCTTTTTGTGGCGGGCGATTACGTGAGCGAGGGATCTATCGACAGCGCTATGCGCTCGGGGCGGCTGGCGGCGGAGTTGGCTCTGCGGTTTCCCGAACAATCACCGTCGCCTCGCTCATCGATGGATTCAGTTGCCCGGCCCTGAAATTTAATTCAACTTCGCGGTTGCCCTTGCGAAACACAAGATCGCCTTTGGTTGGTTGCACGCTTCGCTTGATGACTTTCCATCCTTGCTCTTGAAACAAGGCCACGGACTCGTTGGTGAATACCACCACGTCCGCGATCGGTCCACGAAAAGTAAATTTTCCTCCGTCAAGCGTGCCGCCGCGCTGGTCAATGTTGCTGCTGTGGCGGCTTTCCATTTCAGGCGGCGCGGGAATATCGCTTTCCAAAATCATGGGGGGACCCGAACTGCATCCAGTCGCAAGCGTTGTCAACGCCACCAATAGAATCATTGCAGAAAGAATTCGTTTCATGTCGATAGCCAAGGATACAGCCGCCAACTTCAAGGAGCATGCATGAGGGGTATGGATCATGTCGTTTGAAAAGCACGCTCGAACCGTCTCCTTGTTGACTTTGGTCAGTCGCTTTTCTGGTCTCGCCCGCGACGCCGCGCAAAGCCGAGTGTTCGGCTCTGGACCAATTATGGACGCGTTCTTTATTGCGTTTCAACTTCCCAATTTGTTTCGCCGACTTTTTGGCGAGGGCGCGCTCGGCGCGTCGTTCACTCCGGTGTACGCCAAATTGCAGCAGGACGCGCCACACAAAGCCAAACTCTTTGCGTCGGTCACAATTGCGTCGCTCGCAGTTGTCTTGGCCGCCCTCACTCTTGTGGGCGAAGCCGTTGTGGTTTCGTTGCCAATCTTTTTTCCCAAGGAACAACTTGCGTATCAATTGATGTCGATCATGTTGCCGTACATGCCGCTGATTTGCGTGGTGGCGCTGATGGGCAGCATCTTAAATGTGCACGGCAAGTTCGCCGTGGCCTCGGCGAGTCCAATCATTTTAAACGCCGCCATTATCGCGGCCTCAATTGGCGTGTCGTACATGCATGGTGGCTTGGAGCGCACGCGCCATATTCAAATTGTCGCGTGGAGTGTGCTCGTAGCAGGCCTTTTGCAATTGGCATGGATGATGTGGAGCATGCGTGGCTATGGCGTTCGCTTGTCGCTGCAATGGCATGGTTGCCGCGACTCGCTACGCACCATGCTGACAACCATGTTGCCCATGATGCTGGGGTTGGGCGTATTTCAAATCAACACATTCGTTGACAGTGTGATCGCCAGTTACCCCACTCTGGTTGGTCCCACCATTTTAGGAATGCAATTTCCGTTGATGGAGGGCTCCAACGCCGCCATGAATTACGCCACGCGCCTATATGAATTTCCACTGGGCGTGTTTGGCATTGCCATTGCCACCGCGATTTTTCCCACGCTTTCGCGACAAGCATCCCAACCTGCGTTGTTCGCGCACACATTGCGCCGCGGCATTCGAATGGCGTTGTTCATTGGACTTCCCGCAAGCGCTGGATTGATTGTGGTACGCACGCATTTAACCACCGTGGTTTTTCAAGGCGGAAAATTCTCCGCTGACGACACCATTCGCGTAGCCGCCATCTTGCTTGGGTTTGCCCCAGCCGTAGCCGCCTTTAGCCTTATGCAAACTATGACGCGCGCTTTTTACGCCTTAGGCGACACCGCCACGCCAACGCGCATTTCAATTTGGATGGTGTGCTTCAACTTTATTTTAAATTGCACTTTGATTTGGACTCCACTGAATACCTCGGGTCTGGCGTGGAGCACAACCATTTGCGCATTCATTCAAGCGGCAATTTTAATGTATCTACTTCATGGCCGCGTCAATAATCTCTTTGACATCCACACGCGCATGGCCAGCGTAAAAATTTTCGCCGCAACACTTGTCATGACCGCCATCATCACCGCCATAGGCTTGGTGCTTCCCGCCGCCATTCAGTCATCCACCAGCGTGGTTGCGGTGGGGATGACGTGGGGACAATCACTTGTGCAACTATTGGTCCTCACTTTTTCCGGCGTGATATGCATGTTCGCGCTTGCTCGATGGTGGCATATGCCCGAATGGAAGTGGACTTTGGGGCGTATTGACGAGGATATTCAAGCCATGGATGCTGGACCGTAAATAAGCCATAAAGCGCGGAAAAAAAGCATTTTTTGGCACACGGATCAATTCATGTGCGGTAATAGGTCTTGGCTCATTCGTCCGGGGGAGATTAACCATCTACACACCGAATGCGCTGACTGCGTCCACGGTGGACGCAGTCTTTTTTTTACTTATCGTCACACACTCCAACGCCGTGCTCCGTATGTGAAGTGCAAGATGATGACAATGAAAGGGATTGAGCATCAGCCTTGCCCATTTGTGCGGAAGGGTCGCCTGCCCTCGAAGTAACGCGACGGAGCGAGAGTGAAAAGGAAAGTAGTTCGCGAGCGCTGGGAATCGCTCGTCAAAAGAAAGACCTCGGATCGCAGGAGGGTGCGACCCGAGGTCTTTTTTACAAGCAGAAAAAATGAGCGATGCTTAACGCGATGGAGCCAAGCCTTCGGTATTGGTCACTGGCGGCGTGGGAGTGACTTGATCCATGTTCACAATCGGTTGCATGGTCATCGGATCGCGCAGGGGCAAGTGTTTCACCTTGCCGCCAAGCAAATCATCCATCTTGGCGCGGCCCGTGCTGTCGCCAGGACCCACGGTGCTCCAATCGCCCACCACCAACAGAACCATTTGATTTGGATCGACATACTTTTGCGCCACGCGTTGCAGGTCCGCCGCTGTGACCGCGTTCACTTTGTCGCGAAATGTTTTCCAGTAGTCCTTTGGTCGATTGGTCCACTCGTCACCAACAAACACGCCAAGCATGGCGGGTTTGCTTTCAAATGTGCGCGGAAATGTCTCAATGAATTGGCGCTTGGCGGTTTCCAATTCCTCGGCGGTCACGGGTTGGTTGCGCACTTTGTCCATCTCTTCAAGCACAATCTTCGCCGCCAGCGCCACGGTTGGATTCTTGCTTTCATAACTGGCCGCGAACACGCCGGGGTAATACACCTTGGTCGCAAGTCGGCTACCAGCGGAGTACGCCAAGCCTTCATTGCTGCGAACTTGTTGCATGATGCGGCTTGTGAAACCACCGCCACCAAGAATGTCGTTCAGAAGCAAGTATGGAATGTAGTCAGGATCATCGCGCGTGATGGAGCGCATGCCGATGCGAACCTTGCCTTGGGGAATATCTTTTTGCACGTGGTAAATGCCAGGAACAATCTTGGCGGTTGGTGCTGGCGGATCCGCCATCTTCTCGCCGCGCGCCCAGCCATCAAATGCCGCGTTGAGTTTGGCAAGCATGGCCTCTGGTTCAAAGTCGCCGCTGACCGCGATGATGACATTGCCTGGATTGAAAATGCGGGCTTGAAACGCGCGCATCTTCTCTGGCGTGATCGCTTTCAAACTTGCCTCGGTCGCGTCCAACGACTCAAAGTGGTCGCTGCCGTACATCAAGCGATTCCACTCGCGGCCCATGATTGAACCCGCGTCATCGTTGCGTTGCTTCATGCCTTCAAGGGCTTGACCGCGATTGGTTTCCAAACGCGCCGCGTCAAAGCCTGGATTGCGCAACATGTCCACGAACAACTTCAGACTTTCGTCAAAGTTGTTGGTCAAGCAATTCATGCTGGCGCTACTTGTGGTGTCGCCGCAATTGGCGGAAATTTGCGTGGCCAGAAAATCAGTCGCCTCGTCAAATTCAGCGGGTTTCATAGTGGTTGTTCCACCTTCGCGAATCATGCGCCCGGTCATGC
>CANKBX010000065.1 GCA_947480055.1 Planctomycetaceae bacterium
CCACCGGTGAGCACGCCAATGCGACGAATATTTTTTGGAGGTGTCATGGAAAGCGTCAGATCGTAACGATCTTTTGCCCAAGCGCCACGCTCCGCGATGTTTCACCACAGCGGTACCATTCTTTCAATGACTCCAGAAAAATCTCCAACGAATCCAGGCGACTCCAGCGGCGCCGAAGAAGTTCATCCATCGGTGCTTGAAGCTGCGCGGCGGGCCAAGTTGGATCGCTACCGCAACGAAATGGGAGTTGATCCATTTGGCGCGCGAGTGGATGGATTGGTGTCGCTCGCCGTGGCGCGCGCCGCGTTCAACGTTGACGCGCAAACTCAACATGAACAGGACAGCGCCAAGGCCAAAGTTGATCCATCGTTTCAGGTGGTGGACGCGCGGCCGCGCATGAAAGTTGCTGGACGCGTGGTGCAGTACCGCGATCTTGGAAAAATTATTTTCTTTTGGCTGCGTGACCACACGGGCGACCTTCAAATTTCCATGAGCAAATCCGCCGCGGACGCGAAGTCATTTGAAATCGCCAAGACGCTGGATTACGGCGACATTGTGTGCGCGCAAGGGCCCGTTGGCCGCACCCAGAAAGGCGAGATTTGTATTTGGGCGGCCAACGTTTCGCTGCAATGTAAAAGTTTGTCGCCGCCGCCTGGCAAGTGGCATGGCTTGGAAGACGCGGAAATCCGCTATCGCAAGCGCTATTTAGATATGTGGGCGACGCCACGCACCATGCAAGTTTTTCAAATGCGCAGCCGCATTGTTTCTATGGTGCGCGGCTTTATGCAGCGCAGTGGATTTTTAGAGGTGGAGACGCCCATGATGCAACCCCTGGCTGGTGGCGCCGCGGCGCGCCCATTTGTGACCACGCACAACGCGCTCGGCATGGATTTATTTCTGCGCGTTGCGCCCGAGTTGTATCTCAAGCGATTGATCACCGGCGGCATGCCGCGCGTGTTTGAAATCAACCGCAACTTCCGCAACGAAGGCGTTGATCGCAGCCATAATCCAGAGTTCACCGCCATGGAGGCGTACGAAGCCTTTGGTGATTACGCAAGCATCATGGACATGACGGAAGCGCTCGTGCATGAGTGCGCCACGGAAGTTGCAAAGGAAATAGCGGATGTTCTAGCGGGCCCCGTGCTTGCGTTTGGTGAATTTAAAGTGAATTACGCCAAGCCATTTCGCCGCGTCACCTTCGCGGAATTGTTCAAGCAAGGTTGCGGCATTGACTTGTTCAATGAGCAAGCTGTTTTACAAGAGGCGCAGACGCGCCACATTCCAAATGCCGCCACGATTGATCACTGGCTGCGTGTGGAGAAACTTTTTGAACTGCTCGCGGAGCCCAAGATCGATCCGTGCCAGCCCACGTTTGTCACTGATTGGCCAAGCGCTGTGAGTCCGCTGACGCGTCCGCGCGCCGACGATCCGCGCTTGTGCGAACGCGGCGATTTATTCATTGGCGGCATGGAGTTGGGGCCGCATTACAGCGAGTTGAACGACCCGGATGTGCAGCGCGCAAAATTCACGGAGCAATTGAAGGGCGTCAACGACGAGGAAGCAACTTTCCGCACGCTTGATGAAGATTTTCTCGAGTCGCTCAAAGTGGGCATGCCACCGGCTGGCGGCATGGGACTGGGCATTGACCGCCTGGTGATGTTGCTCACCAACAGCGAGAGCATTCGCGATGTGATTCTCTTTCCTTTGATGAAGTCAGAGTGATGCCGCGATTGACCGTTATTATTTTATATGTTGTCGCCGCGACTTTTCTGTCGCGTGTTGGCGTGGCGAGTCAAACGCCAACTTCAACAGCAACGGCGCCAGCAAGTGCAACGCAAACGCCAACTGCAACGGCGCCAACAATTGCGCCAACAATTGCGCCAGCAATTACGCCAGCAACTTCAATAGCAACTGCGAAGCCAAGCGAACAAACATTGGCGTATGCGGTTGAACGTTGGTACGTCATATCTCTCAAGGACATTCCTGCCGGCTGGTCGAGCATGAAAACCAAGCCAATTGATGGCGGATTTAGAACGGAATCGCAAACGCGTCTGCGCATGGCGCGCGAAAAGCAAATCCTTGGAATGTCCACCACGGCTTGGATTGAGGAGGACAACGAAGGTCATATGCTGCGCGCGGGGCAAAGCCAAACCGGTGGCGGCGTTTCGGTTCGTGTGTACTGGGAGAAGTTTGAAAATGGAGTGCGCGAGCGGCGCACGCAGGGAGCCACGGTGACGGAGCGGGTGTTGCCAGCGATCGACAAGGATGCGCTTGCTCCCGTGGCCGCGCTTCGCGCCGCGCAAGCCGCCAAGGCGCAAGGCAAGACGGAATTTACATTGCTGATTTTGGATCCTGCCCAAGGCATGAAGCCTGAATCAGTTCGGTGGCAAAAAATTGACGCGACCAGCGTGATGATTCAAAATAAATCCGTGGAGTGCGAGCGTTGGAAATCAACAGGTCCATTGATCGCGGCGGGCAGTGAGGAATGTATTGCTGCCAACGGTGAAATCTTGCGCAGTCAAGTGCCAACGGGATTGGGCGTGATGCAAAGCGTGATGTGCGATGAAACCACGGCGATGGCGGCGATCGATGTCGCCAAGCCGCCAGTGGAAGTGATGGTGGCGAGTTTTGTGAAAGCGGATCGGCCATTGGTTGGCGTGTCCGCAAAAAGATCCATCACGCTTCTGGTCAAGTCTAAGAATTCGCCCATTATGCCGCCGCCACAAGAGGGATTTCAACGCGTCAAGCGTAATCCTGATGGATCGTTCCTGGTCACGGTCAATCTTGATGTGCCCGCGGACCCATCGCCCGCCATCGTGGGCAGCGATGTCGCGTTTATGGAATCATCCCCGATGATTGATTGGAATGATCCCGCGGTGTTGGCTTTAAAAAAAAGTGCGTTTGTGAAATGGAGCGGCGATCCCGCGGCGATCGATCCGCTCACTCGATGCAAATTACTTCGCGCGGCCGTTGCCAATCACATCACGAATCAAAACCTGGGCAGCGCATTTGCCAGCGCCAGCGAAACCGCGCGCACAAAATCTGGAGATTGCACCGAGCACGCCGTGTTGCTCGCGGCGCTTCTGCGCGCTGATGGAATTCCCAGTCGCGTGGCGGCCGGCTTGGTGTGGGCGGAATTTTTTGCGGGTGAAACAAATGTTTTCGCTTGGCATTTATGGACGCAAGCTTTTATCGACGGACGTTGGGTTGACCTGGACTCCACGCTTGGTCCAAGTGGGAACACGTTTCATGCTGGGCATTTATTGCTTGCCGTCACGCCACTCAGCGAGGCGGCCAGCGATCCCGCGTGGGCAAGTCTTCTTTCGTCCATGGGAAATATTTCAATCGAGGTGATTGATGGAGCGAATTGATGGTTGCCCCGGCATTCCCGCGCGCGATTCGCTTGGCTTCAAGGGAACATTTGGCAAGGTGTGCGTGGTGGGGGGTTCTTGCGGCGACCATCCAATGATTGGCGCGCCCGCGTTGGCCGCGCGCGCCGCGCTTCGCAGTGGATGTGGTTTGTGCACGGTCGCGGTCGCCGCTCCTATTTTATCCTCGGTGCTTTGCATAGTTCCTGCCGCAACTGGTGTGGCGCTTCCAGTGGATGCCGAGCAAAAATTATTTCCCGCGGGTTGCGCGCAGGTGATCGACCAGGCGCTTGTGAATGCCGACGCGTTGGTGATTGGCCCAGGCTTTGGACATGATGTGGCGCAGCAGCAAATTGTGATTCGATTGGTGGGCAGTTTTTCCAAGCCGATCATTGTGGACGCCGACGCGTTGCGTGCGTTGGCTTGCACTGTGGACTTTGCCCGCGATATGAAGGCGCCAATCATTCTCACGCCGCATCCCGGCGAATTCGCCGCGCTCGCTCAATCGCTTGATCTTGAATTGGACGCGGTGAATGAATCAACTCGGGATCTTGCCGCGCACACATTGGCGGCGCGTCTTGGTTGCATCGTGGTGTTGAAGGGCGCGCACACCAGGGTCAGCGATGGATTGCGCGTTTGGAAAAGTCCACATGTGGAGGCGGCGCTGGCCATGGGTGGAAGCGGCGATGTTCTTTCAGGAATCATGGGTTCTTTCGCCGCGCAGTTTGCAAGCGGCAAATCCGCGGCGCCATTGGACTTGTTCCAAGTCGCTTGCTTGGCGGTGCATGTGCACGCGCTCACCGCCACGCATTGGTCGCTCACGCACGGTCACGCGGGACTTCTTCCAGAGGAACTCGCGGATGGAATCCCCGCAACATTGGCGCAACTTCGCGGCGAGTTGAATTGATCCCGCGGCGCGCAAAATAATTTTTTTCACGGCTACACTCGCGACATGGACAACCACGAACATATTTCGATCAAGGATTTCCGCCCCAATTCACAAATCAGCGGCATCTATGGACTGGTGAATCCACAAATCGGAACCACGCGCGCGGGCAAGCCTTTTTTCAAGGCCTTGATTCGCGACGCTTCCGGCGAGGCGGCGTTGCGCGTCTGGGTATTCGACGAGGCGCGCCTGGGAGAAACCATGCGGACTGGCTTTGTGTATCTGAGCGGTCAAACGCAAAATTACAATGGACAAGTCCAAGTGATCGCGGATCTGATTCGCGCCGAGGACGTGTCCACCGAACAACTCAAAAAACTTTTGCCCGCTACCACGCGCGACATCGACGCCATGATGAAGGAAGTGGAGCGATTGCTGCACTCATTGAAACATCCGGGCATGCGCGCGTTGTCCGAACAATATTTGGCAAATGAATACATCATGCAGCAATTCCGCCGCGCGCCCGCCGCGGTCAGCGTGCATCACGCGTATATCGGTGGATTGCTTGAGCACACGTTGCAACTCATGTTGCTCGCGGACGTGATGCTGCCGCTGTATCCGGGATTGAACCGCGACCTGGTGTTGATGGGTTTGTTCCTGCATGATCTTGGCAAGACCGTTGAGTTGGAATGGGAGCGTGGATTTGCCTACACCACCGAGGGAAATTTAATTGGACACGTTGTGCGCGGCGCGATTTGGCTGCAAACAATGGCCGCCGCTGCGGGAAAGAAATCACCGCTTCCGCCAGACGCGCTGCGCGTGTTGCTGCACACCATCATCAGCCATCATGGCACGCTTGAGCACGGCGCCGCGAAATTGCCCAGCACACCCGAGGCCATGTTTGTGGCAATGCTCGACAATCTTGACGCCAAGACCACGTCCACTTTGGTGGCGGCCGCGCGTGATCGCATGGATGCTTATGAGCCAGGGCACGAATTTAGTGACAAAGTATGGTCGCTTGACGTGCGGGTATTTCGACCAGATCCACTGGCTCAAATGGCTGCGCCAAAAGTCGCCACGAACACTTCAAGCGCGTCGCAGGAATTCGTGGCGCCAAATCAGGGAGAGTGAGTGTTGGCGTTCGCGGCGTGGGCAAGTTGCTGATGCAGGTTGTCCAGAGCCTTGCGCGGATACAGACACGCGCACCATGTTCGGCGCATGGCCAGTTGCTTGGAATGCTCGGCTTGTTGCAATATGCGCGAGTCGTTCTGAAGCAAAGTCAGCGTTGAAGCCAACTCCGCGCGCCGAGATGCGCGATTGGCAAGCATGGCTTGAAAAATTATTCTTCGCTGCGGACTTCGCCTAGGCAACGCCGCGATATTTTCCAGAAATTTTTTTCGATTGACGCTGGGGCCAACATTTGCGTTGGCGTGTAAATCTGGATCGCACCAGACGCTGCGAAAAGAATATTGTGGCTGGTCTTGCGTCTGTTGCGCAGGTAATTCCAGCGGCAATCGCATCGTGGCTGAGACCGTGTCAAAGGCCTGCGGATTCCAACCAAGCCAGCGCCCAATCCACGCGTTGGAAACTTCCTCGTAGATTTTTCCGCCAAGTCCGTGCGTGAAACGATCCGCAAGCGCCGTGCGCAGCAGCACTCCAAGCAGGAATGCGCGTGGCAACATGATTTTGTTTTGCGCGCGCGCCACGCGAATATTCTGCGCGGTGGCGCGAATTCGTTCGCCGCTATCGCCCAGCAACCACAGCGGCAATTCACTGCGCTCGCCATCCACACGCAGTGGCCGCGCCGCGCGTGGATGAAGTTGCAGCGCGGTGTTGAAGGACTCCGCGCACTCCACTGGTTCTTGCAACATTCGGTCAATCAGATGTTGCGCGAAAGATGTTCCAATCAATTGCGATGCACCAATGACGCGCGGCGGCTGGATCCAGTGCCCCAAGTCTTGCAGTTGCGCCTGCGACACTTGAATGGCGGCGTTGGGCGCCTGCGCAAATGCGCGCAAGGCTTGCGTAAGTCGCGCCAATCCTTCGCGCGCAAATTCGGGCGCGTGTCCCACTTGCTCAATTTCACGCGCATGAAATCTTGGCGCATTCAACGCCGCGACATTCTTGGCCGCGTCGCTGAATCTGTGGCCACTTGCAACCCAGAAACCGTCTTTCAATTGCGGCCACTCCAGGAAGAGTCCATCGAATCCATCTTGATCCACCACAACATGCACGGGTGTCGCATTTTCTTGACGCGCGCGCGCGTCGGTCCACAATGTTTTGGCGATGATTCCACAATGCCACGCTTGCGCTTGATGGCCGGCGGCAAACACCGGAGCGTCGGGCAGTTGTAAATATGTTCTCGCATCGGCGCGCCAATCTCCAATGGAGCGTCCCTCGATGCGCGTTGAAGAATCCATGCGCGGCCCCGCGCGCTCAACAAAAATTTCCGCCGCGGCGGCTTGAGGCATCATTCTGCAATTGAATCAGGCATTGAGTCGGTTTGCAAAAGCTTTGGGGCTTCCGCCATGGCTTCACGCAAGGTGTTGCGATACAAACGCAAGCGTGTTTCGGGATCATCCAAACCGTTTCCAAAGGTTCTGCGCATGTCCTTGTAAATGCGGCGCACAGGAATTTCACGCACGCGCAAATTCATAAACGCGGCTTGCGCCCAGAATTGCATGGGAAAATCGTAGCCGTCCACGCCCAGGCGCAGTTTGCGCATCGACGAAGTTCGATAGGCTTTGAAGCCGCAAAATGCGTCGGTCAGTTCAAAGCGCAACGCGGCGTTCACCTCGTCCGTGATAATTCGATTCACGCGAAAGCGATCCTCCGGCGCGTCATCATCATCGATGCGCTCGATCATGTAGCGGCTTCCACTAATAATGTCGGCGTCGTTGCGCTCGATGGCGCGCACAAATGATGGAATCTCCGCGGGCTCATGTTGCTCATCGCAATCCATGGTGATCACCCATTCGTATCCGTCAAAATCCGCCCATCGCAATATGTCCTGCATGGAGCGTCCGTAGCCGCGATTTTCCGCGTGGCGAATCACCTCCACACGGTGCTTGGCCAAAAGTTGTGGCGTGGCGTCCGCGCTGCCGTCGTCGATCACCAAAACATCGCGGGCAAAAATTCCAACGTCGCGCAACACGCGGTCAATGGACTTGGCCTCGTTGTACACGGGTATGGCAAGCAGAATGTGGGATCGATCGGGCGACATGGAAATAGAGTAGGGAGTGAGAACGCTTGATTCGCCACTTGATTTAAAAACTTTTCAATTTTCTTGCGGAAGTTTCTCAATGAATCGCTCTGAATTTTTTGTGAATAATCCAAGAATTGCAACTTTTTGACTGTATTTTTCCGCAATTGAGCCAATGTGAGGCGCGATCCAAATGGTCATCTGGGTGTCTATTTTGGCCTTGCCCAACGCGCCGATAAAATGAGTGCTTACAACGATGCAATCAAATGTTCCCAGCGCGGTGGTGATGCGCGCCATGCCATCAATAGAAATTGTCCGCGTGGCCGTTCCTTGGTCGCGTGCGGTTCCGCTTTCAATCAACACCGTTTGCATGGATGACTCGCTGCGTAGTGGCGCGTTTGACATCAACGTGTTTGCGCACATGAGCAGGGGTGGATCAAAGATACTTCTGGTGCCGCCATCCACCGAATCCATGCTGATCAGCGCGCAAGATCCATCTGGCCTCAATTGAATTTTTGTGACGCGCGGGGTTGATTCTTCAATGGTCAATATATTTTGCGCGCTCATGCTTCGGTTGATTATGATTTGCGCGCCTTCGTCTTGGCCAGACACAACCCGCCAACGACTTGTTTCTGGAGCTTGCGGCGTGAAATATATTTGGCGCGCTTGGAGCACGCACTCATCGCACGGACTTGGCTTGGACAAATCAGGCGAGAATGTTGGCGCTGAGCGACACGCACTTAGGCTTAAAAAACAGCATAAAATAGGCGCAAAACAACAGTTTGCACGCGTCAGGTATCTCAAGGTTGCAAGCCTTTGGCTTTCCAAAGGCGCTCGATTTCCGACAAAGTGGTGGGGCCCATCCGCGTTCCATTTGGAAAACTACGAAGCACCAAATGTCCTTGGGCGTCAATCTCATCCGTGCTCGCGGGCCCATCAAAAGATGTTTGAGTTTCTAAAATCCATTGACCCGGATGCGACGCGTCCGCATACCATTTGAATGTTCGTTGGGATATTTTTCCGGTGGTGGGATCGAAACACCACATCGCGAAATGATTTGGCGCGCCAGCCTCGCGTGGCAATATTTCGCCAAGCATCAATGACAGAGGGTGCGCCAAGTATGCCGAGGAAGGAATGGTCCACGACAATGGTTCGGTCTCCGCGCCTAGGGCGCTTGTCAACACCGCCAAATCAGTTCCAGCGCTCTCGCTTGAAACACGAAGACGCACTCCGGTCTGCGAGAAAACATTTTTAGGCCCAGGTATTTGCGGAACGCTGCGCACCGACCACGCCTCGCTGCCGCGATCCCACGCCACCCAATATCGACTGCGCGCGTTGGTCAAGTTCAGGCCATCCTCATCAATGCTGCGGCTATCGATGGAGATTAAAAAACCCTGTTCTTTGGCGCTTTCCGTGTATGTTTTTGGATCGGCGACCGGATCAGTCAATCCCCGTGGCGCGGCTTTCATTTCAATCGAAACCCAACCTTGTTCCACATCGCCCTCGGGTGTCTCGCGCCAAGATCGATAGAGGCGCTTCTTTCCATCGGCGATAGTTTTAAAATGCGCCGGCGTGAATGATTTTAAAATATCCGCGCCAAGTTGCAATCGATCGGCGCGCTCTTTCTGCACCGCGCTCATGTCGCGAATTTCAATCGTGACCACTGCGTTGTCAATCGCCGACTCCGCATACGCGAAATCTTTTTCTGTGGTCAAGATACTGAACACCACAAATTCCCCAATGCCTGTTTGCAAAATAAACCAACCACTGATGGCGCGAATATCGCCAGTGGGAGTGGAGAGCCAAAAAAATCGCGCCGGCAGTCCGCATATTTTTGTTGGGCGATCCGACAGAAGCGTGAATTCATTTCCAGCGGCTTTGAAACTTTGCAAATGATTTCGCATTTGGGATTCCGTGTCGCTTTGCGGATCATTGGACTTCACCGCCTGCACGCGAAAAAGCCAACGCGTTGGATTGCGTTCGTCCGCAACCATCCAGGAAATTGCGTTGTTCACGGAATCCTTGGCCACCAAGGAACCTTTGGGCAGATTGATCTTGAAACCAAGCGACTCAAAGTCGTAGGCCGCGGCCTCAAGTTGGACTTTCTCAATGCCGTCAGTGGTTTGAGGCGGCGCGGGAGGGGCCTTTATTGGCACGACTGGCGGGGCAATCTTAGTCTCAACAGCGCCTTTTGGCTTCGAATTGCCTTTATTATTGGACTTAGCAGTCGAAGCAACATCAGATTTGTTCGAATTGCCCGTTGTTTGCGGCATTGCGGCGCCGCATTGCAAAAAACATGCAGCAATGAAAGCCCAGATCTTGAAAGTGGTTGCTTGGCTTTGAAGATCTCTCACGTGGACAAGCCTACCTGAAAATGCTCTTTTAAATTCTAAAATTTCCACCAATATCCCTCAACCGCTTGACAGAAACCAACAATCGCTTACATTTGTCGATTCCCCTTTTCTGCCTTTGCGCGGCATCGAGTCGCGCGCAGAAATGGGTTGTGTTTCTGAATGAAGGGCTTGTATCGCAATGGCAATGACCGCTGGCACAATTCGCATCCGAATGGAAGCGTACGATCACCAAGCTCTCGATGCTTCGGCTCGTGAAATTGTTGATCACGCCAAGCGCACTGGTGCGCGAGTCGCTGGTCCTGTTCCTCTTCCGACACGCCGTGAAATTTACACGGTGAATCGCTCACCTTTCATCGACAAGAAAAGCCGCGAGCAATTTGAAATTCGCACGCACAAGCGCATCATCGACATCACCGATGTCAATCCACGCACGGTCGACGCTCTCAACCGTTTGGTTGTTCCCGCTGGCGTGTTCGTAAAAATCAAGGCGTAAGAAACGGACCACACCATGCCAATCGCAATCCTCGGTAAAAAAATTGGAATGACTCGCTGGTTCATGGAAGACGGGCGCAATATTCCCGTCACTGTGATCCAAGCTGGCCCATGCGTTGTGACCCAAGTGAAAACCGGCAAATCTGACGGATATGCCGCTATTCAAATGGCGTTCGATGATTCAAAGCCACGCGCCACAACTCAGCAACTCATTGGCCATGATGCCAAGGCTGGTTCAGTTCCAAAGCGCGTGCATCAAGAACTTCGTCTTGAAAAAGATGATGAGGCCACGGCTTACGAGCTTGGACAAGTTCTCTCGGTTGACACATTCACCGGCATGAAGTTTGTCGATGTGACTGGCGTCTCCAAGGGCAAGGGCTTCCAAGGAACAATGGTTCGTTGGAACTTCAAAGGTATTTGCGCCAGCCACGGAACTGAACGCAAGCATCGTTCACCTGGAAGCATCGGTAGCCACGGAACCGATCGCGGTCACGGCGCCAAGATTAAGAAGGGCAAGAAAATGTCCGGCCGCATGGGTGGCGAGCGAACAACAATTCGCAGTCTTGATCTGATCTCAGTTGATGTAGAAAAGAATTTACTGGTCGTCAAAGGCGCGGTGCCTGGGGCGTCCAATGGATATTTGTTAATTCGCACCCCAAAACGTCTATATAAGACAAAGGCAGTACTTCAGGCGGCAAAGTAACCGTCTGAAAGATTAGGAAGGCCGTAACGGAACCACCTAGTCGCGACAGTTTGCAGAAATAAACCGAGTCGATCCCTACCAAACCCTGATGTAACGGGTGCGGAGGGTAGGCGAGACGGTCGGATCAACCGACCAAAGGTAAGAACCATGATTGAACTACCAATTCTAGATAGCAGCGGCAAGAAAGTTGACACTCTCAAGATCGACGAAGGTCTTCTTGGCGGTGAAGTACGACACGCTCTTCTGAAACAAGCTTACGTCATCACCCACGGCAATCAGCGACAAGGTTCCGCGCGAACCAAGAGTCGCGGAAGCGTCGCGGGTTCCACCCGAAAGTTGTACAAGCAAAAAGGCACGGGTAACGCCCGCGTCGGCGCCTCGCGCGTTCCTCATCGCAAGGGCGGTGGTGTTGCTTTCTCCAAGACTCGAACCCGTGAAGATTTCCGCACGCAAATGACGCGCAAGATGCGTCAGCTTGCAAATCGCAACGCGTTGCTGGCCAAGTTGGTCGACAGCGAAGTGAAGTGCATGAAGGAATTGTCCTTCAAGAATCCAAAGACCCAAGATTTCGCCGCCATGCTCAAGGCCTGCGGCGTTGATCGCACATGCTTGGTCGCTGTGCATGGTGACAATCAAAACACCATCATTAGCGCGCGCAACATTGAAGGCGTCAGCGTGGTTCGCATCGAGCAACTCACTGCGTTTGATCTTCTGAACCACCGCTTCTTGGTGGTTGACAAGGCGTCGCTGCAATCATTCATTGATGGCACGGCGTTCACCGCCAATGACTCCAAGGAGGCCGCGTAATGGAATCAACAGTCGTCATCCGTCGTCCAATCGTCACGGAAAAAGCCTCGTTTGCCACGAGCAAAATCAATCAATACACCTTTGAAGTGGATGGCAAAGCCACCAAAGAGGACATCAAGAAGGCCGTGAAGAAGCTGTACAACGTTCGCGTTCTCAGCGTCAACACTTCCATTCGTAAGGCACGCGATCGCGCCATGAAGTTTGGTTTGGTCACCGGCAAGTTGACCAAGCGCGCGATGGTGAAGATTCACGCAGAGGACAAGATCGAGCTCTTCTGAGCAAAGGAATTCCAATGGCTATTCGAGTTTATAAAAGAACATCAGCTGGTCGCCGCAACGCAAGCGTGAACATGCACGTTGAAGTCACGCGCTCCACACCGGAAAAAAGTCTGTGTCGTCCCTTGTCAAAAACTGGCGGCCGAAATTGCCAAGGCAAGTTGACCGTCATTCAACAAGGCGGCGGCCACAAGCGTCGCTATCGTCTGATCGACTTCAAGCGTCGAAAGGATGATGTTGTCGCCACCGTGACAACCATTGAGTACGATCCAAATCGTTCGTGCCATATCGCTTTGCTCACCTACGCCGACGGCGATAAGCGCTACATTTTGGCTCCAAAGGGCATCACTGTTGGACAGAAACTTTTGTCCAGCGAAAACCCAATCGATCCAAATGTTGGCAATTGCATGCCGCTGAAAAACATTCCCGCAGGTCTTGATGTGCACTGCGTGGAAATGATTCCAATGAAGGGCGGCACCATGGTGCGCTCCGCTGGAATGAGCGCGCGTCTGACAAATAAAGAAGGACGCATGGCGACATTGGTGTTGCCGTCCGGTGAAATTCGTCAAGTGTTGCTTGAGTGCCGCGCCACCATCGGCGCGGTTGGCAACGCCGATCACGCCAATGTTGTTCTTGGCAAGGCCGGTCGCGCTCGTTGGTTGGGTCGTCGTCCGCGAACCCGCGGCGTGGCCATGAGCCATCATCAACATCCACACGGTGGTGGTGAAGGTCGCAGCAAGGGTGGTCAAGAGCCATCAAATGCAAGCGGCACCGGAAGCAAGGGCGGTCGAACTCGTCGGTTCGGTCTTGCCAGTGATGATCTGATTATTCGTCGGCGCTTCAGTCGCCGTTATGGCCAATTGAAACTTTGATTTGTGGAGATGAACTATGAGTAGATCGACTAAAAAAGGACCGTTCGTTGTTGAGAAGCTTTACCGCAAGGCGGAGAAGATGCAGGCTTCAGAGCGCCGCACGC
>CANKBX010000066.1 GCA_947480055.1 Planctomycetaceae bacterium
ACTTCCAATAGTTATTCGCCGCG
Organism: Planctomycetaceae bacterium; assembly: GCA_947480055.1. Taxonomy (GTDB): domain Bacteria; phylum Planctomycetota; class Phycisphaerae; order Phycisphaerales; family SM1A02; genus SYAC01. The sequence goes on from CANKBX010000066.1 coordinate 24, forward strand.
GCGATGGTGGCAAATTCCGTCGCAACAGTCTGGCCGATCGCGATCAGCATTGCGGCATCTTGCGCGTAAACAGCGCGAAGTTTTTCGCGTACGGCGGCGTCTGGCTGCGTGACCTTGATGATCAACCGCGATAATTTAATCGCAAGTTGTCGGCCTTCCTCTGGCGTCTTGGTGATCAGCGAATTGCCTGGAACAAGTTGAACTGGATCGGTTGGTGCGCTCATTTTAGAAGTCTCCTGATTTAATTGAGATTGAAACGGCGAACTTTACGGAAAAGTTCCTTCTCGATGCGCTTTATCGTAGCGGGGATTGCAATTCATTTTTACGGCTTCGCCAGCGGAATGAAGTCATACGTTGGCAGCAGCACATTTCCATTGGCGTCAATTCCCGCGCCAATGCGAACAACACCGCGCTTGTCGGCCCATGACATTGTTCCGCTTCCCTCGCCGTCAATAATCGCAGTGATGCGCTTCTTTTCGTTCTTGTCAGCGAATGTCAAGGCCGCTTCACCATCGGCAAAGGTTCCCGCATTGATTCGTAATTTTCCATCTTGATCAATCCACCCAACGGTCGCGCTTGCATCGGCTTTGACGCACGCCACAATCCGCGTCTTTGCGTCCGCGTCGACAACTTTCCAACCCTTGCAAGTGATTGTGTCGAAGGTGGCGTCGCCAATTGGACGAACCGCCGCGATCAAACTGCCCGTGATGATGATGCCAAACAATGCGATGTTCAGTAATCGCTGGCGCTTAGCGCTAACATGCTGTTCATGAACGATCACTTGAAGCGCCGCGATTTGTTGTTGAATTGTTTGCATGCCGAAGCGTATCTGTCATTTCCAGATAGTGTTCACGCCGATATATTTTAATTCTAAATGCGAATGAATCCGCATCTTGATCCACATTTATCATAAACTTTGAACATGGAGATTTTCCAATAATGAAATACAATTATTCACGGGCGCTCATTGTTTTTATGTGCGCGCTTGCCTTGGTGTCAAGTATTTGTTTCGCGGTTCCTTCTAGGCAAGAACCTACGTCAGCACAAACAGTCAATCAGCAGAGCGTCAAACCAATCGCTCCTTGGCCAGTGGTTGAAAGCAGGGTGGCCGAAACCATCAAAACACTTCTAGAAAATGTTTTGGTTCAGCAGGCAATGCAGACTCTGCAAGCGGATAACGCTCAAGCGTTGCAAGAAACAATCGCGCTCTGTGAAATTCCAGCGCCACCATTTGGCGAGCAGAAAAAAGCCGAAGCTTTTTTGAAGATGCTTCAAGCCAGCGGACTGTCGGACGCAAAGATAGATAAAGAGGGAAATGTTGTCGGTATTCGCAAGGGCGTGGGGAAAGGTCCGACCTTGGTTGTATGTGCGCATCTTGACACCGTGTTTCCGATTGAGACCAAGTTGAAAGTTCAGTTGCGCGATGGAAAATATTATTGCCCAGGCATTACAGATGACACCCGCGGACTTGCTGTTTTGCTTTCATGGCTTCGGGCGCTGAACGCAGCCAATATTCAGACCGTTGGTGATTTGATGTTTGTGGGGAGCGTTGGTGAAGAGGGCAATGGAAATCTTCGAGGCATGAAGTCGCTTTTTTTGGAGCACAAAAATATAGATGGTTATGTTGGAATTGAACCATTGCCGATGGGCGTGGCTTCAACATTGAACCCGGCCACGATTCGTTATGAGGTTACGTATACCGCGCCTGGCGGGCATAGTTACGCCGCCTTCGGCGAAGTACCTAGTGCAATTCATGCGCTTGGACGAGCGATCGCCAAGATCAGTGACATTCAGACTCCTGTGACGCCGCGAACTACTTTCACAGTTGGCGTGATAAGCGGTGGGACCTCTGTGAATACCATTGCCCCAAACGCAAAGATGGAGATTGATATTCGTTCGGATGACATGAAACAACTTCGCGTGACCGAAAAACAAATTCTAGATGCCATCGCGCAATCGGTTGAGGAAGAAAATAAGCGCTGGGGCACAAACACGTTGACATTTTCCCTAAAAAAAATTGGGGATAGGCCGGGTGGCATGACTCCGAATAATTCTGTCATTGTTCAGACGAGTCTTGCCGCCATGAATGCAATGGATCAAAAAGAAATCATCCTCAAAGGCGAGAGTACGGACGCTGGAGTGCCGATTTCATTAGGCATTCCTGCAATCACTCTGCCTCCAGGCGGAAAACATTCTGGGTTTCATGCATTGGACGAATCTTTCGATGCAACTGATGCTTATAAAGGAGCGCAGATTGGTTTGACAACGGTTTTATCGCTTGCCGGCGTGAATGGGGTGAGCAAGCCTCTGCTTGTGATCAGGGATGTGAAGTAAAGTAAAATTTATAAATTCACACATTGTGCTAGTTGGAATTTTCGTTGGTTCTCTTGTCCGCGAAAGTTGCGAGTTGCACGAAGTTTCCAAGCGAGCACAGTATTGGCTTGTGGCCATGGCTGGCTCAAAAGAAAAATCCCCGCAAACGCAGGGATATTCGCGCAATTCATCGCACTTCAATCAATGCACGCGGTTGGATTCGAACCAACGACATTCGGTTTCGAAGACCGATGCTCTAGCAACGGAAACGCTACAAAACAAAGGTGATTTGAATGTAGTGGAGGAGGTGTATGCAGTGTTGCATGCAGTTGAATTGAAAAGTGATGCGCAGTTACCTCCAACTGATCCCGACTTGTCAGCCGTGGTGAACGCATGGGCGAAATTGCCCAGCGCGCTCAAGGCTGGGATTGTTGCAATGGTGAAGGCGGTTGGTGATGCCAAGTAGAAATTGGTGGCCGTGGCTTACTGCTGCTTATTGCCAAGCGCACTTCACTTTTTCACGGCAACAGGTTTCGCCGCTTCTATTGCGAAGATCATGGGTTCTTGTGGCGCGGTTGCGGCAGACTCATAGCAGTTGCCGTAATTAACCAACATTAACCCCAAGTCTGACGAATCAATTGTTCCGTTGTTATCCAAATCGCCGTCGCAACTTGGGCGGTAGTAGAAGGCCTCGGTACCTGCACCATTGACGGCAACAACCGTATCGCCTGGGCTACCAGAAGGTGTCACTGCGGTAATTTCCGTAAGTGAAACTACAACCACATCAGTTGCAGGCGCGCCTCCAAATGTCACCGACACAGGCAATGCGCTAAAGAAATTTGTGCCAATAATTCTCACGGCGGTTCCACCAGTTGATGGCCCCGAAATTGGCAACACTCTTGAAACGCTTGAAACTTCGCAAGTGTCTGGAATGCCGTTTAGGTTTTGGTCAGTCACAGCACCAGAAAGAATTTCGCAAACATCGGCAAGACCATTCTGATTGCAATCCAGTTCGCAGGCATCACCAACTCCATTGCCATCACAGTCGGCTTGCGTTGGATTTGCGACACTTGGGCAATTGTCAGTCGCGTTTGGAATACCGTCGCCGTCGGTGTCGTTAGATGTAAATGCCGTCCTCGCGACACGGAAGCCGACGTGGCTGTAGCGGCCGTCGGGACCGGCGTAGGTACGATACGACGAGCGACAGTAGTCGACGCTGGAGCCCCAGTAGTACCAGCCGCCGCCGCGCGCCACGCGGTACGAACCTGACGAAGGTCCTGCTGGGTCCGTCGCGTTGCCCTCGGCGTAACTTCCATACCAATCATTGCACCACTCCCACACATTGCCTGACATGTCGTACATGCCAAACGCATTGGCGGCTTTGCCGGCAACAGGGTGAGTGCCGCATCCACCATTGCAGTTGAAACACGCAATGTTTTCAAGCAGGTTGTCATCGTTCGTACCGTTGGGGTAGCCAGGCATGCTGTGAAACGCAGTTGTGGTGTTGCCTCGGCAGGCGTATTCCCATTCCGCTTCGCTTGGCAAGCGCAACCCTGTGGCGGTGTTAAAGCCAGCAATATCATTCCAAGTTACTCCCTCAACTGGTCTTGATGGACTGTCGGAATAGCCCTTGTAATCGCTTGGATTGCTGTCCATTTTGGCTTGCCACTGCGCTTGGGTTACTTCTGTCTTACCCAAATAGAACGCCTTGCTTAACGTCACTTGATGATTGGTTTCATCGCTATAGCAGCCGTAACTACTGGACGCACTGCAACCCATGTTGAATGTGCTACTTGGAATCAGCAACATTTCTATGCCGCTGGAGTTGTCGCGCACGCGCCATGGAAAACCACTATCAATAATTTTTTGTCTTGCTGTCGCATCAGTGACCACGGCCGGATTTGGCGTTTGTTCAAGAACGGTGTACCACTGTGTCTGCCCCCAAGCCATCCCATTCATCGCCATGGCACCAGCCACAACAGCAAGCGTGGAAACAGAACTGAATAATTTTGCGAAGGTGTTTGTTGGTTTCATTGTTGTATCTCCAAATTAGGTGGTGAAGTTTCTCGTGATAAGTGATATTGATTCAAGTTCTTGTGGCGCGCCGCAGCGATCAACCTGTGTATCCGCCAAGCAACCGCCCCAAGTCTGCCGCATCAACCTGGCCGTCGCCATTCAAATCGCCTTCTAAGGACGCAGTGTGCTGGAAGCCAATATTTTTTAGCCAATATTCTGCCTGATCCGAAGAGCCAGAAAGACGAATTACCAAGTCGAGATCTCCATCTTGATCCATATCACGCCAACCACAAATTTGCATCCAATTAAATCCCCTCAATGCAGCGAAAGAGGCAATTGTGTAAGGGTTCCAAATGCAAGTAAAATTTTCTTGCGTTCTTCCATTGGACAAAAATTCAAGTTTGGAAATTGCAAGGCCACATCCAGAATCAAGAGTTAAGTCAGAAAAGTTTTCCCTAATACCGCTAATGTGTTCCAAAATACCATCGCCGTTTACATCAATTGCTTCGCTTCCTAAAACTGCTGGGAATATTCCAATACGACCAGTTCCACATGTTCCCCTATCAAACGGAATTGGGACTTGTTCAAACCAATCTTCCGACGGACAATTACTTACTAAAACAATTTTGGCTTCGTCGAACGTAACAAAAGAAATTTCTTTCTGAGTCGATGCAAACGCAGTCGTTGCGGTGCGCGGGCTAGACAAGAACACGGAAGCCAAGACGGTTCCGCTTAACACAACCAAACCTGTACCTGTAGAAATCTGTTTCATTTGAAACCTTTCGAGTTAAATCACTTTGAAATTGATGGGGAACAATTAGCGCGGCGCGTTGATAGTGCAGTCAATTGGTGGTGGTGGATTGCCGTCTTGTGTCTCACCGTAATTGACTAGGACTTTGCCGAGGTCTGATGCGTCAACAGTTTGACTTGCATTAACATCAGCAGGAACGAATGCTGTCAGTCCGTTGTCTACCTGAGTCCAATTTTTAAAAAGAGAGGCTTCGCTCAACGATTGATTGACATGCAAAATCACACCACTGGTCGTCGTAAAATATCCGAAGGATAACACTTTCATTTCAATTACATTGTCACTCCAAATTCGATAACCCCAATTCGAATGATAGTAACTGTCGTGAAAAACACTAGCACTCACAATGCGACGGTCACCTGTAGTTTGAGCAAATGCTTGATTTTCTCTTGCCCCAATTAGTTGTGCAGCACCCAAAACTGCAATACCCAAACCTAATACGCATAGACCAGTGCCAGTAGATATTTGTTTCATTTTCAATTCCTTTGTTAGTTGTTGCACATCCCGAAAGACCACGACAGGCGGCCATGGTAGACCACTCGTCCGTGAAACATGCTACGGATTCGGGGAAAGTCAATTAAATGGCAACAGTTGCGGCGACATATTTACGCCTTAATGGCGTGTGAATGCTTGCAACACGGCTTTGTACAAGCGATGCGCGTCTCCTCACCCAATCTTCAACCGCTTCTGTTCCAGCGACGCGAATGATTCGGGTACGCCTGTAACGACCGTCAAATTGAATCCCTCGCCTTGATGGTCAAGACCCATGCGGTCACCGTACTTGCGTGGAAGCAACTTGGACAAAATCCAACGCCGCGTTTCAATTTGTAGGCGCCTCCATTTGCACGGCCGCGCTATCAATCGCGCCAGCCGCGTTGCGTTCAATCGCCGCGTCGCAGCGCACGACTTCAGCAGGCAGACATGAATGCGACGCAAAAGAAAAATCCCCGTCAACGCAGGGATATTCGCACAATTCATTCGACTTCAATCAATGCACGCGGTTGGATTCGAACCAACGACATTCGGTTTCGAAGACCGATGCTCTATCCAGCTGAGCTACGCATGCAATACAGCGGGGGATTCTAACCACATTCACGGCGCAATGCGCGTCAACGCCGCCGCGCAATCTTGCGCAAGCGGCTCAATGGAAAGAGGCGCGCCCACGGCTTGACGCATCCATTGGTCCGGAGTCAGTCGCCCCAAACTAGTGATGCGTTTTGTTTCCGCCGCCAATTGCTTGCCGCGCATGAACGATCGAATCTGATGGCTCATGACATGGCCAATGGTGTAATCGGCTAGATACAACGGATGCGCCACCATGTGTTGATACGCGGCGGTTAAACGGTTGCGATCTTTTCCATGCAGCGGCTCGTAATATTTTTCCCACACTTGATCCGCGATCGCAAGCACTTGGTCGCGTAACTGCTGCGCGCTTGCCTTTGGATTGGCGTAGATCCAGCGCCACGTATACAGCTCCAACAAACTTGGTCCCGCAATTTGGCACGCCGCCAACATGGTGCCAATGGAATCCAAATCAAAGCTGCGCTTCACTTCGTCGGGCTTTTCCAAGCCAAGCACGCGCCGACCAAGCGACTGATATAAAAACGCGAACGCCTCGGTGCATGCGGTGTTTGGAACATTGCGCAGTAGTGGTCGCGGCGCGAAGTGCGTGCTACACAATTGCTCCAGGTTGTGGCCAAGTTCATGCATGGCGGTATCAAAACCGTCCCAGCCAAATTCCTTATCCAGACGACTTGTGCGCAGCCACGCGCCGTACTCCGGCAAACCAGGACGCATGGCGTGGCCAGAGCCGCGCGCAATCTCCACGCGGATTTGTCCGCCCAAGAAATGCGCGTCATCCTTGCTGAAACCAAGCGTCTGCAAGATCTCCGGCAGTTTGCGCTCGAACACTTTCTCGTCGGGGAAATGCGCGGCAACGGCGGCGTTCATTTCTTGCGGCGGACGCGTCTCTGCAATGTCCTCAAAATAAACATCGTGCGGCTCCAGCGCGCGGCCAAGTCGCTTGGTCATCCACGCGGCAATGTCGGCGCGCACTGGCTGCTCTAGCAGCGCAATAAGAAGTCGCTCAACTTCGCTCTCTGGAATTTCGCGCGCCACATCAAACTTGCGCGCGATGGCGGTTGGCGCCTCTGGATACAGCGGATCAAATTGCGCCGCCAGATCGCGCTGTGAATTCCAAAATTCATAACGCACCGCGCCCAATGTTTCGCCGCACGGCGCGCCACCAATCGTGTTGGTGTCGGGGTTCCAATCCTCAGTGCCTTTGCATTCCATTACGGCTTTGGGAATAGTTCCATCAATGTGGCGGCCCATCACGCGCATCAAGGCGCGTTGCTTATTCAAGCCGTCGGGGTCGCCGTAACCCGCCTTCACTTCTTCGCGCACCAACCAATGCGCCAGCAATGTGCGGTCGCTTTCAAACCAGCGCTTGCCGTTGGCATCAACCATGCGACCAACTGGAATATGAAAGCCGCTCACAAATTGATTGGCCTCGTGGCTGGTCTTGCGCGCTTGATCCGCAAGCGCAACCGGAACGCGCGGACCAAACGATTGCGCAAGCCGAACTTCCGCCCAACGCGTGGTGGACCAGGAAGAACCCTTAGCCAACATTTCCGCCAGCGTACTGCGATCAAAGTTCAGTAGCGCAATAAACGCAATCTTTTGGCGATACAACTGGTCGCTTAAATCCGGCGCGGGATCGAACTTGGCAAGCACATCATCAACGCCCACGAATGAATCGGTTTTCACATCGCTCCACCAACGAAGGTCGCGTCGAATTTCATACAAGTGTCCGCTGACGCTTGTCAGAACTTTTTCAAGCCGATCAAGTAGGCGCGTGACATCGCTTGAGTTGGCCACAAAGTTGGCCACGCAAAATGCTGTGAAGTCTTGCGGCGTTCCATCCATGCTGTTCCAGCGCAGCGCCACTTGGCGCACGCCAATTTCCGCGCGCGCCGTTGCGGCGGGGCCGTGTTGCTTGGTCAGCAACGCCACGGTGTCTTGGGTTGGAAGCTGAGCAGTGCTTGAAGTGGCGTTTGATGGGGCAGGCGAAGTGGGCGCGGTGTTCATAGCGCGATGGTATTGCCCGATGTGATTCAAAGCGAATGGCGCGGACGCTATTTATTTATTGATTTGTGTTCGTAATTGGTCTTGCAGCGCGGCGATTGGTGGAATTCGTGAAAGAACTCCAGCGCCGTGGCGAGGCTCGGCTTTGAGAGTCACAATTAATAAAAGTGTGAATATCAATGTGAATAAAATGAACGTTACAAATCGATCAACCCACATGCGCGCGGAACCAATCACCGCGAGTTGCCGTAGCGCGCAGTAGATTGCATAGACGCCACAAATCAAGACAAACCACGACAACTGAACCCATGGACGAAATGGATCGGTGACGATGGTTGCGAAGAGGGCGATGTAAAATATTTTAAACGCATTCGCCTTGGCACTCTTGAACAGCGCGTGGGGATTGGCCCATTCTGGAAAATCTCCTTGGAAGATTTTGGAAATGTTTTCCCGAAAAAATTCCACGCTTGCGACTGATTTACCCGAGGGATCATTTCTCATGTAATTTCCAATTGTGGCTTGACGCGCCGCGCCAATGGCGGCCGCCCTGTGCAGTTCATGTCCAGTCGAGTCGTTTAGATCCGGTCTTGGTCGTGAGCTCCAATCGCTTTCGTTGACTCCTAGTTCGTGCGCCAATAATTTATCCCGTTGATCGCGAAACTCGATCGTGGTGAGCCAGCCAGTGGAAATGCTTTTGCGCATGCGGCGTATGGCATCCGCATGGTCGCGGTAAGCGTTGACCACAACTTTTTCAAACGCATTTTCCAATTCCCAAGCAAAAAACGAATCTTGGCTGTCAAAGATCGCGATCTCATCGTCAAGATCAATCACGCCAGATTGAATTAACCCAATCACCTGCGCATAAGTTAGTTTGGAGTGCTGGGGGGAATCCTGCAATTTCACTCGGTAAAGTTGTTTTGCATAATTGCCCACGTATAAAAAGTATAATCAACTTTTTAAATCGTGTCGATCAGCGCGCGCAAAATGATCAAATTGGCGCCATGCCAAACGTTACAATTTTTGAATGAATACACCGCATACAACGCTCACGTGCGAGCGCGTATTTTTGACAGGCAAAATTTACGCGCGTGAATGCGCCATTGTGTTCACAATCATGTTGTCGTTGTTGTGCTTGCAAGCTTGTGAATCCAAGTATCAAGATAATTGGGGCAAGGTTCACACGGGCATGACCAAGCAAGAAGTCGAATCGTTGCTTGGTGAGCCAAGCAGCAAGTACCAGGCAAAAGAAGTCGACGGCGAAGTGATTATTCCAGAGGACCGCTGGCAGTACGGCGACAATCTCAGCACACTTGCCACCGGCGCATTGTTTCCGTCGCATCCGCATCCGCGTGCGTGGGCGATTTCGTTCGGGCCGTCGGGGCGCGTGTCGCAAATACAAGCCGCCGACTTTGATAATTAATCCGTTTCAGTTGAATGGAAGTGTCACAAAAGATTTCCTTGAACGTTAGTATTGCACCATGAAGTCTGCGTTTGAACTTCTACTTGAACGGCTTGAGCGATCTGGCTTCACCAAAGAGGCGCAGCATTTAACTCAAAGTCACGCCACAAGCAATGGCGACAGCGCGCATGAAGAACAGCCTGATATGCCCGCGAAACTTGGCGCATTTGAAATTCTTGGCGAGCTTGGCGAGGGCGGATATGGCTTTGTGTATCTCGGCGCGCAGCACGCGCCAGTGAAGCGCACCGCCGCAATAAAAATGCTGAAGAAGGGCATGGACAGCCAAGCTGTTCTCACCAGATTTCGGGCCGAGCAACAAGCCATGGCTCTGATGGATCACCCCAATGTGGCCACGATTTTTGAAAGCGGCACTTCGGCGGACGGCCGCCCGTGGTTCGCCATGCCGTTGGTCGCGGGCTTGCCTATCCATGCGCATTGTGATTTGGAAACCGCGAGCCTTCAAACCAGATTGAAGTTGTTTATGGACGCTTGCCAAGGCGTGATCCACGCGCATCAGCGCGGAATTTTGCACCGCGATTTGAAGCCCGCGAATATCTTGATCAGCTTTGAGGATCACCACGCCATTCCAAAGGTGATTGACTTTGGAATTGCCAAAGCCGTTGAGGGCGCCGATCCTTTGAGTTCTTTGACCACGCAAGCCAGCACGCCGCTTGGCACGCCGGCGTACATGTCGCCTGAACAATTTCGTGGTGACGCCGACGCGCGCAGCGACATTTGGGCGCTTGGAATTATTTTGGGCGAACTTTTATGTGGAGTGAGGCCGGTACGCCGCGATCCCGTGCGCGAAATGGATGGCCGTATAAGCGAGCCGCAACCCGAGCGACCGTCGTTGCGCTATGCGCGTCTTATTCAAGAAGACCCTGAAGCTGCGATTGAAGTGGCGCAGCAACGCGGGATCACCATGAAAATGTTGCAAACGCAATTGCGCGGCGACTTGGACGCCATCGTATTGAAGTGTTTGGAAATTGACCGCGAGCGCCGTTATCAAAGCGTTTCGGAATTGCTTGATGATCTTGCGCGCCACATGAACGGCGAAGTGGTGGAGGCGCGTCCACCAAGTCTGCTGTATCAAACTCAGCGATTTGTTTTGCGCCGACGCTTGCAAGTAGCGGCTGGGGTTATTGTGTTGACGGCCATGGCCACGGCTACAGCCATTAGCATTCGTTCCGCCACGCGCGCCACCGAAGAAAAAAACGCCGCCATGGCGGTGACCAATTTCTTGGTCGAAACAATCGGCGCCGCGGATCCGTTTGGCGCAAGTGGTGCGGAAAATATTTCCCTGCGCGAAGTGCTCGCCTCGGCGGCGCAAAAATTCAAGACCAATCCGCCCGATCGCGCCGCGGAAGCCATCGCTATTTCAACCGTTCTTGGTGGAACACTCACGCAAGTGGGGCAAGCCGAGGCGGCGCTTCCGCTTCTAGATCGCGCCATGGAATTGTCGCGCGCAAACTTAAGCGAACAAAGCCACGAGTATTTAGTTGCGACGGAAAAAAAAGCGTTGGCATTGCAAGCGCTCGGGCAGTTCGATGAGTCGCTGAAGTTGTACGAGTTTGTGATTCAAGAGTCACGACCACGTTGGCAGCCGAGCGATGCGAGCGCCGTGACAACGCTTATGAATTACGGATTGGTGAACAAAGACAAGGGCAACATGCCAGAAGCTGAGCGCTTGATTCGCGAAGCCAATGATCGCGCGCAATTGTTGCAGGGCAAAGATCGCGTTCAGACCGCGACCGCGCTTGGAAACCTGGCCATTGTTTTACAGGCCGCTGGTCGTTTCAAAGACGCGCAACCGCTTTTGGAAGCCGCGCTGGCAATGGACCGCGAGTTGCTTGGCGACAACAACGCCACGGTGGCGGGGGATTATCAAAACCTGGCTGTTCTTCAGATGGAATCCAATCAATTGGAGCAATCCGAAATCAACGCGCGCTTGGCCATTGACACCATGCGCAATTTCGCGGGGGAGAATCATCCCACCACCGCGTTGCTTATGAACAATCTCGCGCAAACTTTGCAAGAGCGTGGCAAGACAGCGGAGGCGGAAAAATTATTCCGCGAGGCGTTGGCAAGTTACTTGGCGAAATTTTCGCCCGACCACCCAGATGTTGCGCGCGTGCAAAACAATCTGGCCTTCTGTTTGCGCAATCAAGGCAACTTGTCGGAGGCGGAAAAATTATTCCGCGAGTCGCTCAAGACCAATCAAAGTCGATTGGGCGCGGACCACGCGGACGTGATTATTTCACTGAACAATCTCGCCAAGGTGCTGCAAGATCAAGGGCAATTTGATGCGGCGCTGGAATTTTCAAATCAATCCGTGGAGAAGGCGCGGAAAGTCTTTGAAAAAACCGATCCCAAGTTGTGGGTCTTTATAGCGCGGCGCGGCTCCATTCTTGCTTCACTGAAAAAATGGCGCGAGGCGGACTCGGATTTACAAGAAGGTTTGAATGGCTTGAAAGGTATCGAAGCGCCTCCAGCCAGAATTCGCATGACTTTGAGCGATTTGGTGAAGTTGCACAACGACTGGGCGGCAGCCGAACCAAGTGTGCCACAGGAAAAAATCGAAGCCAAGAAGTGGCAGGATGCGCTTGATCAGTTCAACGCGGCGCACCCCAAGTAGATTTTATTTCAGGCGCTTGGCAAGCTTGTCACGCGCGGTCCGCCCAACACAAGAATAATTTTGAATTGAATTGCGCGGTTCGAGCATTGATCGCTCGAACTTAATTTCATTTCCTGAATTTATTTCAGGCGCTTGGCAAGCCACTCGCGCCCCGCGCGAAGGTCGCGGTTGAGTGTTGGCACGGTCATGTTGAGCTCTTTGGCGGCCTGTTCAATGGACAACTCTTTCAAGCACACCGCGGTGATCACATCTGCTTGGCGTGGACGCACCGCGCGCAACGCCTCGATGGCGTTCATGATGGCAAGTTCCTGCACTTCAGATTTCACTTCCTCTGCTTTAAGAAGATCGCGAGGATCGCCGCTGCGTTTGAGCGCGCGGCCCTTGCGCGCGCGGTCGGAAAGAACGCGTTGCATTGAAATGTTGGCCAAGCCTTGAAGATGATCGTCGCCTTGAATGGTGACACGCTGCGCCAACAGTTGCAGCGTGGATTCAGCCACCAAAGATGTTGGCGACATTTGACGATTGATTTTGGAACTTTTGATGAGGCGCTCGCTGCGCAAAATTCGTCCGGCCATTTCGCGCAATGCTTGGTACTGCTTTGTTAACAAGCTCGTGAGCGCAGGAGAATG
>CANKBX010000067.1 GCA_947480055.1 Planctomycetaceae bacterium
ATCTGACTTCCAGCGGGCAAACCGCGCGCGAGACGAGTGACCGTGATCCCCAACGATTGCAATGGATCAGCAAGAAAGAGGCCCGTGCTGTCGCCCTCCATGTCCAGATTCATGGCCAAAATAACTTCTGTCACTTTGACACCCCGCGCGTTTTTGGCGGGATCTTTCACGCGCGACAACAAATCATTCACAGTCAAACTGTCCGCGCCAACTCCCTCAAGCGGTGAAAGCCGTCCCATTAAAATGTGGTAGACGCCGTGGAACATTCCAGTCTGCTCCAGATTCCATAAATCTTTTGGCTGCTCCACCACCATCACAACCGACGCGTCGCGTCGCGTGTCGCAACAAATTCCGCACGGATCATCGTCGGTCAAATTCCAACACACATTGCAATGATGCACATCGGTCTTCACATCCGCGATGGCTTTGGACAGCCGCATGGCGTCCTCACGACTGGCCTTGAGCAAATGAAACGCAAGGCGCTCCGCGGTGCGACGACCCACGCCAGGCAAATGGGACAACTCATCAATAAGTCGAGTGACCGGTTCTGGCTGCGCGGCGTTGAAGCGATCTTTTGTCATGGTGAAATGCTACGCATTGGATGAATCGTTGGATGGAGGATCCAAAGTTTGCGCGAGCATTGAATCGGGCTGCGCGCGCGCGGAACCCGCCTGCTCAACTTTTACAACGATCGCGTCAAATGCGTCCATTGCATGCTGAATCATGGGCATTTGCATTAAATCTTTGTCCAGCCCATGCATGGGCGCGATGGTTTGTTCCGGCGCCTGCGCGGGTGTTTCAAAATGCAATTTCCACCCAGGTCCAAGCGCGCGCGTGACCAACGTTTGCAACATCTCGCTTTTACGAGCGGCGTAGGTTGCGGCGCCGCCGGCGTTCTCCGCGGCGCGCAGCGTGAGTTGATTGTTGTTCAAGGACACGGGCACAAATGATTCAGCGAGCACTTTTTCTGGAGTGCTTGTGGCGGCCGCGGCGATCTTGCCCCACGCCTGCATGGCGGACATGGAGATGGATTGCGTTAAAGGCGGCGCTTGTGTTGGTGTTTGAGTTGGTGTTTGAATTGGCGCTTGTGTTGATGCTTGTGTTGGCGTGAAAGAGTTTGGCGTTGATGATGGCGTTGGCGCCAAAGAGTGCGGCGTTGATGATGGGCGCGTTGTCTGAGGATTGCTTTGCGCTTGAACGCGGGGCGCCACCGAGTCGCGCATTGGCGTTGGCAAAGCAGCGGGCGCGTTCAGCGCGACATGTCGGTCGGAGCTACTGACGTTTTTTTTTTCGGCGTCGCTCGCCACGGCGGAATTCGCGGCGGCGATATCGATGCGCTGAAATTCACGGTGCAAACAAAGGCGCGCGATGGTGGCGTCGAAGATCGTTCGTGGAGAACCACTGCTGCGAATGCCTCGAATGGCGGCTTCGCACACCGCCACAAAGTGCACCAACTCATGCGGCTCAAAGTTCTGCGCCTGCGTCGCCGCAACAAGCTTGGCCTCGGGCGAAAGATCAACCAAATCTGTTTCTTTTCCGCACGTGCGCAGCACAAGAAAGTCGCGCCAGCGCGCCGCGAAAAATTCCAACGCCTGCTCAACTGGGCAGCCAGATTCCAGCAACGCGGCGGCGGATTCCAAGCCAGCTTTGGCGTCGCCATTTGAAACCGCGGTGGTGACAGCGGCGACCAATCCAGCGTCGGGAAGTCCAAGCACTTCTTGGGCCATGTCGCTGGAAATATTTCCACTGGCCGCGGCGATCAACCGGTCCAGCAAACTTAAAGCGTCGCGCATGCTGCCGTTGCCAAGTTTGGCAACCAAGTGAATGGCGGCGTCGTCGGCGTGAAGACCTTCTTTGGTGATCACCTCGCGCAAATGCGCCGCGATGCGGCTTGTGGCGATCGGCTTGAAATCAAATCGCTGGCATCGACTTTGAATTGTGGCGGGCACTTTGTGCGGCTCGGTAGTGCACAAAATAAATTTCACGTGCGGCGGCGGCTCCTCCATGGTCTTCAACAACGCGTTGAATGCCGGCGTGGTGAGCATGTGCACTTCGTCAATGATGTAAATTTTGTACGGGCTGCGCGCCGGCAGAATTCCAGCCTTGGAGATCAAGTCGCGCGCGTCGTCCACGCCGCGATTGCTGGCGCCGTCGATCTCGATCACATCCATGTCTTCGCCGCGAAAAATGCTGCTTGCGATCGCGTTGGCCTGGGTCAGTTCCTTGGGCGCGTTGAGCGCGCGCGCCAACACGCGCGCCATGCTGGTCTTGCCCACCCCGCGCGTGCCGCAAAATAAATATGCATGGGCGATGCGATTCATCGCGATCGCATTTTGCAACGTTCGCGAAATGGATTCCTGGCCGATCAACTCGTCGAATTGCTTGGAGCGATAGCGCCGCGCCAACACGGTGTAGCCCGGCGTGGAAGAAGATGGATTGTTGGCGGCCGCGTCGGCGAACATCATGTCCGACATCGCGCCTTGCGCGGTTTCGGATTGCGGCAATAGCGCATCCGATGGTGTTTCAGTCGCAGTTATTTTCGCGGTTGATTTCTTGGCCAAGATCAAATCCTTTTCAATGCTGCCGAGGACGGCCAGGCTTGCGTCGGCATGGATGCCGCTGCTTATGGCTGCTGCGGTCAAGCTCTGACCAGGTTCACATGACGCCCACCCAACGGGCCCGACCGTCCTCGAGTAGCACTGAAGTTTGATCCTAGCTTCGGCGTCCGCCGCCGTACAATCCCCGCATGACCCAAGATGACGCCGCGCAATCACAAGACGGACCGCGCGAAGAAATCCCTGAAATTTCCGCGGCAAGCGAGGGTTTTTCCGCCGCCACCAGCGACCCGCCGCTGTCCAACATTGATTCATCCAACGCGCGTTCAGGTCGATTCTTGATGACGGTGGTGCGCCTGCTGTTCATCACGCTTCTAGTCAGCGTGGCGTTGCTCACCGTGAGCAGCGTGAAGACCACGTTTGATTTCAGTTTCTCCACAATTCTTGGATTGGGCATTGCAACCTCCGCGATTGGATTGCTGGTGGTGATCATCGACGCGCTCACTCCCAACAAGCGCATCGCCGGCGTGGTGGGTATCTACATTGGTGTGTGCTTTGGTTTGATCGGAGCCGTGGCGTTTGGCGCGCTGCTTGAAACAGTTGTGAACGCCTGGGAAATCACCGATTCCACCACCAGAATTTATTTAAACTTGAGCAAGTCCATTGTTGGTCTGATCATTTGCTATCTCAGCGTCAGCGTGGTGCTGAACACCAAGGATGATTTTCGATTGGTCATTCCATATGTGGAGTTCAGCCGCACGCGCCGTGGAGTGCGTCCATGGTTGGTGGACACGAGCGTGTTGATCGACGGGCGGATTCTTCCGCTGGTGAATTCCAAGATGCTTGATGCGCCATTGGTCATTGCCAACTTTGTGGTGGACGAATTGCAACGGCTTGCCGACAGTGGCGACCGCACCAAGCGCTCGCGCGGAAGGCGTGGCTTGGAAAACCTTATAAAACTGCGGGAAAACGCATGGACAGAGGTGTCGCTGCAAAACTTTCGCGTGAGCGGTTTAAGCGTGGATCGCTTGTTGCTTGAGGCCGCCAAGGGCGACGGCCTTCGCATTCTCACCACGGATTCAAATTTGGAGTCGGTTGGAAAAATCCAAGGCGTGACCATTGTCAATATGGCCACCATGGTCGCTTCGCTGCGCCCCACAATGGGCGTGGGTGACATTGTCACCGTGGCAATCATCAAGGTCGGCGAAGCCGCGGGTCAAGGCGTTGGATATTTGCCCGATGGAACCATGGTGGTTGTGGAGGATGCTGCCACACGAATTGGCGCAAGCGTTGAGGCCACCATCGCCAACACGGTGAACACCAACGCTGGAAGATTGTTGTTCGCCAAGATAGAGGGAGTTGCCCCTGCCACGCGCATGAGCATGGCCGCGGCCGCAACCAACCAACCCCGTGAACCAAACACGCCTCCATCCGTGAACCCCACGGACCCGCGGCGCAATCCACGGCGCGGCTAAAAATATTTTGCCGCCAATCAACACTCCGTGATTTTGTACACGGCACATTTATAATCGCGCTCAAAGTGCGGCAGTGACGCTTTGGATGTAGGCGTAATTACGCGGCGTTTCGCAGGGAAATCATGGCTTCCGCCAAAGCGCGAACCTGTTGCGGCGTCGCCGCGGTGGCAGGTTGCTTGATCGACTTCTCCAAAATATCAAGCGAGTGATTGGGCAACACCGCCAAAATTCTCTCGGCAGCCCAGGGCTCCAACTCCAACATCAACCTTGCGACTTCTTGCCGCGAAGATGGCTGGGACTCTAGACGCTCGATCAGCGTGGCTGCGATCAACGCTGGCTTCTCGGCCACGCATGCATGCAAGGCGCACGAAAGCGGCGCGCTCCAAATTTCAAGCGGGCCCATTGCCGCAGGTCCCGCGGTATTGTTCGCCGCCACGTGCAAGTGATTGTTGCAATGATCAATTGAAGATGTTGCTGATTTTTTCCAGAAGCTGCGCACACTTGGCGACAAGAACATTTTCCATGTCCACACTGCAAGTCCAACTACCGCTACGCCAATCGCCGTGATACACCACCACCAACCCATGGCGGCATTGGTCGCGTCCGTGGAATGAATCAAGAACAGTGGAGAATTATTTTTGCCACTCACACTTGGATCAGCGACTTCTTGCGCGGAGTGATTGGTGGGAGAATTGAACCGATGAGCTAGACCATTCTCGATTTGGTTGGATTGATCCAACAGCGTCGCGGCTTCAGTTTGCTGTAATTCACCCTGGTTTTCTTGATCTTCACACTGCGCGGCAACGACCAATGCTTCACGCCCCTGCGCCGATGCGTTGAAATCCAAACTCCGCGCCCGCACCCGCGCTCCATCACGCGCATCGATCACCTCAACATCTTCGGCGTTGACATTCACAAGCGCCGCACTCACCAGCGAGCCGGCGCAATCCGCAAGTGCGATTGGCAATGAACCGGCGCGCATGCGGATAGAAACCACAGCTTTAGATTTGCGCGCGGGCGCATCAATTGCGTCGGATGACTTGTCCGCATTCGCGGATTTCTTTGCGCTGAATATTGCGCCCGTATTTTTATCCGCGCCCTCGCTCACTAAAATAAATACATCCTCAACATCGCCGCGGCGCCGTAGCGACGCCTCAACTTTGGCAAGCGCGTCCCTTACTTTGCGATCATTGGCTTGCGCCGTTGTGAGAAATGGATTGGCGCTGCCTTCAAACCAAGCTTGAATGCCTGCGAAAGAATTTGCTTGCGAAGAATTTTCCGCAACTCCATCAAAACTCTTGTTGAGCGCGGAGTCGGTGGATTGCGATTGCCGCTGTGAAACTTGCGGGGCCAACGCCACGCTTGTATTGGATCGATATGTCTTCCAAGTCACCGCGGCAATAGGAACCACCGCGGCAAGCACGGCGCCAAGCCACACCTGAGGCTTCCACGACAACGGATTGACTTGCGAAATATTTTTCACGGCGGGCCTCCATGCCCCTTCATCAGTTCTTGCCACTCGTTTCCAACGGGCGACCGTGGCCTTGAATGACCGATTTATTCTTCGGCTGAATTATTGGAAAAACGCCACAAATTTCATGAATCGTTTGCAGGTTCAAATGACTCAACCCGAGTTCTAGAAATGATCTCGGGAATTCCCGCGCCCGTTGAATTCAGCAAACTAGGGATTGCGAGCACCGGGGAAAGCAACACCAATCCCTTGAGAAGATTGCGCACGATGTGTTGCCACCACGCCGCGGGCGCACCATGGATTGAAACCACGCGCCCGCTCATCAAGCGCTTACCCAAGCTGCGACCGAAAATTATTTCCTCAAACATGGAGAATGTGATCGCGGCCACAACCATGGCTATATATGGCAAGGAAATTTCAATGTCGGCGCTCCATAGCGGCGGTATCAAGATTTGGATTGCGTATTCGTCCTTAAAAATAACAAGCGAAGCGATGGCGCACGGAAGCAAATCGATGACCGTTGCCAGAAGACGCCGCCACTTTTTAAATGGCGTCCCGAGTTCTTTCGCAAGCGCTTGGGAATCGATGTCGCCTTCTTTGGAACGCGCCTTTTCTAGCGGATTCAGCGGCGAATTCAGGGCACGCGCCAAGAATGCCGCAATGATGGCCCCCAGCGAAAGCACGCCAAGAATTGGCAAGTGATACCAGCGGCTTGCCTTTGAAATTTGCGCGCGCAGTTCAATCGGCTCAGAAAATTCAGCCGCTCCATCACTGAGCACGGAAATCCAAGATTGGCGAAACACAGTCTTTTCAGTTGCATGGCCGGTTTCCGCGATCCACCCAAATCCACTTCCCATGCCAATCACTTGGCCAGCGCTTACCTTGAGTGGAGATTTGTTGAATGCAATTGCCATGATGGGCGCGAGCTCGCCGGCTTCGACCCAATTCAGCGCTTGCTCGTCATGCGAACCGGTCACGCACGCAAAGCGAGCGGCGTGGTCAACAGCGTATAAAAATTCCCGCGCCTTCATGGGCGACTCGATCCATACTTGTGACTCGGCTTGTGACTCGGCTTGTGACTCGCGCTTGAAGCGCTTAATGGAATTGTCCGATGATTGTCCAAGCGCGTTCAGCGCGCCCCCCGCTACCACCAACATTCGCGTTTGGCATTCATTGATAGCCGCCGGTAGTTGCACGCTGATCCATTGGTCGCCGCGCAACACGCGCGCATCTGGCTGGCCTTGAACAATCGCCCAAGGTTCACCATCAAACGCGGCCAATGATTCCAGCGATTCCCCCGCAATACTTGGGCATAATTGAAGCGCGCCGCCATGGATTATAAACCACAATTCGCTCGCGGGATTGAATTGCGTCGCGCCCGAGACCACCTCCATCTTATGGTTGAGCGCCTCGAACACTAACCACACCCTCTCGCCATCGGCGGCCAATGCGATCGGTTTTTCAGCGAATGTCGAAGCCACTTGAAATTGCCGCTCATCGTCCGCCGCGGCGTGGTGGAGCAATTCAAATCGGGAGATGGTCTCATATGGATTCTTGGAAATCCACCAGAAGTGCGTGCCGCTACTGGCGGCCTGCGTGCCCTGCACAAAGCGATCCTGTAATGGGGAAGCCGCCACCATGACCATGATCAACGCAAACATGCATCGCACGAAATAATTCATCGCTTGGGTTGGCCCTTCTCAAGATCGATCACTTCGGCTGGTCGCATGACGCCGCGAATCACCTCAAGATCAAATAGGCGATCTTTCAATCGATCTTCGCGCGCGCCGGGTTCGTCCCAAAAGATTTGCCACACGCCAACATTGGACACGGACTTCAACGTGATCTTGCTCGCCACCATTGGTCGGTCCGCCATGGGCAAGTGGTTCATGACCGCCATCACTGGCAGGCTCAATTCACTTTCCGCAAGCACATTGCCTTTGGCATCGAGAAGCCAAATATGGCTTGGAAACCCGATGTTTTTAACCACTTCAACGCGAGTCTTCACCCACTTGCCGCGTGGCGAACGGAAAAATTCAGCGGTGAAATTGTCGGGCGATTCTTGCATGATTGCAACTGAAGTAGGCCATGACAACGCGGCGAGCAACTCCAAGAGCGCGTCGGGTCCGGCAAATGGAAGCAGCGAATCTGGCACTGGAGTGTCGCGCGCGCCAAGCCACAAACGACTCGGCTCGCGCTTTGGTTCAAACAACCACCACTGCTTGGCGTTAGCGCCAGCCCACGCAAGTCGCTCGCCCATTTTGTCGGCGCGCAAAGAAATGTCATCGCCACCATTGCGCCATGCAAGATCAACTTGGGCCTGCTCAAAGTGGTCGCCATTTTCATCATGCCAACGCAACTCCGCGCTGCCGCGCGTGGCGAATATTTTCAGACCAGCCACGCGATGATTTTGTTGCGCCACAATGGCCAACACGTCCAACGCGGGCGCGGGAACTTTTGCATCGGCGGAAGAATTTTTTTCATGAACGAGCGCGGGCGTCACTTCGCCGGGCTTTTGCGCGGTGGCGCATGCCGATGCGCCAAAAAGAAATACAAACACAAAAACAAACCTAAAAATAGGCAAAATCAGTTGAAATACACGGCTCATGAAATTGGCCCATCAACCATCGAAGGCCGCAATCTCGCCAAGTTCGTCCGCCAAAGCCTGCACCGCCGACTCGTCAAGCTGTGGCCGCAACACTTCCACCGGTGCGGCGCCTTCGACAGCGCCTCGGCGCGCGAACAACCAAAATTCTTTTTCGTCGCGGTGCTCAACGCGCAATTGTTTTAATCTACGTTTGCGCAACAAGATCATTGCCAACAACCAACGGATAGCCACTCGATTGGGCCGGTCATCACCCGCAAGCCGCTCAAAAATTTCCTCAACAGCCTCGTCGTCAATCACAATGCCACGCTTGCGATCGGACGCAGGCATGATGGTCTTCCAAAAACAAATCATGCCCTCGGGGCGCGCGCCATCAAGCCAGGCGGTCATGGAAAAATCAAGGCGTTCAAGATTGTGCGTGGCATTTTCACGGATGGCGGACATGCAGGGAGTGCCGGTTGCAAGCACCTCTCCGCTGGCCGCGCATAGGTAGGTTGCCTTGCCGATAGATATTGGAGTTGCTTCACGGGTCATGCTTGAATCCTATCGCTCAGATGGCATGGTGCGTGGTACAGTTCGGATGTGTTTGATCGACTCACACAACTTTTTCACGGTGGGGATCCCCTCTCCATCGCCATTGAATTGTTGTTGATTTTCGGGGGAGTCATGCTGATCCTGCGTTTCCTGCAAGGAACCCGCGGCGCCGGCGTGTTCAAAGGAATCATTGTGCTCGTGGCCGTTCTGGTTTTGGGTATTCGATTCGCCGGCCTTTTCAGCGAGGCGTTTCCCCGCTTGCGATTTTTAAGCGAGGGGTTGCTTGGAGCCATCGCCATCTTCATGCTGGTGATCTTTCAACCTGAGTTGCGCCAAGCGATGGTTCGCATTGGACAAACCATGTCGCCAAGCGAGCGCCGACGAATTGATCCTGTGATTGACGCGCTGGAAAGCGCGGTGGAGTTTTTAAGTCGCAACCAATTTGGCGCGCTGATTGTGATTGAGCGCGGAACTTCGCTCGCGGGGTTGGCCGCGCAAGGTGTTTCCATGGACGCCGCAATGAGCGCTGAACTGATTGAAAGTATTTTTTGGCCTTCAAGTCCGCTGCATGATCTGGCGGTCGTGATTCGCGGTGAAAGAATTGCCGCGGCCAGCGTGCAACTTCCATTGGCCGATCCCGTGGCGGGAATGAAGTTGGGCGCGCGCCACCGCGCCGCCATGGGCGCCACGCTTGAAAGTGATTGCGTGGTTGTTGTGGTGAGCGAGGAAAATGGCCTGATTCGATTCGCGGAGCGCGGCGAATTGTCGGAACCAATTCAATTTGATGAATTTGCCGCGGGTTTACGCCGCCGTTTGTCACGCGGTTTACGCCGATCGCAACAACGCTCACTGTTTGGCCGCTTCATCAGCCGCGTGGGCGGTCTTGACGCGCCCATGTTGAATTTGCCGGACCACTCGGAACATTCAGAATTAAATGCCGCCGCGACTTTGGCGGCCGCGCAAGAAGAGGAACGCGCCGAGCGCGAGGAAGAGCGAATGAATCCAGACGACTCTGAAGTAGAGAGTCACGAGGATGGCGACGATGGCGATGAAACAAGTCAGAATAAAAACGATTCCGATGATCGCGAAAATCGGCGGAGCAACTGATGGGAAATTGGACCGCCAATCTTTCCACTTGGTTTGTGGCGGCGATCGCCACGCTGTTAATTTGGACTTGGGCCGCGGATCGCACCCGCGACACGCGTGAAATCAAGGGCACATTCTCATTCCGCTCATCGGATCCAAAGCAACACTTTGTTGATCCAATGAAACCAATCGCGATCACGCTTTCCGTGAAAGCCAGTCCCACCAGCATCGACCGTATTCAATCCATACTTGACGAAGGCTTGATTATTCCCACTGGAACCGCTGGATTTCCCACCACCGCTGGCGCTTACAACGTCATGCTCGCATACGCCATAAACAATTTGCCCCAAATTATCGCCACGGACGCCACCGTTCAAACATCGCGGCCGGAGTCCGCCAAAGTTGTGATTGGCGATCTCACCACCACGCAATTTCCACTGACAGCGAAAATTTCTTTGGCCGAATATGAATCCGCCTCCATCAATCCACCCGTTGTCTTGGTCACGCTTCCAACTTCGGCGATTGATGCCATGAAGAATCTTCAAGTGGAAGCCGTGGTTGACACCAAGGATTTGTCCACTGGAAAAAATAATGCGCAAGCGACATTGCGCTTGCCTGAATCCGTAGCGGTGAAATCAGAGCAAGTGACATTTGTGCCGGACCAAGCGATTGTGACCTTCACTCTTCGGCGCAAAACAGAAAATATCACTTTGGCCACGGTGCCTTTGCAAATCGCGGCATCACCCACCGACTTGAAGGGATTTGATATCACCATTCAACAAGATGGTGGAGTTTTGCGCGACGTGATTTTGATTGGTCCGCCCGACGCGTTGAAGGAAATTGAAAGTGGAAAATTTTCCGTGGCCGCGATTGTTCCGCTTACAAGCGGAGATCTTGGCAGCAAGGTGGCCAAGAAAGCCGTCTCGAATTGGGTTCTGCCGCCTGGAGTCAGCGTGGAAAGCGTGGCCGGAAAACAAGTTGTGAATCCAGAGATCGCGCTCAAGATTGAGCCGCGAACAACAACGCCAATTCTTCCAGAGACGGAAGTGGAACCTCCGCTGCCCGCTCCCAAGGGTCCTTGAATCGCGGCGCTTCGATGAGGCGACGCGCCTGAGGCGTAAAATCATTTTCAGCGCGCCATGGAAAATATAATTTTTTTAGCGCGCTGCTTCGTCCGCAACGCGCACCGCATGCCACTGCTTCTTGCCGCGGCGCAATAAAATAACCGCGCCATGCAGCACATCCGCGCGCGTCAACTTGGCGTCGGCAACAGCCTTCTCGCCATTCACGCTCACGGCGCCGGCGGCTAGAAAATCGCGCGCCTCGCGCTTGCTCGCGGCAAGTGGCGTGGTGGCTAGAAAATCAAGCAACGCAACGCCATCGCCATCAAGTGAACTCGCGGCGATTGAAGTGCTGGTTAAATCATGCGTGACTTCGGCCAATAGTTGCGCATCCAACGCGCGGATATCGCCAGAAAACAGGGCCAATGCAGCAGTTTTTGCGCGCGCCACTTCGGCGGAGCCATGGATCATTTCCGTGGCGGCGTCGGCCAACGCTTTTTGCGCGGCGCGCTCGGAAGGATTCGCTTTTTGCGCCGCCTCCAGCGCCTCAATGGTGGCGCGGTCAAAGAACGTGAACCAGCGCAGCAACTTTCCAACCTCCTCGTCGGATGCGTTGAGCCAGAACTGATGAAAGCGGTACGGCGAAGTTCGCTCCGCGCTCAGCCACACATTTCCAGATTCGCTCTTTCCAAATTTCGTTCCATCGCTCTTGAGCAACAGCGGCGCCGTCAGACCAAATCCTTCGCCTTGCGAAAGTCGCCGAATCAAATCAATGCCGCTGAGAATATTTCCATATTGATCGCTGCCACCCATTTGCACGGTGCACCCATGCGCCTTGAACAAATGCGCAAAGTCGTAGGCCTGCAAGATCATGTAACTGAACTCGGTGTAACTCAAACCCTGCTCGCGGCTTTCAAGGCGATTGGCCACGCTGTCGCGCGTGACCATTTGATTCACGCTGAAATGTTTTCCAATATCGCGCAACACTTCTATGTAGCCCATCTTCAACAACCACTCGGCGTTGTCCACAATCACGGCCGCGTTGGGCCCGGTGAAATCCAGCAGCTTCTCAAAAATCTTGCGCTGTCCCGCCACATTTTTCTTCACTTGCGCGGGATCAAGCAACTGGCGCTCGCTGCTTTTTCCGCTTGGATCACCGATTAAACCAGTCGCGCCGCCCATGACCACGATGGGTTTGTGACCGCAACGTTGCAAGCGCGCAAGCAACATGGCGGACACCAAATTTCCCACGGTCAAACTGTCGGCGGTGGGATCAAAGCCCGCATAGGCAACTCGACCTGGCGTGGCCATGTGCGCGGGCAAACCCTCGGTGGTTTGATGCACCATCCCACGCCACGACAATTCAGCCACGAAGTCCGATTGATTCATACGCGAGGCCTCACGTTCATTTAGTGAGCCATCGCCGCGCTCTTGGATTGAATGCTAGCCATCAACTCCGTCCAGCTACTCACGAATGAAGCCGCGCCTTCCACTTGCAATTCATTACCAACTTTCTCAATGAGGCAACCAGCTTTTTCAAGCGCGACCACGGTCGCTGGACCAGTTCCACCGTCGGTGCGCAACACGCCATCAAGCGAACCATGATCAAAGAAATCATTTAGCGTTGACTCGGGCATGGTGTTCACGGTGCGCGCCGCGGCGAGCGCCTTGACGTACATGATGTCCGCAAGCTTTGGATCCTTGGTGCTGGTGCTGGCGAAAAGAAATCTCTGCGGACGAGCGCCCGCGGCTTGCAACTTCAAGAAACGATCGCTGGCATAGAGCGCGCAATATTCCTTGTAGCACACTTGCGCCACGGCAATACCCGCGGTGTTCTTCAAATTGTCGGGCAACATTGACGCGGTCTTTTTATCCCATCGGCTCACAAACATGCTGGCCACGCTTTCAACAGTAACGGATTTACCCTCTTTCATGCGGCGTTCAAGGCCTTTTAGGTACGCGTCGGCCGCGGCGAGATATTGCTTAGGGCTAAACAGCAGAGTGACATTCACGGAAATTCCGCGGTACGTGAGTTCTTCAATCGCTGGCAAACCTTCAGCGGTGCCTGGAACCTTTATAAATAGATTCGGGCGATTCGCCTTGGCGTGCAACGTGACGGCTTGATC
>CANKBX010000068.1 GCA_947480055.1 Planctomycetaceae bacterium
CGGGCGCGGCATTCAGCCGCTGCGCAACTTCGCGCTGAATGGTGACATGCATTCCCATGCAATTTGGAAAGTCATTGAGCAAAATGGCGATCAGCGGAGTGGCCGCTTGATACGGCAGATTTGCGATCATGCGAAATGGCCGGTTGTTGATGGCGGCCGTGATCAGTGGGTTGAGTGAATGTTTTGTGGCAAGGCAATCGCCTTCGATCAGAGTGATGCGTTGGCCAAAGCGCTCGCGGTTGAACGCCGCTAAATCGCGGTCCATTTCGCAAGCGATCACTTGCGCGTTGGCTTGCACCAAAAGATCCGTGAGGACGCCGGTGCCCGGACCGACTTCCAAAATCACCTCGCCCGCGGAAATGTTCGCGGCCTTCATAAGCGCGCGCAGCACGTTGTGATCATGCAGGAAGTTTTGCCCAAAGCGGTGCTTGGGACGCAAGCCGCGCGAGGCGAGAATGGCTTTGATTTCTGTGAGAGTTTGCATCACCAGCGATAGCGCACGGAGTAGGTGATCAGCTTTTCGGAGTTGGCGGGAACGTCAAGCGTGTATTCAATTGTTGATGAATTCTTTTTCTCAAATGGCTGGCTGGTGGTTGTGATTTCCCAATTGCTCCAGCGATACAAAGGCTCGCGCACCAGCACGGTGATTGGTTTGTCCTTGCGGTTGCGAATTTCGATCTTGAATGACTCAGTCATTTCGCGACGGCCGCGGTCGGATTTGAAATCGGTTTGCGTGCGCGCGCCCACAACATCAAAGGCGGAGCCGAGGCGCACCAGAACCTTTTCATCCTTCGGCGTATGGCCGATCAAATCCTCGCCGATAAATTCAAGCGAGCCGTCAGCGTCGTCGCGCTTGGAAACCCGCAATTTGCCCGCTGGAAGTGGCATTCCCAAATTGGCTGCCGCTTCGTTCTTGAAGCGCACAAACACGTCCACTTTGGTTTTTCCCATGGCGCCAAATTCCGGCTGGTCAATCATGCCGCCGCCAAACCCATTGATGTCCGAGCCTTCGTACACCAGAAGTTTTTCCACGGGAATGTTGCGCGCGGTTGGAAACAGAGCGATCTGCTCGCTGGAATTTTCTGGAATGTTCGCGGGGCGCGGCAACGTGTAAAGATGGAATTCAAAGAAGGCTTTTTCTTGGAAGCCTTCGGCTGCGCCATCCGCCATGGCTTTCATCATCATCGGCGCGCCCCGCCCACGGTTGTTGTTGCTTTGCGCGCGCTGTACATCGCCCGCGATCAATTTCAATTGCGCGTTCTCGTAACTGCGACCCGACACGTTCAGCATGGAAACCCATGCGGTCATGTCGGCCTTGGTGTCGGTGGGGTCAAGGATTAAGTTGTAATCGGCGCGCCAAGTGATGCCGGAAGTTTGGTAACTGGTTCGTACTTGATGCGCGCCAGACTTTGCGCAGATCACATCCCACAATAAAGTTGGACGTGTGCGCAAACCTCCAGGCAGGGCGCCAAGGAGCAATGTTGTATTTGATTGATTCACAATTTGCACGCCGCCATCCGCGCCTTGCACAACAAGTTGCCCGTTGCGCGCCGCAAGAAGCGTTCCATCCACGCGCATGGGCGCGGTGTTCATGTCCACCATGGCGGAAATTTTTTGATCGACATATTTTTCCAGTAGTTTTTGTGGACTTACAAGATCAAATTCAAATCGTTGGTTGGTGACCACGGTGGTTGGGTCGGTCAAGTCTTCAAAGGCCACGGTGGTTGGATCAATGAAAGCCGCGACATCCGTGAAGGCCAGCGAGCCAGCGCCTTGCGGCATGTCCACGCCGCGAATTTCTCGGATCACTCCAAAGCCGGGCACTTGATATGCGGCGGTTGGGTCGTTGCCTTGGCGTTGCTGCGCGATCCAAGTTTGCGGATCAAAGCTGGACGCGTCGGCGCTGGAGTACACGGTCAAACTCACGCCGTTGGCAAGTTTTGGAGCCGAAGTGGATTGAAGGGTGGCAACGGACGCGTCCGCGCCAAGACATGCGGCGATGAGAAATTGAATCATGGCGACAGTCTACCCGCGCGTGCTATGTTTTTTGGGCGCAGTCAAATCATTGCGTGCGTGATGTTTAAAGCGCCTTCATTTTCGCCGGCGTAAATCGCCTCGGCGATATTTGATACAACATCAATCGTGCAGGCAACCGATCCAGTTCTATTTGACTTGATTATTATCGCGGTCAGCATTGTAAGTGGCTGCTTCGGAGCCATGCTTGGCCTTGGCGGCGGCGTCATCTTGATTCCAGTTTTGGTTTCTGTTCTGGGCGTGGATGTAAAGAGCGCCATCGCCGCGAGTTTGGTGGCGGTGGTTACCACCAGCGGCGCCGCGGCGCTTATTCGCGGCCGCGATTCCATGAGCAATTATCGAGTGGGCGTAACGCTGGAGGTTGCCGCGGGTTTGGGCGCGATCGCGGGGGCGGTGTTGGCCACGCTCGCTCCAGGCGATGTGTTGACCATGCTGTTTGGCGTGAGTTTGTTGGCGACGGGGGCGTTGTCGTGGCGCGCGGTGGATGACACCGAACGCGTGTTGCCCCAAACTTGGTGGGGTCGCGTTCTGCAATTGGATGGGGTTGAGGAAACTAAAGAAGGCCTAAAAGTTTATCACGTGCAAAAAGTTCCCGTGGGACTTGGCGTGATGACGATCGCTGGTTTGTTGAGCGGCATGTTGGGCATCGGCTCGGGCGCCTACAAAGTATTGGCCATGGACACATGCATGCGAATGCCGTTTCGCGTGAGCACAATCACCAGCAATTTTATGATTGGCATCACCGCGGCCTCCGGCGTGATGGTGTATTTGCGCGATGGAATGGTGGACCCAACGATCGCCGGACCCGTGCTGATTGGAATTGTCCCCGGCGCGATGTTTGGTTCATGGCTGGTTCCAAAAATTCATGTGTCCACGCTTAAGAAAATATTCCTTATTGTGATTGTGCTGGTGGGACTGCAAATGATGTTCAAGGGCGGTAGGGAGTTGTTCAAATGACCAACCAATTGCAATCCTTGGAGCACGAGGCGGAGTATTTGCGATCTCGTCAATTACAGCTGTTTTTACGGCGAATTCAGCGTTGGGCGCTGTGGGTGATCGCCCTCACGTCCATCACTTTGATCTGCGTGGGGCAGGGGTTGGCGTGGTCGCGCGGATTATCGCACACGCAAATTCGCGCGGCGGTTTCCGCGTGGCATTCACTTGCGGATTTTACCCACGCTATTGGTGTCGGTGATGCGTCGGCGTTGATGATGTTTGGAATAGTGTGCGGCATCGCCATGCCATTTCTGCGCACCATAGTGGTGGGATTCGGATTTGTGCTGCAACGCAACTGGCTTCATGTATGGATCGCGCTTGTGGTGGCCGCCATCATGTTGCTGGGCTTATGGATCTAGTGCGCGATTGCATCGGCGCGATGCTCGCGTAGAACCGTGACCTTGATCTCGCCGGGGAAAGTCATTTCGGCCTCGACCTGCTTGGCGATTTCCTGCGCGATGATGAAGCAACGCGCGTCATCGGCTTGCTTGGCGTTCACAATCACGCGCACTTCGCGGCCGGCCTGAATGGCGTAGGCCTCCGAAACACCTTGCTGTTTGTGCGCGATCTCCTCGAGTTGCTCAAGGCGCTTGATGTAGTGCTCCATACTTTCGCGCCTGGCGCCTGGACGCGCGCCACTCAGCGCGTCGGCCGTTGTGACGATTGGCGTGTACGGAGTTGTGGTTGGAATATCGTTGTGATGGCCACCGATGGCGTTGAGCACGGCTTCACTTTTTTCGTTGTGGCGCTTGGCAAAATCCATACCAATCGCTGGGTGTCCGCCTTCAATTTCATGATCCATGGCTTTGCCAATGTCATGCAAAAAACCTGCGCGACGCGCCACCGTGCCATCAAGTCCAAGTTGATCCGCGATGAGTTGGCTGAGAAACGCAACCTCAATGGAGTGGCGCAAAACATTTTGGCCATAGCTGGTGCGATAGTGAAGCCGCCCCATCATTTCAATGATCTTGACGTGCAGGCCCGGTACCCCAGCCTCCACCGCCGCTTCGTTGCCGGCCTTCATCATGCGCTCGTGGATTTCCTGGCGCGATTGCTCCACAACTTCTTCAATGCGCGCTGGATGCACGCGGCCATCGGCCACAAGTCGTTGCAACGCTTCAACGGCCACGGCTTGGCGCACGCGGTCAAAGCAACTAATGGCGATCACGCCCGGCGTGTCATCAATAAGAACATCCACGCCAGTGGCGCGCTCAAAGGTGCGAATGTTGCGACCTTCACGGCCAATGATGCGGCCCTTGAGATCATCCGATGGAATCTTTACGGAGCGCACCGTGGCATCCGTGGCGGATTCACCGCCGTAGCGTTGCATCGCCATCAACGTGATCTCACGCGCGCGCTCGCGGGCTTTCAGTTCCGCCTCCTCGATGATCTTGTGCTGTAATTGCGCGGCGTCGCGCTGGCTGTGGTCGCGCACTTCCTGCATGAATTGCTCGCGCGCTTGCTCTTGCGTGAGGCCGCTTATTTCGGCAAGGCGTTGGCGAGTTTGCTCGCGAATGTCCTGGGTTTCCTGAATCACCAACTTTTGTTTCGCCTCATTTTCCTGCAGGGATTGCGCGCGTTTTTCTATCGCGCCCTCGCGGTTCTCCAGTTGCTCCGAACGTTTGTCCACCGAAATTTCACGGCGGCTCACGCGTTCTTGCGCCTCCTTGGTCTCGGCCAAGGATTGAGCGATCTGTTTGTCGGCGCTTGCACGGCGGTCGGCGACGCGCCGCTCGGCTTCAAGTTCAAGAGCGCTTGCTTTGGCCGTGCCCTCAATGCGGGCCTTCTCTATCAGTTGCTCGCCTTCGCGGCGCATACGTTGCAACTTGCGCGTGGCAAGCACCCACATTGAAACAACCACCGCGCCAGAAACGCCAAGTATGGCAATTGAAATAATGGAGGAGGGATTGAAAACGGAATCAGTGGCGGAAATCGCCGCAAGCTGCGGCGAGAAAATCATCGGTGAAGGCATGGCGCCTCCTTTATATAAAATCGGATTGGCGACGCGTACGATGCTCGCCGCATTGGAGGGACTTGTGTCCGCTGAGTGGCTCGAGTTCAAATTCGAGCTGAAGTTGAAGTGAAGTAAATCGGGGAAGCCCTCCAAGGCTTGATCCGTGAAAATTGGAATCCAATCGTGTCGGTCCGATTGGTTTAAGAAATTTGATTATGGTTTGAATTGTGTTTAGGGTCAACAGGTTCTTTGGGGGCGTTGCCTTTAGACTGTGCGCATGCCGCGGTTTCTCAATTGGCTCTTTGCCCTTGGCCCCAACAACGCGGTCGCGCTGCGTATTGTGAAGGGGGGCAGCGTTCGCGGGCGGCATTTACTCATCCGCTCGGTGTATTTGGGGGTATTGATGGTGTTGGTTTTTTTCTCGCTGCTTGGACCCTCCAGCGGCACCTTGAAAGATTTGGCGCAGCGTGGCGCCAGCGCATTTACCTTGATGAGCTTTGGCCAAGTGGTGGCTATTTGCCTTTTAACTCCAGTGTTCATGGCTGGCGCGATCGCACAGGAGAGCAACCCCAAGACGTGGGAAATTTTATTGACCACGCCTTTGTCGAGCGCGCAAATTATATTGGGTAACTTATTTGGTCGATTGTTTTTTGTGGTGGCATTGTTGCTGTCCACATTTCCACTTTTCATCATGACGCAAATTTTTGGCGGCGTGCGTGGCGCAAGCGTGATTGCAAGCCTGCAAGTTTCATTTTTGGTGGCGTTGGTGATGGGTTCCATCGCCATCGCGCTGAGTGTTTTTAGAAACGCTGGCAAGCGAAGTATTTTTACTTTCTACGTTGTGGTGGTTATTTATTTGGCGGCAACCACGGCGCTTGATCGCGTGGCGCGTGCGCCCATCGCTGTGGGCATGGACGCATCATGGACAACAGTGTGGACTCCAATGAATCCATTTCTCACCCTTGAGAGCGTGTTGTTGACCAACCGATATCGACCGCGCGATTTCACATCCGACAATGTCGGCGCTTTGCGGCAACTTTGGTTTGGCGATCCACTTCGTGCGCAAACATATCTCGCATGCATCGTTGCATTTGCATTGACCACATTCGCGGCGCTGCGGGTGCGCTTGATCGGAAGCCGGGTGGAGAGCGCCAATCAATGGTGGACGCGGTTTGTGCGCAATGTGAATTCTAAAAATCAGCGTGTTCCACGGCATGTTTGGCGCAATCCAATCGCTTGGTGGGAGGTCAATCTCAGGCTTTCAACACCCGCGGCCAGGCTTATGCGTTGGGGATATTTGGCGTGCGGTTGCCTGTTGATGTTGGTCCTTCTTGGCGCGCATCGCGCTGGCGCATTCAACGCGCCGGTGCTTCGGGTGATTCTGGTGGCCGTGGTGATAAGCGAAGTGGTGATCGCCGTGCTGTTGGCGGCGGGCGCAAGCGCGACCGCGGTCAGCCGCGAACGCGAGGATGGATCGCTTGATCTTTTGTTGACTACGCCAATTCAACCAGGCGAATATCTCTCGGGAAAATTGCGCGGATTGATCACGGTCTTGTGGCCTTTGATCGCGGTGCCATCGATCACTTTATTGTTGGCCGCCGCGTATGTGTTGAGCAACGGCATGCGGGCCGGCGGCGTGACCACGATGGAACTTGTGGGCACCAGCAAGTTGGATGTTCCAATTGTGTTGCCCATATCGACGGTGGTATTTCCGTTTGTGCTCACGGCGTTCGCTTCGTTTGTGGTGATGACCGGATTAAGTTGGAGCATTAAATCCAAAGGCGTGATTGCAAGCACCATCGGCGCCATTGGGGTGGTGGTGGCGGTGGCGGCCACCATTGGAATTTGTGGCGCGGCCGCGGGCAAAGATATCGCCGTGCTTGGACCGGCGATTCAGTCGTTTAGCCCGATGAATTTAGTGTTTGCCGCGGTCATGCCCGCGGATTCAATCACCGCCAGTTTGGAAAATGCCTCGCTTCTTACCTCGTCATTTATATTTGGAGCAATGGCAAGCGTGGCGCTTTATGTGGGCGTGACTATTGGCATGCATGCCGCCATGAAACGCTCGTTCATGATGACGGTACGGCGGCTGTCTGGCTTGAAGTAGAAGGCTCGTTCAAGATGGCTTGAATCTCCGCCATGATGGTGCGCTCGGAGGCCTCGTCGCGGCCAACTGGCGTCCACGTTGTTTGCGCGCGCGTGGAGCCATCGGTGACACCTGGCTTGGGTGTTTGTGTTTGGGTTGTCAACGTGGCGCTCCATGTGTTGATGCGCATGCCATCGGTGAAGTTTCGCTCCACAAAAACTCGCGCGCGGATTTCAAGCGGGCCTTTGTAATTTTCCAAATCAAATCGTTTCAGGTCATCGGTGGAACCGGGCGCTGCCGGGCCAGTCATGGTTGCGATTGATTCAATGGATTCAGGCTGCCAATCTTTTGGCGTGAACACAAATCGCACGCGCCGACGTTGAAACTGCGCGGTGTTTTCCGCTTTCTGCATGGCGCCGGTGGAATCAAATCGCCATGGTTCAACCCAACTACCAATTATTCGGGGCTCTGTTTCAATAATGCCCGTGGTTCGATCGGCGGCTTGCGGAGGCATGCCGGCGCTGCGACTTGCCTCAATACACGCTTCAAATGCCTTGGAATAATCAATGGAATCAATTTCAATCACCGTAGGACCACTCATGGTGTTGCAGCCAGTTGCAAACACAAAGCAACAGCACGCGACGCAAAGCGCGCGGCATTGTTGAAGAATTGTTCCAGTTTGCGCTGGTGCCATACGGTGTTCAGTGTAGTGTTCCTGCGACTAGGATCTTGATACCCATGTTGTCTTTATTCTTGCGCAGACTCGCCTTGATTCCACCGTTGCTTTTGGCGATGTACACCATCACATTCGCATTGGCGTGGTTGATACCGGGAAACCCGCTTGAGAATCCAGAGGGCAGGCGACCGCCACCGGAAGTTGTGGAGGCCATGAAGAAGCAATATCACTTGGACGACCCCGTGGCATTTTATTTTGAGTACTTGGGCAAAGCCAGTGGAGTGAGTTGGGCGCTGGGAAACGCGCCGCGGCCATTTGATCTTGGTCCCAGTTTGCGCCAGCCAGATTGGACGGTGAATGAAATTCTGCGCGACGCGCTTCCAGTGAGCGTGACCCTTGGTTGCGCCGCCATGTTGTTGGCATTGGCGATCGGATTAACCGCGGGAGTTCTGAGCGGATTAAGGCCGCGCGGCGTGGTTGATGCGGCGGGACAAATTTTCGCCATGGTTGGCGTGAGCGTTCCAAGTTTTGTGATTGGCGCGTTGTTGCTGCTTGTATTTGCCGCAAAACTTGGCTGGTTTCCAGTTGGAGGTTGGGGGCGCGTATCAAATATTGTTTTGCCCGCGATCGCGCTTTCGCTGCCATTTTCCGCGGCGGTGGCGCGATTGGTCCGCGTTGGAATGATCGAGCAAATGACCACGGAATATGCGCGCACCGCGCGGGCCAAGGGTTTATCCCGCCCACAAGTCGCGGTGCGGCACGTGTTGAAGAACGCATTTCTTCCGGTGCTGAGTTGGCTTGGCCCAGCCACCGCGGTGGCGCTCACGGGTTCATTTGTGGTGGAAAAAGTTTTCGCGGTTCCCGGTTTGGGTC
The DNA here is from genome assembly GCA_947480055.1 of Planctomycetaceae bacterium. GTDB lineage: Bacteria > Planctomycetota > Phycisphaerae > Phycisphaerales > SM1A02 > SYAC01. The sequence continues at coordinate 8,620 of CANKBX010000068.1, forward strand.
GCCACTTTGTTGACGCGGTATTGGGCAAGGACATCACGCTGGTCATGGGCATAACGCTGGCGTACGGACTTCTGGTTGCGATCTTGAATTTAGTCGTGGACATGTTGTACGCATGGATCGATCCGCGCATTCAACAAGCGTGACGCCGATTATTTTTTTATGTGCAAGCGGCCAAGATATTGCTCAAGCCGCGGATGGCGGCTGAGACCGGTCAATCGCGCGGGGTCATACATGTACACCGTGACGTAGTGGCAAATTGGAATCATCGGAAGATCGCGCTCGGTGATGATGCGTTCGGCGTCTTGCAAAATTTGAAATCGACGCGCGGGGTCCAGTTCATTGGCGGCCTTGTCCAGCAACGCGTCAAACTCCGCGCTGGAATACTTGCGGTCATTATTTCCGTCACCGGTGCGGCATAGATCAAGCCACGTTGTTGGGTCGCCATAGTCGCCGTACCAGCCACCGCGGGCGATCATGAAATCGCCTTGCTTGAGCGCGTCTTTATATCCAAGCGGATCTCTGCTGCGCGGCGCCGATTGAATATGCAAGGTTTCGCGCCACATCGCGCTCAACGCGCCGGCCATGTCGCGGTAGCGCGGGCTTCCAGCGGAGTACATAATTTCAACAGTTGGAAACTTTTCGCCGCTTTCATTTTCCACAACGCCGTCGTTGTCGCGGTCTTGCCAGCCGGCGTCCGCGAGTTCGGCGCGCGCCTTGATGGGATCAAACGCAAGTCCGGCTGGAGTTTGATATCCGGGAATTGAATCAGGTGGAATAAATGTTGTTGCCACAGTCTCATCCAAGCGCGTGATGTTGTTGACAATGGTGGCCTTGTCCACGGCAAGCGTGAAGGCGCGGCGCACGGCGGGATTGGCGAACGGATTCGCGCGGCCATCGGCAAGCTTTGGCCGACAATTGAAGGAGAAAAAATCCGTTCCAAACGCGTCAAGCACATGTAGATTTTTTCGCAGTCCACGCTTCGCCTCGTCAAACATGTCGCCGCGATATTCAACGATGGTGTCGGTGAGCCAATCAATGTCGCCATTCTCAAACGCCAACACGGCGGTGTTGGGATCCTCAATCGGAATGCTTTCGATTGTTTGGCTTGGAACATTTGCGGCGTTCCAGTAATACGGATTCTTTTCAAAGCGCATGGATCGCTTGGGTCGCCACTGCACAAGTTGATACGGACCATTGCTCACAAGCACGCCGCCCTTGGTCCAGCCAGGATCTTGTTCAAGCTGCGCGGTGCGCGGATTAATGCGCGTGAAACTTTCCACCAATGGTGGATACACCGGAAACATGGCTGGAAACGCGCATAAATCAAGCCAATACGCCACGGGCCGCGCAAGCTTGACCACCAACGTGTGATCATCCGGCGCAGACAAACCAACTTGCGTTGCGAAACGAGATTCAGTTTCTTTCCAAAGTTTGTCCGCGGCGTCCGCGCCACCAGGGCTCTTTGCAAATTCCGCCAAAGCTTTCACGCGCCACTCAAAAAAATCTTTCGCGCCTTCGATGGATAAAAAGAAGCCGGTGTAATCCGCAGCAAGATCGGGCAAGATAGCGCGGCGCCATGCGTAGATAAATTCGTGGCTGGTCACGGGCGCGCCGTTTGACCAACGAGCGTCGTCACGCAAGCGGTAGGTCCAAGTGCGGCCATCTTCGCCGCGCTGCCAACTCACGGCAACGGCGGCCTCGGGCGTTCCATGTTCGCCATTCACATTCACCAAGCCCTCAAACAAACTTCGTGAAGTGCGAACGTCGTGCTGGTAGCTCAAGCGCTGTGGATCAAGCGTGAAATTTTCGGAGGTGTTGGCGTACACCACGTCGGCGCGCGGATAGGGTCTATCAAGCCACACGCTGATCAGAATCAGCGACGCGAGAAAAATAAATGGCGCAAGAATTCGCACGCGGGGCATGATGCCCGAAGAACGCAATCAACCGCCCTTGGATTTGGGATCGATCTCCTTGATCCCAATAAGATTGTCGATGACGCCCGCCACAATTTCGGCGTTGGCCGCGGATTTAGCGAAGCCCTCGATCGTGGGCGCTTTCTCCTTGGCAATCAGTTTGGTTGCCTGCGTGATGGCGCGGATTGCGGGGGAGATCTTCGCCATTTCCTCCTTGGGTGTCTTCAGAAGCATGTCGCGTAAAATAATCAGACCCCGTTGAAGCGCGAAGATTTGCTCACGACCATCGGGCTTGGACACTTGTGTTGAGGTTGCCGTGAGCACCTTCAAAAATTCCGCGCGCGCGAATTCAAGTTGCGCAACCAGTTTCGCCTCTTGCGCAACAGTGACCAACGCAGCCAAGGCCTGCATTTCATGCACGCTCACGGCCCATTGAGTTTCACTTTCAGCGGCCTCGCGTATCCGCCTCGCCGCGCTGTCGATTTGCGGAGCGGTGAGATTTGAACTGGCCACGCAACCCGGCATCAGGCGGCTTGAGCCAATGCGAATCGCGGCGCTTTTTTGCGTCTCTATAGTTGACTGTTGAATCAAGATATCCAGGGCCTCCGCGTTGCGGGTCCATCTGACAACTTGCAAAATGTTGTTGATTCGAAAGGCGTCATTGGTGGCGATTATTTTGGTGGCCAACGGCTTCAGGCTGTCCGCGCAAGCTCTAAGAAATATTGGCGTGGCGGTTGGCTGGCGCAATACCGACTGTATTTCAGTCGCGGCAAGTCTGACCTGCGCCGGTTCGCCATCCAACATGATGCCGCAACGGCTGGCGATAAATTCCGAGATTTGCTTTTGGCCGGCGGCGTCGATTGGTTTGGTGCTGGTCACCAACTCTTTATTTGGCGCCGGAGATTTTGCCTCCGTCTTCGCGGGCGCCGCGGGCTTTGGCGGCGTTGAAGCGGGCGGAGTTTGCGCCGCGGCAAAATGTATTGGGGCAATAAGCGCGAACAAAATGGTGAGTTGCTGGAAATATCTCATATCAATTTCAAGTGTATTTATAAATTTGTTCAACTGTTTGCGCGGGGCTAGGACAACTGTTCAGCGTTGAAGGTTACACTTAATAAATAATGCTGTCATTTGCAACCATGCTCCTATCTTTTGCTGTATCGGCAACGGCGGAGAAAACCGTTGAAGCCGAGGCGCTTCAAAGATTAAGCGTGGCCTGGGGCCGCGCCTCAATGCAAATGATTTCCGAGCCCGAGGAGCCCTCTCCCGAGAATTATGCCGGAGCCTTGGAAATTGCGCGAATAGCCGCGGAATTGGCGCCCAACGACCCCGAAGGCTGGCGCGGTGTTTTGGAGATTTCCAACGCCACCAACGGAAGCATGTCGTCTGCGAACGTTGCGGCAAATGAAGCCGTGATACGCCTTTGTAAATTGTCTCCAAACAATTTGGTCATGCGCCTTTTGCGGCTGAACGAGGTTGTGGACCGAAGCATGACCGCGGATGAGCGCATTGCGGCCTATGAGCATTTCTTGCAGCCGTCATCGGTCTCCAAAATTTCAACGCAAGTCGCCAGCCGACTTGCGTTTGATTATTCACTTCTACTTCGTCGCCGCGGCGATGGCGATGCGTCCCTGATGCAATTGCGCCAAGCGGTGAAGTTGGATCCATCATTCCCCGCGGCCACTTCGCAATTGGCGGCGTATGAATTGGAAACATCATCCTCAATCACCATCAACGCGAACGCGCTTGTTGAAGCAATCCTGGCCAATCCAAATGAAATTTCGTATTACAAGGAATTGGCCGACATGTGTTTAACGCAGGGGATGTACGAACCAGCGGACATGTTGCTGAGCATCGCGGCTCGCATCGCGGAAAAGAATGTAATGGGAACCGAATTGGAAGGCTTGCTCATTCAGCAAATGCTGGCTCGGTGGGGGATGGGAAAACATCAAAAAGCCGACGACTTGTTTCAGACCCGCAAGCAGCAGGTATTTGATATTGCCAAGGAAAAAATCAACAGTGGACTGCCTGTGGAAACGTTGACCGACATGACCGCCACCATGAACTCGATTCACGCCCTGATATGCAAGAGCGGATCGTTGCCCAATGTGGAGGAGGCGCTCGCGGACGCGGACATTGTCTTGGATAAACAATTGGAAAACGCAAAAGAGAATCCCACGCAGCGGGCTAATTTTTTGCTGGCAAAAACTTGGTTGGCCGTGGTCCTTGGCGCC
>CANKBX010000069.1 GCA_947480055.1 Planctomycetaceae bacterium
AGCTTGCCAATTAAAAGCGGCGGTCATTTAAGCCACGGACTCAAGCCAAATTTCTCCGGCACGTTTTACAAGATCGCCGAGTACGGTCTTGATCCAAAAACTGAATTGCTTGACTACGACGCCATTGAGCGCGCCGCCGTGGAGAGCAAGCCAAAGGTGATTATTTGCGGCTATTCCGCCTATTCCCGCGTGATTGATTTTGCGCGCTTTCGCGCTATTGCCGACAAAGTTGGCGCGCTGCTTATGGCGGACATCGCGCACATTGCGGGTCTTATTGCAACTGGTGTGCACCCAAGTCCGTTTCCACACGCGCATGTTGTGACCACCACCACGCATAAAACATTGCGCGGTCCGCGTGGCGGATTAATTCTGACCAACGACCAAGACATAGCGACCAAGATTGATCGCAAAGTATTTCCGGGCAGCCAAGGCGGACCACTCATGCATGTCATTGCGGGCAAGGCCATTGCGTTTGGCGAGGCTTTGAAACCAGAGTTCACCACCTACTGCAAGCAAGTGGTTGCCAATGCCAAGGCGCTAGCGACCGCCATGCAGTCGCACGGTTACAGATTGTGCACCGGCGGCACGGACAATCATGTCATGCTTGTTGATTTGCGTCCGCGTGACGCGTCGCTCACCGGCGCCGACGCCGAGAAGTGGCTGGAAGACGCGGGCATAATTGTGAACAAGAACGGCATTCCAAATGATCCGCGTCCGCCATTACAGACCAGTGGATTGCGTTTGGGCACGCCGGCGTTGACCACGCGCGGTTTGCGCGAAGGTGAAATGAAACAAGTCGCCGCGTGGCTTGACCGCGTGATGATTTCAAAGGGTGACGCCGCGGTGAGCGGGGCGGTTCGCGAGGAAATTCGCGCGTTTTGCGCTAGATTTCCGCTGCCGCACTAATTGTATTTAGATTTATTTACGCCAGCCTGTAACGCCAAAACTCAAGGCGCTAGTACCCAATTCCATGCTTGAAGCTTTTACAAAGTAGGTGTATTTGGTTTTGGAAGCACCAGTGAAGTCGGTGAAGGTGTTGGAAGTTGTGGTTCCAATGTGTATCGCGGCTGATCCATTGACTACGCGGAACACAAAATAACTTGACGCGCCAGAAACTCCGCCCCATCGCACTGCAACTTGATTGGTGAATGACCCGTTGCTCGCGGTTACATTTGTTGGAGGGGGAGTTCCTTGAATAGCAAGGGAGAAAAAGTCTCCGGCAGCGACCGACACGCACGTGCCAAGATTGGTGGGCACGGTGGATTGCCCCGATGTGTTCAATCCCCAAGTGACAACCAAGCCATCGCTTTGCAAAGCCAAGCTATTGCCAAAGCCCGCGGCGGTTTGAACGCAATTTAAAATTGTTTGCGGAACATTGCATTGGCCGTATGTGTTGGATCCCCAAGCGATCACTCTTCCATCCGAGCGAAGCGCCAACGCGTGATCGCCGCCAGCGGAAATTTGTTGGCAATATCCCAAGCTTTTACGCACCCAATACATTCCAGATCCAGCAACGCGTTCGTTGGCGGGACCGCATTGACCTGAAGCGTTGTAGCCCCAAGCAGCTACAAAACCCGAGGTTTGCAGCGCCAATGAAAAATTGGCTCCACCCGCGATTTGCGTGCAAGTTCCAAGCGCGCTTTTAGTCCAAATTCCAAAGTAGCCAGTGTTCTCCGCTGGAATTCCACATTGACCGTAAATGTTGTATCCCCACGCGGCAACGATTCCATTTTGCCTAATGGCCAAAGTGTGATTCGCTCCCGCGGAAATTAATTTGCAAGGTCCAAGACTTGTTGTCTTCACCCACGCCGCGCCGTTGACGCTGTTGTAGTCGTTGGTTCTTCCGCCAACGCGCTCAAGATTGTTGCCGCATTGCCCAAGCGAGTTGTCTCCCCACGCGACCAAGATTCCATTTTGCCGAATCGCCGCGGTGTGATTTGTGCCGGCCGTCACTTGAGTGCATGGGCCAAGATTCAGCGGGACATTGCATTGACCTTGTTGATTACTGCCCCATGCGATCACAGAATTGTTGGATCGAAGGGCAACCGTTTGATTACCGCCGCCGTCGACTTGTTTACATGCGCCCAAATTTACGGGTACGTTGGTTTGTCCAAATCCGTTGTAACCCCAAGCCGCGACCGTGTTCTCGCCGCGGGCGTTCACGGTGGATGTGGCGCAAATAAAAACCATCGCGAAGGAAATCAGAACTTGTCGTGGCCAATTTGCATTTCGCTTCATGGTGTTGCCTAATTATGTCGCTGATATCCCACAAAAGCAAGGAAATGAAGCAATATTTAAGCGGTTGTATGGTGGCAACGGGCGGTAACGTTCAACACAGACTTCAGAGTGGGGGCAAGAATGCCGCGCTGAAATTTTTCCGTGGCTTCATGAAATACAAATCGAATCTCAATCAAAGCACTTCAATGCGCTGGGCAATGTCGCGGGTTTCAAGCGCCATGACCAATTCCTCCATGTCGCCCGCGAGCAACTTCTGCAAGTTGAACGATTGCTCCACGCGGTGGTCCACCGCGATGTTGTCCTTGTAGCGGTATGTGCGAATTTTCTCCGCGCGCTCGCCGCCACCAATCATGTCGCGTCGCAACTCGCCGCGCTTGGCCGCCGCGTCCGCAAGCCGACGTTCATGCACGCGCGCGCGCAGCAACCGCCACGCCTTGTCCCGATTTTGCAATTGACTGCGCGTCTCCTGCATGCGCACTTCTATGCCGGTGGGTTCGTGGATTAAATGCACGGCCGTCGCAACCTTGTTTACATTTTGTCCGCCTGGCCCTTGCGCGGTGGTCAGAATTTCGCGCACCTCGGCTGGATCCACTTGCGACTCAACTGTTTCGGGTTCGCTCAGCACCGCCACCGTCGCGGTTGATGTGTGGATGCGTCCCGCCGCCTCCGTGGCCGGTACGCGCTTCACTTGATGCACGCCGCTCTCGTAGCCAAGCGTGTTCCAACACCCTGTTCCTTCAATGCGAATAATGGCGTGCGTCACGCCGCCCGCATCGCCATGTTTGATTTCCATTTCGTCCCATTGCCATGCGTGAAGTTGCGCGGCAAGGCGATACATTTGCAGCAAATCACCTGCCCAAATCGCGGCTTCAAGACCGCCCACGCCGCAGCGAACCTCCAGAATTAGGCTGCCAATGGCGCGATCATCGGCCATCACCAGGGTGCGGATAAGCGCCTCCATGCTTGCGTCGCGCGCTGTTTGCAGTCCATGAATTTCACCACGCGCCATGGCTGCGATGTCAACGTCCGTGTCCTTGGCAAGCAATTCGCACTCGCGAGCCTCGCGCTCTAGGCGCCGCCATTGGCGCAAATTTTCAATCAAAGGTTGCGCCGCGGCGCGCCGCTGAGACAGCACTTTCACCTTGCGGTGATCGGAAATTATTTCGGGATCGGAAAGTTGCCTTTCATCATTTTGAAAGTTGGCCTCGATCTCGTTTAGTTTTTCTAGAAGCCTGGGCGATGGTTGCATGCGATTTGATTTACGATCGAAATATTTTGCGCGTTGCGGTGGATGATGAACGAAATGATTGGTTGTGAATGAATCTTGGCTTAGAAACGCGTGTCAACAAAGGATGAAGTGCGCGCGTGAAATCAGCGTGTGAAAAGAAACAGCCGCGCTGGTGAGAGCGCGGCCGTGACAAATTTCAAATTGCGTAACTACTTCTTCTCTGGTTTGGCGGCGGCAGGCTTGGTTGCAGGTGCTTTGGCAACCTTTGCATCCTTGTCGCCTTCCTTCTTAAAGTATGCGCCAGCGAATTTCTTCTGGAAGCGTTCAACGCGTCCCAAGGTGTCCACGAACGACTTTTGGCCGGTGTAGAACGGATGCGAACCCGACCATACTTCGACATTCATTTCAGGAACGGTCGCGCCGACGGTCAACACATGTTGGCCACGAAAGTTCACTTTGCAATCTGCGTACCACTTTGGATGAGTTTCTTTTTTCATTGGTTGCTCCGAGGGACGAAGATCTTAGCGGTTTTGCCGCGCAAACTCAAGGGGTGCGAGAGTGGTGAATTTCATGCGTGAATTGCTAACAATGCCGCACAAGGGGGCAAGTTTCTGGAATAGGTGTTCCTCTGGACTGCGATGATTTTAGCCGCAGACATTTTGGCAAATCCCGGCATTCGAATATGAAAGTGGCGGTTTTTGCAGAGTTGGGTATGCTTTGCTCTCCGAATCCCCTGTAGCTCAGTTGGTAGAGCGAGCGGCTGTTAACCGCTAGGTCACTGGTTCAAGTCCAGTCGGGGGAGTTTTAAAGAACCGCGTTCGCAAGCATCTCTTGTGACGCGGTTTTTCCTTATTTAAAGATATCTCGGTGCCATTTTAAGCTCTAAAACCAGATATAATTAATATGCGTCTATAAATTACATGTTTATGAATCTAAAGTCCAAATAGTGTCCGTAATGGGATTAGAATAGTTTCGTTGTATCAATCATTTTGATGTAGTTTTCAACAAATACTTACTTCAAGGGGTCGCAATGATCAACTTAAAATTACTGGGAAATGCCGCGGGAACAATGCTTTTTTTAACGCTTTCAATGGCTTCGGTTGCCAATGGCGACAAAGTTGTTGCAAGGCCGCCATTGTTGCCCAATGCCGTCGGCATTCACAATCAAACCGATGTCACCGATCGTTCGGCATTTCTAAATCTACACCCTGAAGGCGGATTGCTAAGCCCTGGAAGTCGAGTTCGCCGTGCGTGGGGTTCTAAACTGGCAGTTGGTGATTCTCCGTCAAGCAGTGCCACTAATTTTTTCCAACGCTGGTCTGTTTTATGGAATGTTGTACCAACTGATTTGCTGCCGATTGGTCCATTTGAGGATGGAACTCATGTTGTTGAATTGCCCAATGAAGATTCCAAAGGAGGCGGTTTGAATGCCGTCTATTTCACACAAACTGCGGCGAATATCCCTGTGTACCGTGCATTTGGCTGGGCTATTACAAGGGATGATGCGGATTTTTCCGTTGTCCTAGCGGGCGGAACTTTGCGTTCCGTTGAAAATATCGCGAATCAAATCACTGGACTTTCACTAGACACATCCAAGTTAGACGCAGGTGTTTTTATGCGAAATGTAATGCCACAGTTTACAAGTGTTCCGCGCGTAACTTCGCCACGCTATGTGGTGTGGGCGGGCATTGATGACGATGTTCAGCCAGCGCGCTTGGCCGTTCAATTTATTGCGGAGACACATGGTGGTCCAAACGATACAAATCTACAATCATTTGAATACATTGTTGATCCTGCTAACGGAACAATTCTTTACCAAGAAGACCGTATTTTGCATGCTGTCGTCACGGGCACAGTTTCTGGCATGGTGACTGATGGTAAACGCGCCGATGCGTGCGATCCCGAGGCATCCAAACGATTGCCTTACACCGCGGTGGCCATTGGTTCAAGCACCGTTTATGGCGACAGTAATGGAAACTTCACCAGCGGTTCAATCAGTGGCAGCGTGGCTGTTCAGCCTTCCATTGCCAATGGAAAATATTTTCGTATATTTAATGTAGCTGGAAGCACGCTTTCCGTTCCGATTCAAACTGTTTCATCTGGTGCAACCACTTTTAATTTTAACCCGAACCCAACGGAGTTGGACACCGCTCAAGCCAACGCCTATTACCAGGCCAATATCGTTCGTGACTTTACCCTTCGCGCATGTCCAAATTTTCCAACCATTGCAACCCAAACTGGATTCGTAGTGAATGTGAATTTAGACGACACGTGCAATGCTTTTTATAACGGATCCAGCCTTAACTTTTTCCGGGCGGGCGGCGGCTGTAATAACACCTCGTTTAGCGGCGTGGTGCATCACGAATACGGCCACCATATTGTGAATAGCGGCGGCAGTGGTCAGGGCGCATATGGCGAAGGCTTTGGGGATATCATGGCTGTTTTAATTCTCGACGATCCAATATGCGCCGTAGGATTTCAGACTTGCTCAACCGGCATTCGCAACGCTGCCAACACGTGTCAATATTCCCCATCCGGGTGCAGCAGTTGTGGAAGCGAAATACATGCCTGTGGTCAGTTGCTCTCTGGCATCATTTGGGATTTGCGGCAACTGTATGGTGCGCGCTTTGGAGCCACGGCTATTAATAAAGTGGCTGCGCTTGCGATCAATGAAGTCATGTTGCATTCTGGGCAGAGCGATATTTCCGATGACATTCGCATTGATTATTTAACTTTGGACGACAACAATGGAAATTTGGGCGACGGCACGCCAAACTCCGATCTTATCAATGAAGCGTTTGGACGCCATGGCCTAGGTGGAGTTTCTGTTCCTACTGGTATGTCGGCGAGTGATGGAACGTATACGGATCGTGTGCGATTAACGTGGTACGCATCCCCAAGCGCGACGAGTTACAAAATTTCGCGCGCCATTGGCAGCGGCATCGCAGCGCAGATTGGAACATCCACTGCCACCACATTTGACGACATGACCGCCCGTGCTGGAACTGTGTACAGCTATACAGTGAAAGCCTTTAATAGTTCGACGGACTCTGCGGCCAGCGTGGCGGATACGGGATATATCCGTGCAGCCAACGGACCAACAAACTTATTAGCAACCGATGGGACCTTTGCGGACAAAGTTGTGTTGATGTGGAACTCGGTTGCAAATGCGACAGGCTATAAAATAAAGCGTTGGATGGATAATTCTTCTTCTATTGGAACTGGTTCAGGTTTTTCTATCCTCGATAATTCAATCAACACAAGCGTCATCACTCTTGCGGCTCCATCTACGGCAGTGGTCAGCTCTGTTGTGATTCGGCTGAATTCATTGATTCACACGTATCAGGAGGATTTAACAATCGTATTGTCGCATAATGGCATGAGTTGTACACTTGCGCAGAATTGTAATTCCGATAGGGCTCTCAACGGCAACTACGTGATTGACGATTCTGCGGACTCTTTATTCTGCCAGCAACCAGAGACTGGGGGAACCTATAGACCTTTTAATTCGCTTAGTAGTACATTTGCAAATCAATCTCTTTACGGAGACTGGTCTCTTTCAATCACGGATTCTGCGAATGGGGACATAGGTGAAATTTCTTCTTGGGGCATCACTGTCAATAGTGTTGGAAGTCCAACACAGATTGGTACCACTGCACTCAATTCATTTACGGACACTACTGCGCCACCTGCAACGCTCTACTCATATAGCGTGGTGGCCACCGTGGCAAACGTGGACACGGGCGAAAGCAATATCAACACTGGTTGGCGAAACATTACTGCGCCAACATTGGTTTCGGCTACTGACGGAACGTTCTTGGATAAAGTGGATATTACTTGGGGCGCAGTGTCGGGAGCGTCTAGTTACAAGATTTTGCGCGCCATTGGCAGTGGGCCAACTACTCAGATCGGTAGTTCATCGGGAATCAATTTCAGTGACACCACCGCGACACCATTAACGTTCTACACATATTCCGTTGTAGCGGCATGCGCTTTGGGAGACGGTCTAGTGAGCGCAACGAACACTGGATTTCGCGGCAATCTGCCATATCCAACAAACGTTGTAGCAAGCAACGGCGGTTATACAGATAAAGTACTGCTTACATGGAATGCCGTGTCGGGCGCTAGCAGTTACAAGATTTTGCGCGGAGCAAGCGTTGCAACACTCACTGAGATCGCCAGCACATCTGCCACCAGTTACGCAGATTTCACGGCAGTTGCGGGAACCACATATAAATACGCCATAAAAAGTGTTTCTTCTGCTGGTGTTTCAATGGTTAGCAATGTGGCCGTAGGGTTTCGATCCTTGCCGCCAATCCTTGCATTGGTGGCCTCTGACGGTATTTATGCGGACAAGACCTATCTCAGTTGGAACTCCGTTGCAAACGCAGCTTCTTACCGTGTCTTTCGCTCAAATCCGCCCGACGTGAAATCGGGAACGGGATCTGGATTCAATATTGCAGATTATTCCACATCTTCAAGCACTATTCATATTGACGCGCCAGCGACTTCCGTGAGCGGTGTTGTTAAGGTCACACTTACAAACTTGCGACACACATATCAAGGTGATTTGGTTCTCACGTTGCGCCACGGATCGCAGCAGTGCATCTTGGCGAGTGGTTGCAATAGCGGCACTGATTTGAATGGAACCTACATATTGGCTGATTCATACACCACAGGATTCTGTGCGCAACTGGGAAGTGGTGGTGGATTTCAAGCAGCGAACCTGTTGCGATCAGTTTTTTCAAACTCCACGACCAGTGGTGATTGGACACTTGTTCTTTCGGATAATGCTGGGGGCGATATTGGCTCATTGCAGTCGTGGTCGATTGAAATTTCAAGTATGTCAGAACCTTTATTACTTGCAACAACCTCTGATACAACGTATAGCGACACTTCAGCCCTCTCATCGACTGCGTATTCCTACAAGGTTGACGCCATCGCATCCACAAGTTCTGTGATTGTTTCCGGTTCAGATGCAGGATGGCGAAATATATTGGGTCCCACAGGTTTCACAGCATCGGATGGAACATACAAAGATCGAATCATTTTGGGTTGGACGGCCCTTCCTAGTGCTACAAATTATAAAATATTCCGTTGGGTCTCAGGCGGTAGCCCAGTTCAAATTGGCACGTCACTTACAAACGCTTACTCCGACACCACGGGCGTCTTGGGAGAGCACTATCTGTATTGTGTGAAGGCTGTCATGCCATTAGGTGACTCGATCGCAAGCTTGACGAATGAAGGTTTCTCTGCAACGAGCACGGTAACATCACTTATCGCCTCGGACGGCACTTACACAAATCGAGTGGCGTTGACATGGGGCGCCGGGGCCACTTCTTACAATGTGTATCGTGCGCAAATTGCAAACGCCGTGACAACGTCCGGATTGGGGATGAATATTCCCGATGTCAGCGCGGTGAGCGGCACAGTTAATGTTGTCCCTGCGGTTTCCACCGCGCTTGTTGGTGAAATCACTGTATCGATCAACAATTTCCGCCATACTTATCAAGGGGATTTGATCGTCACGCTCTCGCATGGAGGTAAGAGTTGTGTGCTATTTTCGGGCTGCAATGGAGCTACTGATATCAATGGCAACTATGTTCTAGATGACAAGGCATCTTCTTTGATATGTGCCCAGTCCGCAACGGGGGGGCGTTACAAGCCTTCCAATTCTTTGCAGGCCGCATTTGTAAACTCCACTGCGGCTGGAATGTGGACCTTGACCGTTCAAGACTCCGCCACTGCCGACGTTGGTTCGATCGGTTCATGGGCGGTCAATATCTCAACCACTAGCATCATGGCACCCATTGGGACATCCACGGCAACTTCATACAGTGATGCGACTGCAGTTCCAGGCGTGTTGTATATCTACGGCGTTCGAGGAAGGATTGGTAGTTTCGAATCTGGATTCTCAAATTTTGATAGCGGATATTCAGGATCTCGATTCAACATTATTGGAGATGACAACTCTTCGGATGGCCAAACTAGTTCTGGTGGTGGATCTACGAATGGTAAAGTCAGCATTTCGGGTAGAGGTCGTTGGCTAGCCGCAAGTCGTTTGGCGCGCAGTTTCTCGACTGACGGCGAATCCCAACCAGTGACAGTTGCTAGGGAAATGTTGTTTGCTCCAATTTCTGGAAGTGATCCAGCATGGACGGTCGATTGCGCATTTGAAACAGAGGAGAGCGCGGCCAATATGATCGCGCTTGGAAGTCAGGATCTTGATAACGACGGCGAGCCTGATCTGTGCCAGCGCGAATTTGGAGACTTTGATTTCAATGGGGTCGTGGACAGTGCTGATCTTGGATTGTTGATTGTTTCCTTGGGAGATAATGCTCCAGTGTTCGGTGATCTGAATCATGATGATTTGATCAACGCAACCGATGTGATGATTCTTCTAGAGTGGATTGATTCGGATGCAGAATCGCTGAAGACCAATTTGCCCCCGGATTCGCCCCCTTTGAATTAAGTCTGAGTGGGAGTCTTTGATTTGGAATCTTGTAAGTTGCGGCAAGGAAACCGCACAGCGCGAACTGTCGATCAGGTCTTTGTCTGATGCACGGGAATCAAAGCTTGGTCAATCAAACTTGGTGATTTAAGGCTTAGAATCTTTTGGAGAGTCGATTTTTTTGCCGCCTCCGCGATTTTGCGGAGTTTCGCCACGAGCGAGCGCGGCGCATGCTTGCTCGCCCAGGCCCGCCATCACATGCGCTTTTAATTCCGCCGTGAGTTGCTGCGCAAGTTCGGGTTTCTCCTTGGACAAATCTTTCTTCTCGCTCAAGTCATCAACAAGATTGAACAGTTGCGCATTTTTTGTATCCCATTCATAGACAAGTTTGTAGTCGCCTTTGCGGATGGCGGATTGCGGATGCGGCACCTCCACAGGTTGATGCCACACCATGCGATCAATGCTTCGCTTCACTTTTCCCGCGCCGCTATTTTGCAGCACGGTTTTCCAACTGCCACCTTCGGCGCCCTTGGGCAGTGCGGTGTTGGGCGCGGCAAAATCAAGCACGGTCGCAAGAATGTCGTAACTGATCACGGGTTCGTTGCAATACGTCGCGCCGTGAATGCCAGGGCCGGCAACAATCAACGGAACGCGCAGGCCGCCCTCGCCCAAATTGCCTTTACCGCCACTGAGAATTTCCGTGCGCCCGCCGTTGTCGCTCATATAAATGATGTAGGTGTTGTTGGCGATTCCAAGCTCGTCAAGTTTTTTCATCAGCGTGCCCACGCAAGTATCCAAGTCTTGCGTCATGGCCGCCATCGTGGCGCGATCAGCGGTGGAATTTTCTTTGCCTGGCCCGTTGCCCGGTCCCTTCGCGCCCTTGCCCGAGCCTTTCGCCGCGTTCTTGGTCGCATCATTGCCAACACCATTATTTGGGCTTTTTAAGTTGTCATATTTCTTCAGCGTTTCTGGCAACGCTTGAGCGGGCGCATGAACCGCGTAAAAAGAAATTTGCAGGAAGAACGGATGATCCTCCTTCACTTGCGTGGCCATGAAATCACATGCGCGCCGAGTGAGGCTGAGTGAAAGTTTTGGATCGGCTGGATCTTTCGATTCTCCAGTTTGATTTTGCGTAATGCCATCGCTTTGGTCGTAGCCCAAGTCCGTTGGCTTCATGGGCCATTGCCATTTGCCAAGATGCGCCGCGCGATACGCGGGGTTTGCGCGCTTGAGCGAATTTGCCAGTGAATCCGTGAGTGGCATGGACCAATTGGTAGATGCTTTGGTTGGCGCGTTCAGCGTGGTGGTGGTGCGTCCTGCAAGAATTGCGGCGCGGGAGCATTCGCATTTGGGATGCGCGGCGTACGCCTGCGAGAAAATCATTCCACGCTCCGCAAGTTTTTCCGTGTTGGGCGTGTTGAAATTTTTGCCCTTGCTGAAATCTTTTCCAGCGATCATTTCCACGGACAAGCCAGACCAGCTTTGGTCATCCGCCAAGATGAAAAGAAAGTTTGGCGGCGCTTGCGCGGGTGTTGTGGTGGCCGTGGTTTGCGCGACGGCGCCCAAAGCCAACAACAATGTCAACAGCGAAGCCAATAAAAAAGTTGGCGCGAAATTTGACGCAGTGCGCCAAGCCAGGCAAGTGATCGCGCGCGTGGGTTGTTGTAAATTCATATCAATCGTTCGTGTTTCCGTGAGTGAAGGGACTTGCAACATGGAAAAATTCTGCGCATGGCATGGCGACGTCTGCGCTGAATGTGCTTGGAAAGCCATGCTATTTGCGCGCGATGATTTCAAGCACCGTTGGCGTGAGCATGATGGACTGTGGATCTTGTTCAGCGCGGGCCAGTTCCTCAAGAACATTCGCGGCGAATGCGTTGTCCACATGGCCAAGTTCAACAAGGCGCACCAAATAGGTGCGTATGAAACCCGCGGGCCACTGCCACAGTGGTTCATGAGGACGCGCGGCGCGCGCTATGGGCTTGATGGAGACGATTTCAAAACCTTGCTGGCGTAATTCTTTCAGCAGTGTTCCCGCGATGTTGGCGTTGCCCCCGCGGACGCGGAAACTTTCCATGGCCGCCTGCGTGAAAGAATCAATGCCAGGCGTGGGCGGTTGTAATCCGTAGGTTTCGTAATGCACATATTCATGAAACACCGCAACACCGCCGGCGCGCAGTGAGCCGTGAATGCGGCGAACCAACGCGCCAACGTCCGCCACAAACATGCAAACCCATCGGCACCATGCGGCGTCAAACCCTGCCCCGGCGCTCACAAGTGGAATATCCTCGTGCATCAAGTCAACAATATGAACATTCACATTGTTCAAGCCACGGGCGTTCGCTTGGTCTATCACCTCTTGAGCAAATTTGCTGGAAATTTCAACCGCGGTCACATGGCCAGTGGCGCCAACAATTTCCGCAAGATCCATGGTTGCAAATCCAGGACCCGCGCCCACATCAACAACGCTGCTGCCAGCGCCAATACCTGCCCGTTTCCAAGCGTCAAGAACAAATTCACGCCACAAGGAATGCTGCATGCCAAGTCGGGCGTGCTCGTCGTTGTGTGTGCCTAGCACATAGTCAGGTTTGTGCGGAATATTGTTTGAATCGTTCAGTTGCGACATGACGCTAATCGTAAGGCAAATCAA
>CANKBX010000070.1 GCA_947480055.1 Planctomycetaceae bacterium
GAAAGCGCGCGCGCGCGCGGAGCTAAAATTCAGGTTGAATTGGCTGGTTTTGGTGCCAGTCAAAGTTTCTGCCAAGACACGATTGGCATGGGCGCGGAGGCCGATGGCGCGGGTATTGCGCAAGCCATTGAGTGCGCGTTGCAAGAGGCTGGCGTGAACCCCGCCGAAGTGGACGCGATTGTTCCGTTTGGTTGTGGCGTGCGTGACATTGACGCAAGCGAGGCCGCTGGTTTGCGAAAAGTTTTTGGTGAGCGTGTTTCAAAAATTCCATTGGTCACTATTTCCACGGCCACAGGAAATTGCGGCGCTGGATTTGGCGGGGTCGCCGCCAGCGTGGCGGTGCAATGTTTGCGCGAGCAAAAATTGCCGGCGCGAATTCAAGGCGGCAAGCCTGGCGAAAGTGTTGGCGGACTTGATGGCGCCACGATTGGCGCGCGCGACGCCGTGTTGAACACCATCGTTGTCACCACCACAAGTTTGGGCGGGCAAAATGCCGCCATTGTTCTGCGGAGGATTTCATGAGCGAGCCACGCGTGGTTGTGACGGGCATGGGTTGGGTCACCAGTCTTGGTCACTCAGTCGATAGCGTTTGGCAACGCCTTATGAATTCCGAAAGCGGCATGGCGCCCATCACGCATTTCAAGGCCGCCACATTTCCCACCACATTCGCCGCAGAGGTGAAGCCCGACTTTGATTACCGAACTTTTTTGACTGATCCAAAAGTCCACGCCACCACAGCTCTCAACGCGCAGTTCGCCTTGGGCGCCGCGCGACAAGCCTGGAATCAGGCTGGATTTCATACGAATCCGCCCAAGGACCCACGGCGCGTTGGTTTGTATTTGGGCGCCGGTGAAGGCGTTCTTGATTTTGATAATTACGCCGGCGCGTTGATCTCGGCATGGGATGCGGCCAAACAAAAAGTAGATGGCGTGCGCTGGGCCAAGGCCGCGCTTGCGCGCCTAGACGCGTTCAAAGAAATAGAGCAAGAGCCAAACATGTCGCTCGCGCACTTGGCGCGCGAGTTTGGAATTCGCGGACCCGCGTCGAATTGTTTAACCGCGTGCGCCGCCAGCACGCAGGCCATCGGCGAAGCCTTCAGCATGATCCGCCGCGGCGACACCGACATCATGATGTCTGGTGGAACGCACACCATGATTCATCCGCTTGGCGTGACCGGTTTCAATCGACTCACCGCGTTGAGCACTTTCAAAGGCGACCCAACAATGGCCAGCCGTCCATTTTGCATGAGCCGCGACGGCTTTGTCATGGGCGAGGGCAGTGGAATGGTGATTCTTGAAAAACTTGAGAACGCTCTTGCGCGTGGCGCCACGCCGCTTGCGGAGGTGATTGGCTACGGATCAAGCGCCGACGCATTTCGTATCACGGATATTCAGCCTGATGGCCGCGGCGCCGCTGCCGCCATTCATTTGGCTTTGAAGCAAGCCAATATTGATCCCGCCGCCGTTGGCCCCGATGGTCGACCGCTGATTCATTACATCAGCGCGCACGGCACGGGCACCAAGGAAAATGATTCCATTGAAACGCGCGCCGTAAAAGTTGTCTTTGGTGAGCGCGCCAAGAAAATTCCAATGAGCAGCATCAAGAGCATGATGGGTCATTTGATCGCCGCGGCGGGTGCCGTGGAATTTATGACTTGCATTCTGGCCATTCAGCGCGGCATGTTGCCGCCCACGCGCAATCACAATGATCCGGATCCCGCGCTTGATCTTGATTACGTTCCCAATGTTGCGCGCAAATGCGCCGTGGACACATGCATGAGCAACTCATTTGGCTTCGGCGGACAAAACGATACACTTATTGTCACGCGTTTCAAGGCTTGAGTTTGAACGCTTGAGTTTCCAAAACATTTTTCGGGTGGGGACATTTCAACACACACTTGCGGCGCGCATGAAATGCCAATCATTTGGGCAATCGATGCGAACTTTGATGCGCATGAAATTTCCACTTTGATTTGTAAATACCATTGGAATGAAATCAGACATGACAAAAAATATATCCACACCATCACAGCAAACGACTCAGTCGCGACGATTTCAAAGAGTGACGTTCGGCGCGCTGGTTTTTTTATCTCTTGCCGCGGTGATGGCTTTTCTCTCCAAAACGCACCCCAAATGGTTTCAAGCGGATTTCTCATCGGACGCGCAAATGGAAAGTCGATCGGCGGATTTTGAGCAAGGATTGGCGGCGCAATTTACCAAAGTGCGCGGGCAGGATTCTGTATGGGCGATTCGCATTCCGGAAAAAGACATGAACGAATGGTTGGCATCGCGCCTTCCCAAATGGCTTGAGTACCAAGGCAAGAGCGCGGACCAATTCAATCGCAAAGTGCAAGTGCGCTGCCAACAGGATCACATGGAAATCGCGGCGGAAAATTCTTGGGGAGTGGGGGTAATACAGATCACGCCCAAAATGCAATCCGCCACCAAAGACAACGTCACTGTTGCAACATTGAATTTGGAGCCCACCGCCGCGGCGATTGGAGCCTTGGCCATTCCTGCATTTATTATTTCCTCATTTGGCCCCACGGATATGTTTGAATCGTTGCAAAAATCCGAGTTCCGTTTGGCCGACGGCCGCCGGGTGAAGGTGCAAGATATTGAAGTTTTGCCAGGCGAAATTCGCATGCAACTGCAAACTTCACCCACTAAAAACTGAGCCTTTTTCTCTGTGTTTGCCACTCATTTTCCTTGTGGCAGCGATCAAAGTTTTCTCAATTGCACGCGCCTGTTTCTGGTTCAAAGGTTTCAGTTGCCACAACTTCAAGACCCGATATCTAAAAAAAATACACATTTAGATCCCTTAACTGCAACCACTTACGTCTTTTCTGCGGATATGTCTACGGAAGCACCAACAAGTGAATCCGACATCGAGGTGAGGAAAAAGAGAGGGCGATCACCATGTCTGGTGAGAGCAGATTGAGGGAATCGGGAACAAATATCGCAGGGATTTGTGGGAAAAGGAAATGCCAAATGAAGGTTTGTGTTGTCCCATGGGTTGGCGCCGCAATGGTTGCCAATGAGACAATGCAAGTCATTCGCAGGCCAAAGCCCCAGAAAACTGCAATCAGTCACTCCCCCGTTGACGCGTCCGTGGCTAAACCCGCGGACGCGTTTATTTTTGTTTACTAGACTCTCAACCTCGCAACCCTCCAAGAAATTCCCACATGCCACAGCTCACCATTAACGGCAAGACATGCTCATTTGAAAAGGGCGAAACCATTTTGCAGGCCGCTCTTCGTCACGATGAGGAGATTCCGCATTATTGCTACCACCCTGGACTTTCAATCGTGGCCAACTGCCGCATTTGTTTGGCGGAAGTGTGGAGTCCAGATCCAAAGACCGGAGCCTTGCGCGCGGGCAACAAATTATTTCCAACCTGTCAAACACCAGCGGTTGAAGGCCAAGTGGTTTACACCGATTCGCCCAAGGCGGTCGGCAATCAAAAAGCCGTCATGGAATTTCTGCTCATCAACCATCCAGTGGATTGCCCCGTGTGCGATCAAGCGGGCGAGTGCCACTTGCAGGATTACAGTTATCAATATGGACGCGGCGAGAGTCGCTTCAAGGAAGCCAAGAACAAGCGGCCTAAAAAAGATGTTGGTCCGCACGTGTTGCTGTACAGCGATCGTTGCATCATGTGCACGCGTTGCGTTCGCTTCACGCGCGAGGTCACAGGCACCAGCGAATTGTTGGTGGATGGCCGCGGCAGCATTGAAGAGATTGATGTGTTTCCGGGCATCGCCTTGGACAACGAACTCAGCGGCAATGTGGTTGACATTTGCCCCGTTGGCGCGCTGCTCGACAAAGATTTTCTCTTTCAACAACGCGTGTGGTTTCTGAAGAAAACCCCCAGCATTGATGGCATTACCGCCAGTGGCGACAACATCAGCGTGGAGCACAATGAAGGCGTGATCTACCGCGTGAAGCCGCGCGACAATATTGAAGTCAACAAATGGTGGATCACCGATGAAGTGCGCTACGGTTGGAAGTTTGTGCATAGCGAGAGCCGTTTGAAGTTGCCCGCGATCAAGGGTTGCGACGCGTTTGTCGTGGATGATGCCGCCGCGGCGTGGAGCGACGCGTTGAGCGCCACCGTGAACACGTTGGAGAGCGCGGTCAAGAATGGCGGTCGCCTTGGTTTGATGGTGAGCCCCATGTTGACATGCGAAGACGCATTCTTGTTGGCCACAACTATTCTTGCAATTGATGCGCAAGCCGAACTTGCCGTTGGTCCAATTCCTGTTTTGGGTGAAGACAAAACTTTCCCGGGTGGCTTTACCATGTACGCGGAGAAGGCGCCCAACGCGCGCGGAGTTCGCCGCGTGCTCGAGGCGCTTGCCAAGGGACGCAAGGTTCATGACGCCGCTGGTTTTGAGGCCGCGGCAAAATCCAAAGCGATCGCCGCCGCCGTGGTCACTGGAAATTATCCAAGTGAATGGGTTGTGCCGTCGCTGCAAAGCGCGCTGAGCAATGTGAAATTGATTGTGATTGACACCTTGCCAAGCACGCTGTCGGACATGGCGGAAGTTGTGTTGCCTGGGGCCACTTGGACTGAAAAAGCCGGCACATTTGAGAACGCAAAAAATCGCCTGCAAGGCTTTGAACGAGCCATTTCCACGATTGATTTTGCCAAGGGCGAAAGCCAAATCGCGCTTGATCTGCAGGCCGCGCGCGCCGGAATGAAAGCCAAAGTTTTTGACGCCGCCAGTACCCGAGCAGACATGGCGCGCGTGGTTGGCTTGGAGCGATTGACCACCGATCTTCATGCGCCGCCAAAACCTGCGAAGGTCGCGGGCGACATGGTGTTGATTGAAATCTAAGTTGTCCCCCGTGCTGTCAACAAGCGGATCGAACGCGCGTGGTTGAGCGGCATCCAATTCGCGAAGTGTGGGCGCAGGCGTGGCCAAGCGTTCTGACCATGGTGAGTTACACCATGATGCAGTTTGTGGATTCGCTCATGGTGGCGCAAGTGGGTCCCGTGGAAATGGCGGCGCAAGGCAACGGAGGCATCTGGAGTTTTGTTCCACTGGCGTTTCTCTTTGGCGTGTTGACAATGGTGAACACGTTCACCGCGCAAAATGTTGGAGCAGGTCGCCGCGAAGAGATCGCGCGTTTCGCCTGGACAGGATTTTGGTTTTCACTTTTGGTGTGGGTGTTGATCATGTTGCCGTGGGCGGCGTGCTTGCCAATGGTGTTTCAATTCTCGGGCCACTCCGAAAAACTTCTCACGCTGGAAACTCAATACGCGGTGACGCTTGTGTTGGGCTCGATCTTTGCCCTCACAGGCAAGTGCATGAGCAATTTCTATTTTGGTTTGCAGCGGCCAAGGGTGATCGCGGTGGCGGCATTGACAGGAAATGTCGTGAACATCCTGCTGAATTATGTGCTGATTTACGGGGAAAATGGCTTGCCTTCCATGGGTTTGCCTGGCGTTCCAGGAGCGCCCGCATTGGGCGTGTTGGGCGCGGCAATCGCCACGGTGTGCGGCACATGCGCCGAGGTGGCCATTCCACTGGCGCTGTTCTTCTCCGCGCGCTTCGCCAAGGACCACGGCGTGTGGCAATCATGGCGGCCATCTCTTGGCGACTGCAAGAAACTTTTGAAAGTTGGATGGCCCGTTGGAATTCAGTTTGGAAATGAGATCATATGTTGGGCGATCTTTATGACTGTGCTGGTTGGAAAATTTGGCGAGATCCATCTCACGGCGGGTTGGGCCACGCTGCGCTTCATGCACCTGTCATTCATGCCCGCGGTTGGATTCAGCGTGGCCACCACGGCTTTGGTTGGAAAATATATGGGAGCAGGGCGGCAAGATCTCGCGGCCAATCGCGCGCACTGGGCGTTATTGCTGGCCACCATCTATATGACGCTGTGTGGAGTTGCCATGGCCATCTTTCGCGCGCCGCTCATTTCACTTTTTACATCCACCACGGATGCCGCCAATACCGCGGAAATTATTCGTATTGGTTCAACGCTCATGATTTGCGCCGCGGTGTTTCAAACCTTCGACGCCATTGGAATTGTCTATAACGGCGCGTTGCGCGGCGCGGGCGACACGGTTGTTCCCGGCCTATACACCATCGCGTTCAATTGGATTTTTATTGTGCTCGGCGGATGGCTCTTTGTGGTCCTGTGGCCGGCTTTGGAGAGCCTGGGTCCTTGGATTGCCTCGGCTGTTTACATCATTGTGCTGAGCGTGTTCTTAACCAAGCGCTTTGAATCAGGGCATTGGCGGCGCATTCGCCTCTTGGAATCAAACCCCATTCACGGTTAGACTGCCCGACCACCTTTTACCACTGGAGATTTATGTCAAACACTGGCCTTGATACCGTCCTCGCTGCAGCAACCGATCCCGCCGCTTCCCAAGTTTTCATGAAGCAAGGAAAAGCTTTCGAAGCCGACGCCAAATTCTTCGAGGCGCTTGAGGCCTACAAGAACGCCGCGCAAGCCAACCGCACCACCACCACGCTGTTCAATGTGGCGCGCATGCAGGATTACCTCGGCTATGACGACGACGCCATGCGCAGTTACGAGGAGTGCACTCGTATGCCGAATCCTCCGATCAACGCGTTTTTAAATCTCGCCGTTCTGCTTGAGGACGCCGCGCAATTCACCCGCGCCAGCAAGTTGATTCAAAAAGTGCTTGAGGCCAATCCAAATCATCCGCGCGCCAAGTTGTTCATCCGCGATGTGCAAGCCAGCAAGAACATGTTGTACGACGAGGAGCTCGCGCGCATGAAGGGCCGCGAGGAGGCCATGTTTGAATTGCCAGTGGCCGAGTTTGAACTTTCCATTCGCGCGCGTAATTGCTTGAAGAAGATGAGCATCCGCACGTTGGGTGATTTGCTTCGCATTGGCGAGGCCGAGTTGCTTTCATACAAGAATTTTGGCGAGACCAGTTTGGTTGAGATCAAGCAAATGCTCACCGCGCGCGGTTTGCGCTTGGGTCAGCAACTTGATCGCGGCCACTACGACAAGGTTCGCAGTGAAGTGTTGGAGAAGATGAAGGGCACTGTCGCTGACGGCGTGCTGGGCCAGACGGTGGGAACGCTCAACTTGGGCATTCGCAGCCGAAAAGCTCTGCAATTGCTGGGTATTCAAACTGTGGGCGATCTTGCCGCACGAACCGAAGCCGAGTTGATGGGCGTGAAGAATTTTGGCGCCACCAGTTTGGTGGAAATTCATGAGCGTCTTGCTGAACACGGTCTTGCCTTGCGTACGCTTGAGTGAGGACAAGCCGCCTGAGGCGGCGAAGGAGCCTCGATGGCGGTGAACTATGGATGGCAACCTCCCTCGCAAGCTGGACGATTTATCGCCATGCTCGCGGCAATTGTGATTGTCGCTTGGGGCTACATGACCATTCCAAGTGGATGTGAAACGGAGGGCGCGGTCAGGTCGCGGACCGCGTTGCCAGGCAGTCCTTTGGAAAAAAATTCCACTGGTTCATCCACGGCCGCGCCAATGGCAAGCGTTGACGGCGCCAAGGATGTTGTTGAAAAGCCAAAGACTCCGCCTCCACTGCAGCGGCCATTTCCGCCAACGTCGCAGCCGAACATTCGTGTGCGAGTTGCGGCTGTGCGCGACGAACCGGTGCAGCTGACGCACTCCTCTGGTTGGCTTTGGCTCAAGGGTGAGAACGCGCAATCGGGTCGAACATTTCGCGCGCCCGTTGCGGTGTATCCCGTGAATGATGGTTGGCGCATCGTGGAGGCATTTGGAACCACGCAGGCGGACAATTATCGATTGAAGGAAATTGGATCGCTGCAAGTGAAAGCGCCGCAAAATTCTC
Source organism: Planctomycetaceae bacterium (assembly GCA_947480055.1). Lineage (GTDB taxonomy): Bacteria > Planctomycetota > Phycisphaerae > Phycisphaerales > SM1A02 > SYAC01. Next base: position 7,810 of record CANKBX010000070.1, read on the forward strand.
ACGGGGATATTCAGTTTGGTGGCACCGCATATTTGGGCGATGTCAATATTGTTCGCCGCGCGGATATCAATGAAAACGCGGCGGATTTGGTGTTTGTTGTGGCCTTGGAAGAGTATTTGCCTGGAGTGTTGGCCAAGGAATTATTCAAGGGCTGGCAGGCCAACACGTATCAGGCGCAAGCCATTGCCGCGCGCAGTTACGCCGCGTGTGAAATGGAGTGGTGGAGAAATCGCCGCCACTACGACGTGGTCGCTGGTCAGGCAAGCCAAGCGTGGGTGGGCGCAACAAGCGACGCGAAAAGTTTGGACGCGGTCGCCAATACGCGTGGGCAATATCTTGTGTTTGATGGTCGCGTTGTGCCGGCGTACTACTCCAGTTGTTGCGGTGGATTGCCTTCGTCCGCGGTGGATTCCATCCGTGATGGAACATGGACGCAGATCGCGCCGCTTGCGATCACCGAGAAGGGCCGCCGTACAATGTGTTGCGAGAAGGCGCCAGTGGCAAAGTGGCAGGCATCATTTTCAATTTCAGAAACGGTCGATCGCATGAATGAATGGTCCAAGCAAGCTGGGCGCAAAGATTTGGGTCCAATGAATGGCATGAAAAGTTTTTTTGTGGGCGATAAAAATTCCGTCGGACGTTCCATGACGTTTCTGATCACCGATAAAAATGGAAAGCGATTCACCTGGGACGCCTCCGATTTTCGTGTGGCCCTGAACAGTGGCGCCAATGGTTCGCGCGACTCGTTGAAATCTTCCGCGCTTGAGCCGCGCCTAGATGGAGGACGCTTGATTTTGGATGGCCGCGGCTACGGGCACGGCGCGGGGATGTGCCAATATGGCGCGGAATTCATGGCAAAATCAGGAAAATCTCCGCGGGCGATTTTGGAGCGCTACTACCCCGGTGCCATCGTGGTCACCATGCCAGAAACTTCCAGCGCCACCGCCACAAGCGCCGCGTTGGTGAGTTCACCCAAACCGTAACCGCCCCAAGGATTCAATCGTGTTCACAGGAATTATTCAACAAATGGTCGCGGTGGAATCCCTCCAGGAGAAACCGTATGGCAAACAATTGGTTTTGAACTGCGGCGACTGGCCGAACAATCCCACCATTGGTGAAAGTATTTGCGTGGATGGATGTTGTTTAACGGTGGTGGAAATTATCCGTGGTTCCTTGGCCTTTGATGTGGTGCCTCAGACTTTGCAACATACAACCATTGGAAATTTACGCAGCGGGGACATGGTGAATGTTGAACGCGCGTTGCGCGCTGATTCATTGCTTGGGGGCCACATGGTTCAAGGACATGTAGACACCACGGTGGCGGTCTTGGATGTGGATCGCTCCAATGGGCAGTGGCGCACGCGGATTGAGTCGCCAACTTCGATCGATCATGCGCTGCAAGAGCGTGGCAGTGTTGCCGTTGACGGCGTGAGCTTGACGATTGCCACCAAAAGCCAAGGTTGGTTTGAAGTGGCGTTGATTCCAGAAACGCTGGCCAAAACAACATTGCAGTTTCGCTTGAAAGGCTCGCGCGTGAATGTGGAGGCGGATGTCATGGCGAAAAACATCGCCGTCGAAGTCGCTCGGCAAATGCAAATACTGGGAATATCTGCGGATTCACTTGTAAAATCTCGCTGAGTCCATGAGGTTGCCCAGCATGAATTTTTATCGCGGGCGCGACTAGGACACTTTGTACACGAGCATGGTCAAGTCGTCGGCGAATGATTCCATTTGGGTATAACCCAGGGCTTGTTGATCAAGCCTGCGTTCCATGTCCGCGATCATGTCCGTGGGCTGCGTGATTGGTAGTAGAGCGCACAGCTCTTGCAAGTGGCGGGGCGTTTGTTTCACAGCCGCGCTTGATGATTCTGGTGGATCTGGAAATGCGAATTCAAATCCATCCGAGTACAGAATGATCCGGTCTCCAGCGTGAAGTTGAATTTCTTTCTCGATCCATTCCACTCCTTCAAATACGCCGATCAATCCGCCGGCGCACTGGATGAGCTCTATGGATTCTGTGCCGCGCATGATGATGGCGCTGGGGTGTCCCGCGCTCGACATGCGCATGACGCGTGTTCGTAGATCAATGATCGCGTAAATCGCCGTTGCGAATCGAGTGGTGTTTCCTTGGCGCGCCAGCAATTCACGGTTGACGCACGCCAGCGCCTCGCCAGGTTGGATAATTTTGTAGGTATTTCCAATGATTTCCTTGGTTGGAAGTCCACGCGCGATCACCATGGTCAACAACGCCCCAGGCACGCCGTGGCCAACCGCGTCGGCGATGAACAAGCCCACATGATTCTCATCCAAGCGTCGCACATCGTAGATGTCGCCACTGACATAGTTCATGGGGCGCCACAAAGCGGCGACTGCGCCACCAGAAAAATCCTGCAATTTTTTAGGCAGAAAATCGCGTTGAACTTGGCCAGCCAAATGCAACTCATCGCGCATCTGGCTGACTTCGCCAAGCAAACGATCGGTTTGAATTTTCGCTCCGCGGTTGGCTTGTCCAAGCGCGTCAATTTCAGATTGACGCGCAAATAAACCGCGCAACATTGCGGCGATCACTTGCGGTGATTCACCTATGGGCAATGTGTTCCACAATGCGGTCTGGGATGCCGCGGTGAGTGGCGCGTCGGTTAAAAGTAAAATAGGAATGTTGCGCGTTTCAACGCCATCAAGCAGATCAGCAAGCCCGGCGGAGTTGTCGCCACGGATTAAACTAATCACCACCGCGTGAACTTGCGAGTTCAAATGTTCACCCGCGGCGCGTATCGATACGCGTTCAAAGATGGCGTGATGTAGCAGAAGTTTGGCAAGCGTATTTGGCAGTTCGCGCAACTGCTCCGTGTCTGAATCCCCAAGCACAAACAAAACCCGAACGAGCGGGTGAGGAAGAGGGATATCGTCTTGCGCCAACATGCCTCGCGATTCTATCGGCGATTCATTTTGGCTTGTTTCATGCAACATTTCAAACTCAGGAACGGTTAAAATAATTGACTGTATGAAAAAACTTTCTCAACGCCAAGTGGATTCCCGCCTGGCCAAACTCCCGCAGTGGAGCCAAAATGGCGACGCCATTCAGCGCACGTTTCAGTTTGAAAATTTCGTGGGCAGCATGCGTTTTTTAAATAGCGTGGCGGAGGCGGCTGAACGCGTCCAGCACCATCCAGATATTTTGGTTCGATGGAACAAAGTCACGCTGACATTGTCCACGCATGATGTGGGTGGAATCAGCGAGAAGGACATGACGTTCGCGGCCAATGCCGATCAGATTTCTGGATTGCCTTCGGCGTAGTCGCCCAAGGCACGCCGCACCAAAATCGCGCGGCTTAAGCGGCCTTTTTCCTCCTCGGCCGCGAAGGGATCGATCTGCGCCAAATGCGCCGGTTGCACTTGCAGCAAGAGTTGCTCCACGCATTCAATACTGAGATTGTGCAGAAGCCCGCTTGAAATTCCAAAGCGCAATGTGGACAGCAATTTCGTGGCCTCTTCGGCTCCAAGCAAGCGGGCGACTTTCAACGTGGCGCGTGCGCGGTACACCTTGTCTTCAATCAACGGGCGATTTTTTTCGAGCAACATTTGCCGCGCCGTGCGCTCGTAGTCGATCAACTTTGGAATTACCTCGTCGCGGAAATGCTGCAGCAATTCCTCCTCGGACGCGCCCAAAGTCACTTGATTGCTCACTTGATAAAAGTTGCCAATCGCGTCGGTGCCTTCGCCGTAATACCCGCGCACGGCCAAGTGCAGATCTTTCGCGGCGCGCTTGACGCGCTCAATTTCGCCCGAGTAACGCAACGCCGGTAAATGCAACATGGCGCCCAGGCGAATGCCGCAACCAACATTGGTTGGACACGCCGTGAGGTAACCCCAGCGTTGGTGAAACGCAAAGTCAACGGTCTCCTCCAATGCTTGATCAAAGGAGCGGGCCAGATCAAACGCCTCGTTCAAACGGAATCCCGGAAAAATACTTTGAATGCGAAGATGATCTTCCTCGTTCACCATCACTCCAAGTTGCTCGCCGTGACCCAATCCCAGCGCGCGCGGCAGAGTGCTTTGGGCAAAATGTTTGGAGACCAAGTGGCGCTCCACAAGCAGTTGTCGCTCTTGCGCCGAGGCCTGGGTCATGTTCACCCACGCCAAGCCATCGGGAAATGCTCCGCCCAGTGGCGCATGCGTGACCATTTGCAAAACTTCTTGTCGTTGCGAATCCGAGGCGCGCCCAGTGAATGGAAAGCCAGCCAGATTGCGCGCCACGCGAATTCGAACGCTGACAACCACGTCATTGTCATTGTTTGAATTGAAATCGGTTTGGTCGCTCATGCTCAAGTGGTCGGTTCGGTTGGCGGTTTTTTATCCGCACCCATTTGATGCAGACGTCCTTGCAAAGAGGCGGCTCGCTCGTACTGTTCCGCGGCAACGGCGGCCTCTATTTCCTTGATCAATTGCCTGCGAACAGCGGCGCGATCGGCTTGGCCTTCGATGCGCTTGGGCGTGCGACCGCGATGGCTCACGGCGCCGGATTGGGCCCGTTCAATAATGGCCGCCACCGATGGCATGAATGAGTCGTAGCACGTGGCGCAACCGAAACGACCTGTTTGGCGGAACTCCGCGAAGGTGAGTCCGCATGCGTCGCAACATCGAGCGGCGGC
>CANKBX010000071.1 GCA_947480055.1 Planctomycetaceae bacterium
CGGGCGCACCCGTAGGAATTTTGCGCGTGGACGGCGGCGCCAGCGCAAGTGATTTGCTTATGCAAACGCAAGCGAATCTTTTAAACGCCGCCGTGGAGCGACCAAAGGTGACGGAAACCACGGCGCAAGGCGCCGCGTTCATGGCGGGCATTGCAAGTGGTATGTGGAAAAACATTTCAGAACTTTCCAAGAACAGAACAGTGGACCACGTGTTCAAGCCAAAAATTTCAGATGATCAACGAACTTCTCAGCGCGCTAATTGGAAGCGCGCGCTGGCCCGCGCCGGTGATTGGGCGCAAGACGAATCCAAAGGAGCCACTTCATGAGCGCGGCGGACATTCAATTGCAACGCGTGGACACATTGCGCCAACTTGGCGCCGATCAATTTGATGTGCTTGTGATTGGCGGCGGCGCCACTGGTTTGGGCACGGCGGTTGACGCGGCCAATCGCGGCTACAAAACCGCTTTGGTTGAGGCGCATGATTGGGCCAAGGGCACAAGTAGCCGTAGCACAAAGTTGGTGCATGGCGGCGTGCGCTACTTGGAGCAATTGGATATTGCCTTGGTTATGGAAGCGCTGCACGAGCGTGGGTTGCTGCATCAAAACGCGTCGCACTTGGTGCATCCATTGGCCTTTATTGTTCCACGCTACACATGGTGGGAGGGTCCGTTCTACGGAACTGGCTTGAAGTTGTACGACGCGCTGGCTGGCAAATTAAATTTAAAAGCAAGCAGGGCGCTTTCCGCGGCGCAAACCATCGAGAAAATTCCAAACGTGCAGCGCGAAGATTTGCAAGGCGGCATCGAATATTACGACGGTCAATTTGATGACGCGCGCCTGGCGGTGAACCTGCTGCAAACCGCGCAACAGTTTGGAGCCGTTGCGGCCAACCGCGTTTCGGTCACGCAAATCGTGCACGACGGCGCCCGCACCAGTGGCGCCATGTGTCGTTGTGCAGAAACACAGCAAGACATTTACATCCGCGCAAAAGTAGTGGTGAACGCCTCAGGTATTTTTGCCGACAGCATTCGCCGCATGGATGATCCCAAAGCGACGACCATGATTGAGCCGGCGCAAGGCGTGCATTTGGTGTTGCCAAAATCTTTTCTCGCTGGCGATACGGCCATCATGGTGCCCCACACCGATGACGGACGCGTGTTGTTTGTGATTCCATGGCACGACCGCGTGATTGTGGGAACCACGGATACCCCCATGAAAGTGGCTGAAATTGAGCCAAAACCAATGGACGATGAAATTGGGTTTATTTTACGCAACGCCTCGCGCTATTTGCAGCGCGAGCCAACTCGCGCTGATGTGTTGAGCGTGTTCGCGGGCCAGCGACCATTGGTGCACGCCGGTGGAACCGATGGTGGAGCCAGCAAAAAAGTCAGCCGCGAACATGTTGTACAAACCAGCGCCAGCGGAATGATCAGCGTGATGGGTGGCAAGTGGACCACCTATCGCAAGATGGCGGAGGATGCAGTTAACGCCGCAATAAAAGCGGGTGGGCTTGCCGCAGCACCATGTCAAACCGAAAAATTACTGGTGCATGGCGCTTCACAAAATCCCAACGCGTTTGCGCAACATCCAGAGTGGTTGCGCTGCTACGGCAGTGACGCCGACTCGCTTGCGTCGCTGATGAAGACGCAACCAAATCTTGCCGCGCCGCTACACCCGCGGTTGCCGTACAGCATGGTGGTGGTGGCGTGGGCAGCGCGCATGGAGCAAGCGCGCACCCTTGAAGATGTTCTTTCGCGTCGCACGCGTTCGTTGTTGCTTGATGCCAAGGCCGCGCTGGAATGTTCCGCCGCAGTGGCCCAATTGTTGGCCGAAGAACTTGGGCACGATCGCGCTTGGGCCGCTGAGCAAACCACGCAATTTGCGCAACTCGCGCGGCATTACTTGTTGACATGAATTCAATTCCCATCGCCACACAATGACATTCCAAATTCAAGCCATTGATATTGGATATTTAAATCTGCAAGACGCCGCAAACGTATTTCTTATTGAAGGACCGGCGGGATTCGCCCTTGTTGAATCGGGCACGGCGACCACGCGGCCAAAGCTTGTCAGTCAACTTGAGCAACGCGGCGTTCACCCAACGCAAATTATGGACTTGTTGCTCACGCACATTCATTTGGATCACGCGGGCGCGGCCGGACATTTTGCGGCGGGAGATTCGCGCGTGTGGGTCCATTCATTTGGTGTGCCACATTTAATTGATCCAGAAAAGTTGATCGCAAGTAGTCGCCGCGTGCATGGCGAAATGTATGAGCGCTTCTACGGTGATCTTTGGCCAACTCCACAATCGCAGGCTCTTGCTGTTTGCGACGGGCAAATAATTTCCGCGGCGGGTCTTGAATTTCACGCCATTGAAACTCCCGGGCATGCGCGCCATCACCACGCGTTGCTGCTCAAGCACGCGGATCAACGCCATATTTTTGTGGGCGACGCGCTTGGCATCGCCGTGCCCAACAGCGATTTCATTTCCATTCCAACGCCGCCGCCCGAGTTTGATCCGATCGCGTGGCAGCAAAGTTTGCAGCGCTTGCGCGACGCGTCGCCAACGCATTTGTGGCTTACGCATGGCGGACTTCAGTCAAGCAATGCCGCCGCCGCGCTGCAATTCATTGATCGCGTTCATGCGCGGCTTGAAGAAGAATCTGATTTTCTAAAAAAACAAGCCATCGCAATTATGGCTAGTGGCGCGCGTGAAAGCGGCGCGTATCAACAGGCGTTGCTGGCCGCCACGGATGAATATAAAAATTGGCTTCACCCCCAAGCCGCCGCCGCCGGTGTTTCTGCGCGGAATTTGGCTCAATTCCTAGGCGATTCGTTCCTGCTTATGAATCTTCAGGGAGCGATTCGGGCAGCATCAGCGAGGGCCTAGGCCCACGACCGTACCCATTCCAAGACGACCCAATACTTGGTTGCCTTTGATTTGCGGAATTGAGACGGATCCATTTACATAGGATTTAACTTCCATATACAGAACAACAATTCTTCGGTCTCCGCCATTCTCGCTCACCAACAAATCATTCACGCCGTTGCCATCCCAGTCTTGCATGCCCACAACATTCCAATGCGCCGTGGTGAGACCAGTGCAAACTTGCGAGATTTTGTTTCCATCCATCATATAAAATCGCACTTGATCCTCGCCTTCGCTACGCGCCACAATATCGTTCTGGCCATCCGAGTCGATATCTCCAATCGCTTGGATTTCATAATTTGCAGAAGGCGAATCCACTAAAATAGTTCGCGACGCGACTCCAGTATCTGGCAAGGTGATGCGTCGAAGTTCGCCTGTGCTTGGATTGCGGATCAGCACTGAATTGGGGATAAACGCGAATGGAACTGGACGCCATCCACCACTTGGCATAGTCAGAGTATCTGTGCTGACAACTGCGCCGTCATATATGGTCAGAACATTGATGGTGGAAGTTGCGGCGTTGAGCAAAATAATATTGGCGGCACCACCCTTGCCTTGAATGTCATAAGCCGCCACGGCTTTCACGCCGGGGCCAGGGGTGATCAAAACTTTCTTAGAAAGAATTTTCGCGCCATCACGGGTCCAAAGAATCACTTCGTTCGTGACGCGGTCTTGCCACAGCAAATCGCTGCCACCGTCTCCATCGCAGTCGGCAATTTCAACCAACCGTAAATTGTCGGGATAAGTGCAAAGCAACTTTGTGCTTGCTCGAATGGTTGACTCAAGATTGTCGCTGTAACTGATTTGCAATCCATACATGGCTTGGCTGATCGAGTTTTCCGCGAACACTGTGTCGCTCACTTGGCCAAGTTTGTTATAAAGCGGTGGAAGTGAATTCATAGATCGGATTTTTCCTCCCGATCCAAACTCGGCACCTAAATTATCGCCTGGTCCACCGCCCGAAGAACTTCCGCCCGAAGAACTTCCATCCGAGGTGGTTCCGCCCGAAGAACTTCCACCCGAGGTAGTTCCGCCCGAAGAACTTCCGCCCGAAGAACTTCCACCCGAGGTAGTTCCGCCCGAAGAACTTCCGCCCGAAGAACTTCCATCCGAGGTGGTTCCGCCCGAAGAACTTCCGCCCAAAGAACTTCCACCCGAGGTGGTTCCGCCCGAAGATACTCCTCCCGAGGAACCAGCGTCGACTGCTCCCGTGCCAGTTGATCCGGCGTTATTAAACACAAACGGAAACGCTCCACCAGGAGAATTTGTCGGACCATCTGTGGCCAACGCAACAACAGATCCATCGGCGGAAATGCCAAGAGCTTTGCCAATATTTTGATTCACCAATCCCGTTGTCGTCCATAGATCGGAGTCATCAATTGTCCATGAATTTCCAGCGCCTCTAAATGCAAACGCGGCGCCTGAGTTGATTAACGGCGAATCACGCGAAGGCGCGGATGCGACCAAAATACATTGACTGGAATTTGGAAGCGGGGCAACTCCAACTGAGTAGCCAAATGAATCGCTCGCGTTTTGTGTGCGCGCTGTGAGTTGTAGAACAGTGGATCCTTCACGCCAAACATTGCCTTCAACATAAAAAATTGTCACCGCTCCAGCGCGCGATTCTTCATCAGCGCCAATTCTGCTCGGCGCGCCAATGGCGACAAAATTTCCACCGCTGGCCACGCTGTAGCCAAAATTGTCGCCAATAGCCTGCGAAATGGGCGTTAGTTTGGCCGCTTGGCTCCACACTGGCTGGGAATTTATCAGCGACCGTGAAAAAACATACGCAACTCGCCGCCGAGGAACACCCGCGATAATTGTTCCATCGCGCACGGAAATATTTGTGCCAAGTTGATCCGACTGTGTGGCGTCGCTCGCGGTGAGTTTGGCAACTTCGCTCCATGAATCATTGCGGCCCTCAAACACATACACCGCACCAGTACTTGTTTCGGCGTCATTCACGCGACCGACGGCGATCACCCCCGACCCTGTGGCTGGCATATCCAATGAAATACTCCAACCAAAGAGCGCTGGTTTTCCTTCTTGCGGATCGCTTGCTTCCAAAGTTTGACTGAGTGCCCAGAGGCCAGCCGCATCGCGCGTGTACACAAATGCCCTGCCCGCAAATGTGTCGCTGCCCCAGGAACCAACAACAAGGTGGTCTTGGCGCAGCGCGATTGAATTTCCAAATGCTTGAAATGAAGCGGGCGTTGGATTGAACAAGGTTTGACGAAAAAACCAATTATCGCCGACACGCTCAAAAATATGAACCGCACCCGTGGCGCGAAACCGTCCCACAAGCGTGTCGGTCGCACCAACTGCGAGCCAGTTTCCGTCCGTTGCCACGCTGCACCCAAATTTCTCTTTTGCGATGGCGGGATAGGCGGTGAGTTTGTCATTGAGAACCCAACCTGCGCGTGAAATTTCTGCGTGGCTCAAGATCAGAGCAGCAAACGCAAGCAGAATTGTGCGGGGGTTACATTTCATTTTAGATCCTCTGATTATTCGATTCATCAACAGCATAAGTGAGATGGAATCAGCCATTTTTGGGAATATGCGAGTAATTGTGCTGTGCTTTGCGTGCATTCAAAATCCCATCGGGCGAAAGTCGTGTTATCAGACCGCATATTGGTCCGCGCGGTCTTGCTTAAATCATCATAAAAGCAAGCATGCGAGCCAAAAATATTTATAGGGTTTCAAACAAATCTCTTTGATTCACGCCAATATACACATCCTATGAACGTTTCCTTCCCCATGAACAAATTTCTATTCGCCGCCGCTCCTATCGCATTTGCATGTGTTGTATTTGCGCAAACTACGCCCAACACTCCGTCTGCATCTCAAAGCAGCGCGCCGCCAACGCAACCAGCCGCGGCCCCAACTGACGCGACTGCAAAAGATGCCGCAAGCAATCAGCAAAATCGCGGCGGCAATCGTCAAGGTGGTCGTGGCTTTGGAATGGGTGGTGGTGGAATGGGTGGCGGCATTGGGCGCTCCCTTGGCGCGGTCACGGAAATGCGCGAGCAATTTCAACCATACCTTGTCAAGCGAGATGTTCCGCTGATCAAAGAGCAATTGAAACTTGATGATGGACAAGTTTCCGTGGTGGAAACATTTGTCACTGATTACGATGCGAACTTCACCGCCGCCAGCGACAAGGCTTCACAGGCTCAACAAGAATTAATGAGCTCCATGTTTAAAAGTTTCATGGGTGGAAACATGCGCGAGCGATTCCAAGGCTTTGGCGAGACGATGCAAAAAGATATCGAGCAAATTGAAAAAGATTCCGGCACGGAAATGTCGCCCGAGCAGCGCTCGCAATATTTCAGGGATCAGATGGACAAGATGTCCCAGCAAATCGCCGCCGAGCGCGAAACCAGCGGGGAAGCCGCGGAAACACGCAAGATTGTGGGTGAAATGACCGCCGGCGCTGAAAAGTGGCGCAAGGAACGCGGAGTCTTGGATCGACAGGTTATGGAGGAGATCAAGACCGCGCTTCAAACGGATCAAGCAACCAAGTGGGAATCATTCGAGCGGTTTATGCGCCGCGAAAAATTGCTCGGGCGCGGGCGCTTGAGTGGCGAGAATGTGAATTTGTTCATGGTGATTGACGAGGCTGGTTTGACCAAAGATCAAATCACGCTCGTCACTCCCACGTTGGATGAATATGAATTGCGTCTTGATGAGGCGCTGAAGAAGCGCAGTGATTTCTTGGGTCAAAATGAATCCAAGGTGTTCACCGCCATTCAGAACAGCGACGCCAAAGCCATCGAGATACTTGCCACAAAGGGAATTGATTTGAGAAATGGCGTGCGAAACGTGAACGAGCAATATCGCACGGCGATCGCCGGAGTTCTTCCAGCTGATGAAGCCAAGCGATTCACGCAAGCGGCCCTTGCGTCTGGGTTTGCCCGCGTCTATCGACCAACACGTGCGGAGCGCGTCTTTGAAAAAGCGGCGGCCATTGAGGGTTTGACTTCTGAAATTCAGACCGCCATCACCGAAATGCAGGCCGCGATGTTGTTGGAGATTGTTGCCATGAATGAAAAAATCGCGCAAACAATTCGCAAAGGCGAGCCCGCTCGTTTGCAGGAAGAAGCGGTGCGCTCCGCAGGTTTGCTCAACGGTGGCGCGTCGCGCATGTTTGGCAGAAACGAACCTGATATCGCCGACGAAATGCTTTCCAAGCGCGGCGAAATGACCGACAAATATGTCGAGCGTTTGAAGTCTTTGTTGACCACGGAGCAGATTGCAATGCTTCCAAAGGGAACTGGCCGCGATGACGGGCGCAATCAAGGACCATTTGGTTCGTGGACGATCGCCGACATGCCGGAAGAAAATCGCGCTATGGCTAAGGCCGTTGACAAAGATGGCAATGGAATTATTGAGGGCGATGAGCGCCGTGAATTGTTCCGCTCAATGAGACCAGCCGATGCTGGCGGCAATGGTGGAAGTGCTGGCGGTCAAGGCGGGGGCAATGGTGGGGGTCGGCAGCGCGGCGGCAATCAGGGTGCGAATCAAGGCGCGGCGGCTCCTGCAAATACCGGAGGTTAAGACGGGCATAATCATAGATATGCAAAAATGCGGCGCTTTGTTTGCGCCGTTTTTTATTTAACGTATTGACTGAGCCTTCGGCCGTGACCATGCGTGATGTCAGTCATCCATCCACTGAAACGCGAATTAGATTTTCCCCGGCATTCTGAAAATTTCAGGCGCGTTGTGCGCAAAGGCAACGGCGGAAGTTGTCTTGTATGTAGCATTCTCGCATGAGCAATTCATCCAAGCCACTAGTCAATGCAAACTCAAATGATCCCCTTGCATTTGCAAATATGAATCCGTCGCGGCGCACATTTATTCGTAGCGCCGCCGCCTTCGCGGCGTTCCCAATGCTGCCAGGATTTTCAGCGCGCGCGCTTCCTCGATTTCAACTGGGGCCAAATCAACGCTTGCAACTGGCAAAAGTGGCGGTGGGCGGAATGGGTGAATCGGATCTTGAGGAATTATCCAAGCACCCAAATGTGGACATTGTCGCGCTGTGCGATGTGGATGGACGTGGCAAAGAAAAATACGCGACGAAATTTCCGAAGGCGCAGTGGTTCAATGATTGGCGCGAAATGTTTGACAAGCTGGGAAATAAATTTGACGCGGTGTCGGTGTCCACGCCGGATCACATGCATGCGCCAATCTCCATGAGCGCCATGAATATGGGCAAGCATGTGTATTGCCAGAAACCATTGGCTCACTCGGCGTATGAAAATAGAATGCTCGCGGATTTTGCCAAGGGGCATTCCAAGATTGTCACGCAAATGGGAACGCAACGCTCCGCCATGATTGGCCGTAGACAGCAATTGGAATTGCTCAACGACAACGTGATTGGCAAGATCAAATCCATTCACGCATGGAGCGATCGGCCGATGGGATGGTGGCCGCAAGGAAAACCAATGCCAACTGGCGGCGAGACTCCGCCCGAATGGTTGGCGTGGGATTTATGGTTGGGCGTGGCGCCAACGCGGCCATTTGTGCCGCATGCATATGCGCCGTTCATGTGGCGCGGCACCTACGACTTTGGTTGTGGCGCGCTGGGCGACATGGGTTGCCATATTTTGGATTATCCATTCATGGCTGCGAAGCTTGGTTTGCCCATATCGGTGCGGTGCGATTGCACCGACGCCACCGAGGACGAATTTCCAACCAAGGAAACCATCACGCTGAAATACGCGGCGACGGATCGAACTGTGGCCGAAGGCGTGACGGTGACGTGGTACGACGGCGGTTTGCGCCCTACAAACGATCGACTTGGAATTCCTGATGGCGTTGATATTCGTGGCAATGCGTCGGTGGTGATCGGCGAGAAGGGCGTGATGCTTTGTCCGCTTGATCCAGAACACGCGAAAGATTCCGACAAGATCTTGTTGTCGGATGAACCAGTGGTGTGGGACAATAAAAAAACATCGGTGAAATTGAATTTGCCCAAATTGGAAACGCGCAACCATTATTTTCATTGGGTGGATGGATGTTTTGGAAAGACCACCCCGCAGGCCAACTTTGCGTTCGCGGGTTTGATGTGCGAAAGTTTGAGCGTGGGCGCGGCCGCAAGCCATTTCGCCAATCGCGATTTGCAATATGACCCCAAGAACTTCACGTTCTTGAACGAGCCCCTAGGCGCGCAATATTTAAAGACGAAGTATCGAAACGGTTGGAGTGTGAAGGGGCTTTCGTAGCGCGCTCGCAAATTAAGTTCACGGATCGCTTGAGCGCTTGGACGAAGGTTCACGCGTGTAGTTTTAATTTCAACCCGCGCGCGCAATCTACTCAGCGTTCGCGCACGGATTCCGACAGCGTTGGCACCAGGCCAATCAAAGGCGACTTGTCGTCGGTTTGAATTTGCACAAGCACTAGCGGAGTGGGTTGAAAATATCGCAGCAGACCGCCGGCGAAAGGTGTTCCGCCTGATTTATCCCACATGGAATCAAGCTGAACTTCCACGGTTTGGCCCGCGAGTAATTCAGTCATTCGCACAACGTAGCGTTGATTCAGCCACAGATCAAAATCTTTATAACTCACGGCCGTTGCGTTGATGATCTTCAATGAGCCCGCCTCCGGAATCACTTGAATTTGCGCAACACTTCCTTGCGGAAGTTCAAATGGATAAGCTCGCGTGGCCTTCTGCGGTTCATATGGAACCATGGTGCACGCGCTTGGCATGGAGCATGTCGCCAAAAGAACCAGGCTGAAGCAGGGATACTTTCCTAAAAAAAGTCGAATCATCGCATCGCAAAGGATAGCGGCTGGAATATGCTTGGCGGCGTGAGTGTTTCCCTTGAACCAGAAGATCCAGCGCATCATGCGCCCAGAGGTTCGCCCGAATCAGCGGCGCAAGTCGCGCGTCATTATCAACTTGATCCGCGGATTCCCGCCACAATTCCTGGCTTCGACGCGCCATTTTTCCAAGCGGGCCTGGCGGGTTACAGCGATGGCGCAATGCGCTTGATCGCGCGCCAACATGGTGCGCCGTTTTGCATCACGGAGGCGTTGCTTGATCGCACGCTGATCAACGGCGGCAAAGGCAGGCGCAAGGAAGATCCGGATTTGATCGCAAGTGAATGCGGGCTTGGCGAGGTGGATGAAAATCGCGTCGCGGGTTTGGATGATCATCCAATTGCGGGTCAGGTGATGGGAACGCATCCCGAAGAGATGGCCAAGGCCGCGCTGATTTTGGTGAAGATGGGCTACGACGTGATCGATGTGAATCTGGCGTGTCCCGTGAAGAAAATTCAGAAGTCGAATCGTGGCGGACATTTTTTAGCGCATCCGCAAGAGGCGATCGCTGTGCTCAAGGCGGTTCGCGCCGCGGTGCCAGCCAACATTCCTTGCACGGTGAAAATGCGGCGGGCTTGGGATGACACTCCGGAAATGGCGCGCAATTTTGAAACTGTGTTCGACGCTGCGTATGAGATTGGATACGCATGGGCGGTGGTGCACGCGCGCACCGTGTTGCAAAAATATCAAGGCTTCGCCAAGTGGGAAGTGCTCACGGATCTTGTGGCGCGGCGCCCCGATCGAATCATCATGGGCTCTGGCGATATTTGGACCGCGGCGGATATTTTCCACATGCTGCATGTGTGTGGAGTGCACGCGGTGAGCGTGGCCCGCGGTTGCATCGGCAATCCTTGGATTTTCACCCAGGCCCGTGATTTAATAGCGGGACGCACTCCGCGCGCGCCAACAATTCAAGAGCAACGCGAGGCGCTGCTGCAACATTGTTTATTTGCGGAAACAATTCATGGCGAGCGAAACGCCGGCAGACGAATGCGCAAGTTTGGAATTAAGTTTGCGGCGCATCACCCCACGCAGCGGGAAGTGAAAGACGGATTTATCCAGTGTGAAACCATGGAGCATTGGCGTGTTGTGATCGAACGGTTTTATGGATCCACAAACATGCGCGTTGATGAAGTGCCGCTTCCATCTTCTTGAGCGATTCGCGGCGGAGCAATCACAAATATGGACACGGCTCCGGGAGCTGGATCCTCTTCTGGATTTCCCAAACGACCCACAACAATTCGCGGTCCAAAGATTCCCACCATTTGACCCGCAAGTTGTCCTGGCGCCGCATCGGGTGCCACGAGTCTTTCCAACGCCCATTCACCTAGAGGATTTCGTATGCCCGCGAAGGCGGCACCAGCGAGTCGGCCAGCGAGAGAATCAATGCTGGCTCCAAAGACCGCGTGATCTTTGTGCAGCGCAATAGAACAGCCAAACGAATCCGCTTCGAGCGCATTTGCGGGCATGATGTTTGCGACCACTTGCCAAACACCTTCACTGCGGCGGTATTCAAAAACCATTCCACGTGGATTTAAGTCCGTTTGATTTGGACGAACCAAGCGCGGCGCTCCAATGAGAACACGACTTTGGTCGCCGGCAACCGCGCTTCCAAACCATCCACGTGTTCCCGATGGGCAAGATAGTTCTGCTTCGAGTGCCCAACCATTTGCGCCGCGGGTGAAAATAAACGCGCGGCCAGAAAAGTTTCCATCGGATTTATCCCCGGGTGCGCCAACAATGATTCGGCCTGAATCAAGCGCCACCGACAAGCCAAACAACGCGCCCACTCTTGGTGGGTTTGAAGTCAGCGTGGCCACATTGCGCCAGCCACCTTGATCCCGCTCAAAAACTTCTACGGCTCCCGAGTCGATGACGCCTTCATCGGCTTTGGGCGCGCCAATGACCAACGTGTGCTCGTCGCAGGCAATCGCCGCGCCAAATTGATCCGCGGCATTGGATATAGATCGCTTCAGCGTGGCCTCGTGATCCCAGCGCTCGCCAACTTTTTTATATACAAACGCGGCGCCGGTTTCAAACGCACCTTCATTGTCGCGCGGAGAGCCGATCAACAGCAATTTATTTTTTAACGCCACGCACGCACCAAATTGCGCATGCGAATCACCCGACGGATGCGAAATTGTGCAATCGCAACGCCAATGTTGACCAGCCAACGTGTAAATATGCACGCCGGTTTGGTCAATTCCAAGATCCCAATCCCGCGCGGGACCAATCGCGATGGTGCGTTCATATATTGAAACCGCGGCGCCAAACTTCCAATCAAAATTATTTGCGTCAGGTTCTATGGTGGATTGCCAACGCCACGCTGTTGGAGCGTTTGAAGTTGTCATGATTGTCACCGGCTTCACTGATTGCGGCGCATCTGAATGCTGCATGAAGGCGGAGGAAATATCCGTGGGCGCCAGGCCGCCATGAACCAGCGTTGCCACAGGCATTCCTCCGCCTAGGTTGTTGTTGCCCAATTCTGAAATGTGGTTGAAATGCGCGGGAATCAGCGCAGACGCGCCAACAACAATGCATTTCACAATGATCCTTAAGCC
>CANKBX010000072.1 GCA_947480055.1 Planctomycetaceae bacterium
CCAACGGCGCGAAGCAACACGCCGTAGCGATTGGCGTCCAGCTTTGGCACGTGCGGGCTGTTGGCAATTTTCTGGTCTAGTTCAAAACCAACGCGCTTCAGTTGCGGCTCGACGTGCTCAACAAAATCTAAAAAACCTTTTTTCGCCACCGCATCATCGGTGTGGCATGTCATGGCGATATATAAATTCGCCTGGGCTTCTTCCGCGGCGGCGTCCAAATCGCTGCGATCCAAGATTAGTTTTTCCAGGCAGCGCTGACACTTTAGTTCGCGCGTGATCAGCGATTGATACAAAGGCTGAAGCTGCGACCAATCCGCGGCGTTGGTGTTTGCGGGCACGAAAGTTTTGGGCGCGGTTGGCGCGGCAACGATGGCGGGTTGGGACATGGGTGGCTCCTGGGTGTGACAGCGCGGGCGTTTGCAAAAGTTCAACTGCGTTCAATACGGGGTTTCTCAGGATAGCCGAAGTGGTCAAATCTCCGCTACTTTCATGGCATGAACCAGCGTCGCACCATTTGCGCATTCGCCCCCGCCAAATTGAATTTGGCGTTGTCCGTTGGCGCGCCCAACGCGCAGCGAATGCATCCAATTGCAAGCTGGATGGTGACCGTGTCGCTGCACGATGAACTTTTTCTTGAGGCGCTGGAGCCAAATTCTTTTTCGTTGTACGCAATTATTTGGCACAAAGACGCGCGGCGTAAATCTGAAATCGATTGGTCCATCACCAAGGACTTGGCGGTGCGCGCGCACTTGGCCGTGGAGGAGCATGTTGGCCGCAAGTTGCCAATCAAGATGCGACTTGAGAAAAGAATTCCAGTGGGCGGCGGCCTTGGCGGTGGTTCCAGCAATGCGGCCGCAATGTTGCGCGCGCTGAATGAACTTTTTGATTTGAAGTTGTCGCGGGAAACATTGCGCGACATTGCCGCGCGACTTGGTTCCGATGTTCCGTTCTTAATCGATGGCGGCAGTGCAATCGTGACTGGTCTTGGCGAGCAACTTGAGCCCGCGCCGCTTCCGGAAAATTTACATGCGCTGCTTGTGTTCCCAGATGCCGCGTGTCCAACTGGCGCGGTGTATCAAACGCTGGATCAACTTCGTCCGCACGGCGCTCTTGAAACAGATCGAGTGCGCGCGTTGTCCGTCATGCCAAACATTGCGCACGACGCGCCCTTTAATGACTTGGCGCATCCCGCATGTGAAGTTGCGCCAAAGTTGCGCGGCGAACTTGAGGAATTGGCGGAGTTGACCGACCGCGTAGCGCACGTGTCCGGCAGTGGCAGCACATTGTTTGTGCTTGTGGCCAGCGCGCTAGAGGCGGAAATTCTTGCCAACGCAATCGAGAAGCGCATGGATTTGCCGGTGATCGCGGTGGAGTGTGTTCACACGCCCGCGATTCAACCCTTGAAATGACCCGCGCTCATTTAAAACATTTGTTGCACATTTAAATCGCAAGCCTCGCTTGCAAGTTCGTTCTAGAATGTGGACATGCTGTGGCAGCCAGAAATTCCAGCGCACTATCGAACGCGTTCCGATGAGGAACTTGCGCGCGCTATTTCCGCGCGCCGCAAGCAACTGGGAAACAAGCTGCTCATTCTTGGCCATCATTATCAACAAGATCAAGTGATCGCCCATGCCGACTTGATCGGTGATTCGTTGCAACTCAGCCGCATGGCGGCCAAAGAAGCCAAGGCGCGAGGCTCGCAATTTATTTTATTTTGTGGCGTGCACTTCATGGCGGAAACCGCGGACATTCTCACCGATGAATCTGTGCAAGTGATTCTTCCAGATTTATCCGCCGGTTGTTCCATGGCAGACATGGCCGCCTACGAAGACGCGTTGACCGCGTGGGAAGAAATTGAAAAAGCGCACGCGCAAGGCAAGGACAAGGTGCGCGTGATTCCTATTACTTATGTGAATTCAAGCGCCGCGGTGAAGGCGTTTGTGGGTGAACACCAAGGCGCGTGTTGCACTTCAAGCAACGCCAAGCACGTGTTGAAGTGGGCCTTCGATGGCGGCGACACAAAGTTGGCCAAGGGCGAGCGCGTGCAAGTGATCTTCATGCCCGATCAACATTTGGGTCGCAACACTTCGCGCGATCTTGGTTTAAAAAGTGAAATAGACGCGCAACGCGATGGCGGCGCCAGCGACATGGCGTTGTGGAATCCAAAGAAACCAATGGGCGGCCTTGATGCAAGCGTGATTCAAAAAAGCAAAGTGCTTTTGTGGGCGGGTCACTGCAGTGTGCATAAATTATTTCGGCCCGAGCATGTGGAAGATGCGCGCGCCGAAAACCCAAATGTGAAAGTATTGGTGCATCCCGAGTGCTGCCAGGAAGTGGTCGAGCTCGCTGATTTGGTCGGCAGCACGGAGTTCATCATTCAACAAATTACGAATGCGCCCAAGGGTTCCGATTGGGTTGTTGGCACGGAGGTGCACTTGGTGAATCGCCTTGCTCAAGCCGCCGCCGCGCGCGATGTGCGGGTGCTCATGCTCAGTGATTGCCAATGTCTGTGCACCACCATGTACAGAATTGATCAATCGCACATGTTGTGGTGCTTGGATCAACTCGCGGAGGGCCGCGTGGTGAATCAAATTTCAGTGCATCCCAAAGCCGCGGAATTGGCGCGCAAGGCCCTTGAAAAAATGCTGCAACTTGCGCCAGCAACCGGCCCCGCACCGATCACCGTTGATTGATGTATTTTGTACGGTCCACCATGACCGACACAAATAACACAACTCAACCTGCAACCTCCAATGTAAAGCCACGTAAAAAGTTCCGCAAGATTTTCACTTGGATCATTCTTGGCGGTCTTGCATGCGTGATCGGCGTAGTTGTGTTTCTTCCAACCATCGCGTCGCTGCCCATGTTTCGTGGGCTCATCACCAACGCCGTCGCGGAGCAAGTGAACGGCAAAGTTTCCATTGGCGATATTTCGTTGACATGGTTTGGTCCGCAGGCCGTGGACAACTTCAACATTGTCGGCACTGACGCAAAAAGTTCCGTCACTGTTTCAGCGTCGCTGCGTAACGGCTTGGTGGATCTTGTCTCTGGCAGCGTTGATCAAATCGATGTCACCGTGAGCGCTAAAATCAACGGCGCGCTTGACGCCAATGGCAAATTGAATTTGCTTGATCTTGCAAAAACCACCGCGCCGGCCGCCCCTAAAACCAATGCAAGCACGCCAGCCGCCAGCGCCGCGTTTCAATTTCCGTCGCGACCAATTCAAGTCACCATCAGTAGTTTCGACGTCACCATTGCCAACGCCGCGGGGCCAGCATTCGCCGTTGAAGGTCTCAAAGCCAAACTTGCAGTCAGCCAAAAAGGTCCGCTAGAAATTCAACTTGCCGCCAACACAAAAATTGGCGACAAGCCCGGCGCCATTTCCGCCAATGGAAATTTCACCAATATCTTCAACGCGGCCGGCGCTTTTGATCCCGTTGCAATCACGGGATCACTGAACGCCCAAGTTGATGGCGTCCTTTTGCCGTTGCTTGATTCCCAGGCCGAAATTACCCAGGCCAAATTCTCCATCGATGCCGCTTTCGCAAAACCGATTGATTTACAGGCAAATGTCGCTATTTCCGTGAATGGACAGCCGGCCACAATCGCCGCCAAATTGCAGGCTGTACGTCCAAACTCCAAGGATCCAATTGCAACCTGGGCCAAGGATCCGCGCACATGGGCCGGCTCCGCGCAGGCGCAAAATATTCCAACCTCGCTGTTTGAAAAATTCACGCAAGGCACGCCCATCAACATGGTGCGTGATGTTGGTCCAACTATTTCATTGCAGGCCGCCACCAATAGCGCCACAGGTTTTGATCTCACGCTCACTTGCGCGCAGATTCAATTGCAAAGCGCCGCAAGCATTGATGTGAACACAGGCGCGGTTCACGGAAAGACCACTCAGCTTGCGGCGAAATTGTCACCGCAACTTCTGAAGCAATTCAATGTTGACACGCTGCAGCCGCTGCCGCTTTCAATCGCGCTGCAAAGTTTTTATATTCCGCCAGTCGGCGACAATGGCCAATTTAATTTGGCGGATCTCACAGCGCAGGGCTCTGTAAAGGTTGGCGCCGCGCAATTTATTCAAGAGGGAATTGCTCCTGTTGCCATGGGACCACTTAGTGTCACGGTGTCCGCGGCGCCACTGGCCGACAAGGTTGACTTCGCATTTGGCACCACGCTCAATGGCGCGCCCGTAAGTGTCACCGCCAATATCACTGCTTTGATGCGCGACAAGCAGTTCGCCTTCAAGCAAATGAAAGTCGCGGGCAACACGCAATTGGGTCCGTTTGACCCCACGTATTTGCCCGGCATTCCAGCCAAATTCATGGACATTTTGCGCAAGGTTCAGCCCGGCGTCTCAACGATCAAGTCCACTCTTGCGGGTTCATTTGAAAGTGGCACGCTCAACATCAACGCGCAAACCGTTCCAGGCGTGATGAACATCAACGCCGCTTGGGATTCAAACATTGCTTCAATCACGCTTGACAACACCACCATCACGCTTTCACCCGCGTTGGCTGACTGGGCGAGCGAAGGCGCGGTGAAACTTTCCGCGCCCGCAAAGTGCGTGCTTGCCGCTGGTCCAATCAAGATGGATCGCCCCGCGCTAGAAAAAGGCTTGACTGATTTCAAGCCAAGTCCAGTTTCACTTGCCGTGGAACAACTCTCCATTGCCAAGGCGCCAGAACTTGCGGGAGCCGCCACGCTGAAGGGCCTTGTGGTTCAGGGCGATCTTGATATTGATGGACCGCAAACTTTCAAGGGCACCGTGACGGCGGCCGCGCTAAGCGCCAACGGACTTCCGGGTGGCGCTGGCAACGCCGTCATCAACAATCTCAATGTTCAAGCGACAGTGGAGCGTGATTTAAATTCGCCCGCGTCAAATGTCGCCGTCACCATTGCGTCGCTGTCAATCTCAAACATCAGCGGCGTGAGTGAAACAATTCTCGCTAAAAACACGCGCGTAAATTTCTCCGGTCCACTTTCCGTGAACGGCGCCGTAGCCGCCACGCTCAGCACGGATCTTTTTGATTCCACCGGTGTTGCCGCAAAACTTGCGGGCGAATTTAAAATGCAATCCGCCGACAAATGGAACGCGTCCGTGACCGCCAGCGAAGTGGCCGTGCAGCGCATCGCCCACCTCGCCGGCCTTGGCGATGTGCCCGAGTGGACCACCGCCGGCGCGTCGAATTCAGGCAAATTCAAGGCGAATATTGGCGCGCAGGCCAGCGCCATCACCTTCGCGCTAGACGCGGATTTAGGTCGCGTTAAAGCCAACATCAACGGCGATCGCGCCGCCAATGGTTCCATCACTTTGGCAAAAAGTTCCGCCAATGCAAGCATGCCCGGTGACGCCGTGCGAAATATTTTGGATCGCGGTCCACAAAAATCCCCTGTTCGTAAATTAAGCGATATCAATGTGTCGCTGGATATTGCGGCCATAAAAATTCCGTCCGTCAATGGCGAATTGAACCCGTTCGCGGTTGGTGCGGCTCTTGCAACCAACGCGCGCATCGATCCATTTCAAGTGACATTTGCCACGGCGCTTTTGTCATCGTCCACTAAAGATCAAAAAGCCGCGCCGAGCAAACAGCAGGCGCAGCCAGAAAATGTTGCCACATTAAATTTTTCCGCCACGGATATTTCCGTGCAAACCAACGGCGCGGAAAGCGCGCAAGTGAATCTGACCGGCGCGCTTGCCTCCAGTGGGCAACCAACCAAGCCCATGAGCGTGAAGTTGAAGGCGCAAAATCTCACTGGACCAAATGGCAAGTTGAATGTGTCCACCATGAAATTGGTGGCGGGCATCAACATCAGCGAGTTTCCATCCTCGCTGATCGACGCCATTACCGAGGGCGACGGCTTCATTCAAAATCTCGCGGGACCAGTGTTCAGCGTTCAGCTCGCCGGTCAAACTGGTTTCGAAGCCTCCGACCGCTTCAAGGGCCATATTGAAAGTCCCACGCTCACGCTGGATATTCCCGCGGTTCGCATCGTTGATTCACAAATCATTGTCGTGCCAACCGAAGCCATCACTTTTCAATTGCGCCCCGATTTAAATATGCGCGAAAATATTTTGCGCCCCATCAATCCAATTCTTGGCGACATTGAATTTAAAAACAAAGCCATCAATACCACGGTCACAATAGTGCGCGCGCCACTTCCATTTGACATGGCCAAGACCGACGCGCGCTTCACCATAGATATTGGCGAAGTGGAACTGGAAAAAAGTGGGCAGTTGATCAGTCTTATGAATCTTGCCACGGTGAAGGACAATAAGTCCACCATTCCGGGCTTGCTCTCGCCGCTCAACGGCGAAATCAACAAGGGCATTCTCACCTACAAGGATTTCACAATTCAAGTGGCCAGAGTTGGCAACAGTTGGCAGCAAACTATTTTTTCCGAAGCCGACATCAATCTCGCGTCGCATCCGCCGTTCGCCAATTTCATCAGGGTGCGCTATCCGCTTGAAGGCGTCACCAATGCCATGGCTGGTAACGGCTTGCTTGGAAAATCATTTGGCAACATCAACAATATTTTGGGAAGCACCACGGCGCAAATGCGCCAGGCTGTTCAGGTGAAAGTGACATTCTTTGGGCCGCTTCAAGGCGATCAATTGCAAATGAAAGTGGAGCCCAATCTGGATTTGCCAAAAGGCGAAGATTTGCTCAAAGGCCTTGGCAGCATCGCCGAGGGAATTCTTGGCGGAAAATCTGGCTCGGACACAACCACCACACCACCACCAGCAGGTTCGCCGCCACCGCAACAAAAAGATGTTGTCGGCGGATTGCTTGACAAGTTTTTGAAGAAACCAAAAAACTAATTTGGTATTGCTCCGCACCGTTCACGCGATCGGGTGAATTGAATAAGCCAGCCACGATCGCAATGCGTTGCCGAATTCACTCACGCAATTTTTTCAATCTCGCGTATCCGCGCCGCGCTCACATCGGCTTTTCGCCAATAGTCTGGTCGTACACCTGCAGCAACTTTGACTTGTCAAAGATCAACTCTTGGCGCGACAAACCCGTGATCTCGTAATGCGGCGTCAGTTCAATTGCGTCCACCGGGCACGCTTCCTCGCACATGCCGCAGTAAATGCAGCGCAACTCGTCAATGTCAAATTGCTTGGGATATTTCTCGCGGTCATCCCACGGACTTTCATCCGCCACAATGTGAATGCAATTCGCGGGGCACGCCGTGGCGCACATAAAGCACGCAACGCATCTCACGCGGCCATCCTCATCTTTATTCAAGCGATGCACGCCGCGGAAATTGGGACGGAACTGTCCGCCTTCCTCAACAGGGCGATCGTCGCGCTTCTGCTCTGGATATTGCACCACCCAAACATTTTTCTTGGTGGAACCGTTGCGACCAAAGTTTTCAAACGCGTGGCGCATGGTGGTGCCAAGCCCCTTGAACACCGACACAACAAAAAGATTCTCGGAGCGGTTGAGTTTGCTCTCAGTCACATCAATAATTTGGTCGTCTGGAATTGCCATGGGGGTGTCTCGGTGATTGGCGTTGAAGTGTAGGCTTCCATGAAATCCATGCCAGCCTCTGACAACAACTTTGATTCGGATTCGCAGGGTGATGGCGATGGCGATTCCGCGGGCAATTCCAACAGCGATTCCCAAAATGATTCAGGCGATCAGTTCAAATCGCCGCGTCTTGCGCCATTTTCCCCCAAGCGATTGATCCCGCTTTCACCCGCCGCGCGGCGCAATCGCGACCTGAAGGAAACTCGCATTGGTTGGAAAATGGCGGCGCTGGGTTGGGAATTCTCTAGTCAGGTGGTGGCTGGCGTGGCTTTGGGGTGGGGCGTGGACTATTTCTTTCCAAACTTGGGCCACTGGGGAATTATTGGTGGCGCGGGCGCAGGCGTATTGGTTGGAATTACCACTTTTCTGCGAAGTGCCCTGAAATTGAACAGCGAACTAGAAGGCCCTAGCAAAAAACCACAAAACGGCGGCAAAAATGGCTGATTCTGAACAAATCCAGCCGCCAGTTTCGGCGCCAGAACCGCCTTCGTTGCGCCCTGGGCATTTATCTTCAGGGCAT
This sequence comes from Planctomycetaceae bacterium, assembly GCA_947480055.1. Taxonomy (GTDB): domain Bacteria; phylum Planctomycetota; class Phycisphaerae; order Phycisphaerales; family SM1A02; genus SYAC01. Next base: position 8,065 of record CANKBX010000072.1, read on the forward strand.
TCATCTATAGACAGCCTCACGCAAGGAACGCTTTCTGGATCGGCCACGGCGCAAGCGCAAACTTCCCAGTCTGGACCGCTCAAGGGCGAGCCAATATTCGCGATGCCCGTAATGCAAGTCGCCGGATTGTTCTTGTTAATGCTTATTTTGTCGGTACTTACAAAAATACTGCCGTGGGAAAGTTGGCAGGCGCCACCCGAATCCGCCCGTGGATTGCTCGCGTCATCCGGCGCAATCACCATATTGTGGGCGGTCATTTTCTTTGGCATGCAACCCTGGAAGCGCCGCCCCGCCAGCGACTGGATGCTTTGGTGGCTCGGCAGCACCGTTGTGCGAGTTCTTGGGGCACCAATTCTGCTCATCTCTATATACTTCTACTCCCATCTGCCCGCCCTTACGGTGCTGGTTGGAGGGGTGGTTTGGGCCATGGTTGGACTTCTTGCGGAGGCCATCATTGTGGCGAAATCAGTTTCACGGCAGACAGCTTCCACACGGAAACCATAAAGGAAGTAATTTCCGCCTCTCACTTTCACGCGGCGCGCTTGAACATTTCATTCGCGCACCAATCTTGTTCACTTAACTCACTTCAGAATCACCCATGCAATTCCTACTCGCCTCTGGCAACAATCCAGTCAGTCACGTGCTTGATGCGCCTGTGCGCATTGGCGGAATGGAGCCATACAGCGGCCTCACGCTGCAAGTGGTCACGCTGTTTGTTGGATTGATCGCGTTCGTTGCGGTGTTGCTGTACGCCAGCAAAAATATTTCCACGGGCAAAGAGGCGCTGGGTCATCGCCGCTATTTATCGCGCGGCCGCATTGCGCAAGTGATCGAAGTCATGTGCCTGTATCTGCGCGACGACATGTTGACGCCAATGATGGGCAAGAAAGACGCGCACAAATTCGCGCCGTTTCTTTTAACGCTGTTCTTCCTGATTTTGTCGCTGAATTTAATCGGCATGGTTCCAATGCAGGATTTGCAGCTCATCACTGGAACATGGATTGAGGACGCTCAACTTGCGGTGGTGGGCGGAACGGCCACGGCCAATATCGCGGTGAACGCGGTGCTTGCGTTCTTTGTGTTCATTGTGATTCAAGCGCACGGCTTCCGCGAACTTGGCGTGAAGGGTTGGCTGGAACATTTGTGCGGCGGCCATGAATTGGTCGCGGGTCCAAAAGGTCTTTGGCTTGTGGTGCCAATTATTTTCGTGGTTGAAGTGCTGGGGCTCATCATCAAGCCAGCCGCATTGTGCATTCGACTTTTTGCCAACATGTTTGGTGGGCACACATTGCTCGCGACATTGTTGATGTTCGGCGGCATGACTTGGGCCGGCACCAACAACGGTCTGGCCACCGCCGGCGTGACACTGGTGTCCGGCATCTTCGCAATCTTGATTACTTTCATGGAACTCTTCGTCGCGTTCTTGCAAGCGTTCGTGTTCATGTTCCTGAGCGCGGTGTTCATTAGTTTAATGAGCCACCACGAAGAGGAAGCTGAAGCGCACGAGTTGGATGGCGCGACGGCGGCCGCTCACTGAATCACTGAATGAACTTTTGGAAGAACAATTGGGTTCGCGTGAACCCTTTCGGAAAACGCCTTTGTTTGCGGGAACACAGGCTTGAAATGAAACCCCGATGCGTCCCACAGCATCATGACACTTGACACTGGAGACCTTGTAATGAAGAACATCGTGACCCTTGGAATGACAGCACTCGGAATGACCTTGTTAGCCGCATCACCAGCCATGGCGGCTGACGCGGTTGCCGCCGTTGGCGCGGTGAACTGGGGCCTTGGAATCGGTGGCGGACTCGCCGCTGGTCTTGCGGCCGTCGGCGCCGGCATCGGCATCGGCAAAATCGGCGGAAGCGCCGTGGAGAGCATTGCCCGTCAACCAGAAATGGCCGGCAAGATCTTCATTCAAATGATTTTGACCGCGGCTCTGGTTGAAGGCGTTGCGCTCTTCGCCGTGGTTGTTGGTTTGCTCATCGGTTTCGTTAAATAATTGATCAGGCGCGGGCCGACGCGGAAGTAATTCCGCGTCGGCCTTGCGCACTTCCATAATCGCGGCGGTGATCACGTTGCGATTGCATTTCGCTTGAGAGGTTCTTATGAATATTTTTATTCTTGCCAATGAAGCCGCCGCCGAAGCAAGTCCGCTCAGCTTCAAGTTGCTTCCAGCCTTTAGCACCGTCGCGGTGTTCTTGGTCGCCTTTGGAACATTCGCATTTGTTGTGTGGCCCAAAATCACCAAGGCGCTTGATGCCCGTGATGAAAAAATCCTGGGCGAAATTCGCGCCGCCGAAGCCGCCCAAGCCAAAGCCAAGGCCGCACAAAGCGAATTTGAGAAGCGCCTTGAAGAGGCCCGCACCGCCGCCGACGACATGATTCGAAAGGCGCGCGCAGAAGCCGATCGTCAAGCCGATGAATTGCGCACCCGCAGTCAACGCGAGTTGGATGACATGCGACTTCGCGCCACGCAAGAACTTGAAAGTGCCAAGCGCACGGCGCTTGCGGAAATTCACGCGGTCGCCGCCACATTGGCCACAACCGTGGCTGGAAAAATTCTCAAGCGCGAGATTCAACCAAGTGATCAAAAGCGATTGGTTGATGAAAGCCTTTCAGAAATGACAAGCCGCTAAAGCGCGCCGCGCGCCAAATCACTGATTCAAGTCACTGAATTCATTTCTTACACGCACTGAGTTGCGCTGACAATAAACATTCACTCACTCAACAGGAATCAAATGCCCGCACAAGTGGATCGAGTCGCGAAAATGTATGCCGAGAGTTTGCTCTCGCTGGCTTTGGCCGCGGGCGCGAATGTTCCCGCCGAAATTGGCGAGGAGCTTGACGAGTTGTGCGAGTTGGTTCGCGCCAACGCGCCGTTTCGTCATTTTCTGCAAAGCCCAATCGTGGACGCCAAGAAGCGCGAGCACAGTTTGCAAAATATTCTCAAGGGCAACATCAGCGACCTGCTGATGAAGTTCATTCTTATTCTGAGCCGCAAGAGCCGCGTGGGTCACTTGCTTGAAGTGGGCGACGCGTTTGACCAACTCATGCAAGAACGTTTTGGCAAGTTGGAAGTGGACGTGTACACCGTCAACGGCGGCGCCATTGACGCCGAAGTGGCCGCCAGCGTTTCCAGCAGAATTAAAGCCACTTATGGCAAGGAAGCCGTTCTTCACAGTTACAAAGACGCCAGCATGATTGGCGGCATCAAGCTTCGCATCGGTGATCAACTCATCGATGGCAGCGTGGCCACTCGTTTGCGCCGCATGCAGGCGGCCATGATTGATTCAGCACGACAAGACTTCGCCGTTTCTCCAGATCGTTTCATGGATGGCGGCGCGAGCAAGCAGTAAATATTTTCGTACACACAACTTTCTTCCACCACACTTTTATAGATTGAACACAGAGGTACACCAGTGAAAATTAAAACAGACGAAATCACATCGGTCATCAAAAAAGAAATTGAGCAATTCAGCCAGCAACTTGAAATCTCCGAAGTGGGGCAAGTGGTTGAAATTGGCGACGGCATTGCGCGCGTGTATGGCTTAAGCAAAGCCATGAGCGGCGAGCTGGTTGAGTTCGACTCCGAAGGCGGAGTTGTGACCGGCCAAATCATGAACCTTGAAACCGACATGGTCGGCGTGGCCATCTTCGGCAACGCCACGCGCGTGCGCGAAGGCGACACCGTTCGCAGCACCAGTCGCTTGCTTGAAGTGCCAGCTGGTCCAGAACTTCTTGGCCGCGTGGTGGACGCGCTTGGCAATCCAATCGACGGCGGTCCGGCCATTAAAGCCACCGCCAGCATGAAGGTTGACATTGTTGCTCCGGGCATTAAAGAGCGTCAGCCTGTGACGGAACCGCTGCAATTCGGCGTGAAAGCCGTTGATTCCATGATTCCCGTGGGTCGTGGCCAGCGCGAACTTGTCATTGGTGATCGCAAGACCGGCAAGACCGCCGTGTGCATTGACGCCATCATCAATCAGAAAAAATATTGGGGAACACCTGACGCCGTTGTGTGCGTGTATGTGGCTGTTGGTCAGAAAGATTCAACCGTGGCCAATGTTGTGGACACGCTGAAGAAGAACGGCGCCATGGAATACACAATCGTGGTGGACGCCGGCGCCGGCACAAGCGCGCCAATGCAATACATCG
>CANKBX010000073.1 GCA_947480055.1 Planctomycetaceae bacterium
ACGCCGCCATCGCGCGCGCGCAATGGATTCACGTGACCAGGGCGCGTGAAGTCCGCGGACTCCGTGGTTGGATCGCTTAACAAACGAATTGTGGTTGCGCGATCCTTGGCGCTCACGCCGGTTCCAATTCCGTGGCGCGGATGTCCCTCCACGCTCACCGTGAATGCGGTACTGCGCGCGTTGTTGCGCGACGCCGCCAAATCCAGTTCAAGCCGATCGCAAATCACGCCGTCAAGAGCCACGCATAAATATCCGCCGCCAATGCGCGTTAAAAAATTCACCATTTCAGGCGTGATTTTTTCCGCGGCCACCACAAAGTCGCCCTCGTTCTCACGCTGCTCATCGTCCACCAGAACAATGGCGCGACCGGCGGACAGTTCCTTCAGGATTTCATCAATAGAGGCAAGCGGCATGGCGTGAGTGTAGTTTGTAACTCAACACAATTCCCCCGCTTTGGGTCATGATTTCGCTTTACATTTGGAGAGCCGCATGAAGACATCACAGGACGAAAGACGCCAATTATTGCAACTCACCGCGTTGCCAACCGCCGCCGGCCGCGAGGATTCGGTGATCGCTTTTATTCAAGCATGGATCGCCACGCGCGCCACCAAACTGCTTGTGACATATGACGACGGCGGAAATATTTTGATCGCCCAGCGCGCCTTCAACAACAAGCGCCGTCCATTGCTGATCACGGCGCACATGGACCACCCCGCGTTTGTGGTAACGCGCGTGGTGAATGCGCTCACTCTGGAATTGGAATTTCGTGGCGGCGTGCACGAGCCGTATTTCAAGAATGTCTCCATTGAAGTGATTGACGCCGATGACAAACGACACACAGCCACCGTGACGGGTCGCTTGAAAGGCGATTCAATTTTTCCCGTGTACACCGCGCGATTAAAGTTGGCCACATCAGCGATTGCGCTTGGCGACATCGCGCGGTGGCGACTGCTTAAAGCAAGAATTACGCGCGACACACTGCACACAAACGCGTGCGATGATCTTGCCGCCGCGGCCGCCGCGCTCGCCGTGTTTGATCGTCTTTTAAAATCCAAGAGCGCCCCGCATGTTGGGTTGCTTTTCACGCGCGCTGAAGAAATTGGCTTCATCGGCGCGCTCCACAGCATTCACAGCAAATTAGTGCCGCGCAACGCGCGTCTTTTGTGCCTAGAAAATTCACGTTCTTTCCCGGTGGATAGTCCAATTGGTGGCGGCGCCATTCTTCGCGTGGGCGACCGCGCCAGCGTCTTTTCTCCCAAACTCACCAACGCGCTCGCCCTTATTTACGACGAGCACAAAAAACTAAATCCCGCTTTCATGTATCAGCGCAAACTCATGCCTGGCGGCGCCTGTGAAGCCACCGCATTTTCCGCGCATGGATTTGAAAGCACATGTCTTTGCCTTCCTCTGGGCAATTACCACAACATGTGCGACATTGACGGCGTGCTCAAGGGAAAAACAAAAGCGCGCGTGGGACAAGAATTTATTTCGATCAATGATTTTGCAAGCATGATTGCCATGCTGGAACTTGCCGCCACCAAACTGTCCGACGAAGATGAGGGCACGGGAATTCCAATGGCCCGCCTTGACGCCCTGTACAACAGCCGCAAATTTATTCTCAACGCAAAACAAAATCCCGCCCGTCGCTAGACTCAAATCATGGCGTCATGCGATCCCAAGTTTGATCTTGAACAAGCGTTCCGCAAGGGCATCGCCGCCGCGATCAGCGAGGACGCCGCCAAGGCGGACCCGCAAATAAAGTTCAGCGGCGATCCCGCGCATGGCGACTATCAATGCAACGCCGCGCTTTCCATCGCGCGCGCCATCAAGGGAAATCCCCGCGACGTTGCGGAAAAAATTCTCGCGGCCACTCCACTTTCCGCGTTGGGCACCGCGGAAATCGCCGGCCCTGGCTTCATCAATATCAAGCTTGCGCAATCGGCGCTGCAAACCATGCTTGATCGCGTGGACATGGATGATCTTGGAATTGAACCCGCGCCGTTGCCCCACGCGATTGTGGTTGATTTGTGCGGCGTGAATGTGGCCAAGCAAATGCATGTCGGCCATTTACGCAGCACCATTCTTGGCGATGTCGTTGCGCGCCTGCACGAGCGGCTCGGTCGCAAAGTTTTTCGTGAGAATCATCTTGGCGATTGGGGACTTCCTATCGCCATGACCATGTCGGCGCTGCGTCGTCAGAAGCGCGATCTGAAATCACTCACGCTTGCGGATCTCAACCACGCGTATCGCGCGGCCCAACTTGAAGCCGCCACCGACACCGCTGGACTTGAAGCCGCGCGCACCCGTGGCGCCGGCTCCCACCGTGTCATAGAGCTTGAAACACAGCAAGAAAGCGCTATTGCCGCCGAGCAAGACGCGAAGTCAACGCTGCTGAAACTTCAGTCCGGCGACGTCGCCACCGTTGCCGCGTGGCAGCAGCTGATCGATGTCACCATGGCGGATGTTCTTGAAATCGCGCGCGTGCTTGGCGTGCGATTGACCAACGAACATTCGCGCGGCGAAAGTTTTTACCGCGACAAACTCGCGCCAACCGTTCAGTCTTTCATTGACCACGGTCTTGCCCAAGAAGATCAAGGCGCCCTCATCGTTCGCATTGCCGAACAAGAAAGACCTTTGATCATTCGCAAGGCGGACGGCGGATTTCTTTATGCCACCACGGATCTTGCGGCGGTTCATTATCGCGTGGCCCAACTTCACGCCGGTGAAATTATTTATGTGGTGGATGCCCGCCAACGCGACCACTTTCGCGATGTCTTCAACGCCATACATTTGATTGGCTGGAACAAACTCGCCGATGGCACCCAATGCAAACTTTCGCATCTGGCGTTTGGCAGCGTGCTTGGCACAGACAAGAAGCCGTTGAAAACCCGTAGCGGAGAATTATTCACGCTGAAGGCGTTGCTGGATGAGGCGATTCAACGCGGCACTGATCAAGTGAAACTTCGCGCCACGCAAACGGATTCGCCGACACAAGGAACCACCGAGCACGAAATCGCCGCCATTGGCCGAGCCGTTGGCATTGCCGCCGTGAAGTACGCGGATCTTTCAGGCGACCCAATCAAGGATTATGTGTTCGACCTTGATCGCATGATCGCCTTTGAAGGCGACACGGGTCCCTACATTCAATATGCCCACGCGCGCATCGCCAGTCTGATCTCCAAGAGCGACGCGGCGGACTCCGCGATTTCAAACTCCGCGTGGAAATTCGACCATCCCGCCGAGCGCGCGCTTGTCCTAGCCATTCTGTCTTTTCCGGCCACCATAAAATCAGCCGCCGATCTTGGCTCGCCGCAACGCGTGTGCGCGGCGCTTCATGAACTCGCCAATTGCTACGCCACTTTTTATCAAGCTTGTCCAGTTCTTAAGGCGCCCGATGAAGCCACACGCCTCGCCCGCTTGCGGCTGTCGCTCTTAACCAAGCGCGTCTTGGCGCAAGGGCTTTCGCTGCTGGGCATGGACTCACCCAATCGAATGTGAAACCGGCGCGGGACGCGTTCGCACTTCATACGCGACGCCACTTTCGCTGAGCACGCTTTGCGCTTTGCGAATGCTCTCAAGCCAATGCGCGTCGGCGCCAACAAGATCAGGCTCCCACGTCACCACGCGAGAAATGCCCGCTTGCACCATGCCAATAGCGCACGCAACACACGGCGAAAAACTGGTGAACATGGCGCACCCAAGCGGGCTCACACCATTGCGGGCGCATTGAATAATGGCGTTCATTTCCGCGTGCACAATCAATTCGTATTTGGCTGGCCGCTCCAATCGCTCAGCGCGATCCTCAACGCCTCGCGGCAAACCGTTAAAACCCGTCGCCACAATTTGTTTGGCCGCGCTCACAATAATCGCGCCGACACCACGGCTTGGATCCTTGCTCCATGTCGCGATCTGATCGGCGAGCAAAAGAAATCGAATATCCCATTTATCGTCGCTGGATGACTTCATCTTTGGATGCAACCTGCGACAAGTGTAACTGTTACTTGCACGCGTATTGGCGATTGCATTGGTGCCGTTACTTGGCGCCGTTACTTGGCGCCAACCGCTCGCATGCCCATATGCGTATCGCCAAGCGCGGACACAATCAGTTCCAATCGTTCGGCAACTTGGCCCATTCCCTGCACGCGATCTTGCGGTTTCAGTTGTATGCACTCCTGGACCAGATCGCTCAATTCATCGGGAATTCCAACGCGTTTCTTATTCAGCGGCGTTGGAAGTTTCACCATGCTGGGCGTCACGGCCGACATGGAAACGCCGTCGGAGCCAATTTGCAAAGCGGTTGGAATAATCTCTCCCGCGAGAACTTTGTACACCATGGCTCCAAAGTTGTACACGTCTGTTTGGGCCGTGATCGCCTGAAGATGGGCCTGCTCTGGCGCGATGTACCCAAGCGTTCCTTGAATTCTTTTCTTCACTTCATTCACGGCGCAAGCTTGTCCTAAATCAATAATCTTCACTTGTTGTTCGCCAGTCACCATCACGTTGATTGGCTTCATATCCGCGTGCACAAATCCCCGCTCATTCATGTGCTCAAGCCCGCGGGCCACTTGGGCAAACAAGCGCGCGGCCATGCCCACGCTTTCTGGATGTTGATCATCCAAGGTTTCAGCGTCCACCAATTCCATCAACAAGCCAACTTCGGTGGTTTTGAATAATTTTTTGGTGCGTAATATTTTATGAATGGCGCGAATGTTGGCATGCTCCAATTTGGAACCAATGTCATATTCCTTTTCAACCTGCTCAATGAATCGATCTGATTTTTCGTCCGCCAACACCACCAACTTCAACGCCCAAACCTGCTTGGTCTTCATGTCTTGAACAACAAAAACCTCGCTTGCCGCCCCAGTTCCAATTTTGGCGATGACTCGATGACCAAATAGTTCTATTGGAAGTTGTGACATTTGAATAACTATGTTGTTCGACGATTTAAAAATGGGACTTCAAAACTTACGATATTGAGCCCGTTGAGGTTAACAAAACCTTCGCTGTAATTCAATCGCCTTATCAAAATTCGCTTGTATTTACTGATTCAATTGCAGAAATTCTAACCCCGGCTTTAAGAACAAGCGTGATTCAGGTCAAGATTTGGTTTGCACAAGTTGGGCTTCAAAATCCGCGGCGCTAAAAAATCGGCCCGGACTGCTCACGCCCGCCACGTCACTATGCAAGTAAACATGGTCGGCGCTTATGTTCAATTCTTTTTGCAGACGTCGAACAAGTGTCGCCAACTCCCGCATTTGATTGTCGGTGAATGGCCTTCGATCTCCATTACCAATCAGGCAAATTCCCACGGCGTGTCGATTCAAATCATCGGCTGAAGGCATGCGTTGATGCGAAACCAACATTGCGCCATTGCCATTATGTTTGGTGATCGACGCGACATGCGCGCCAGCTTCTTGGCGATTCCAACGGCTTGCAACCTCTATATATCCATCGGCGATTCCCTGTCCGTTGCCAATAATAAAGTGATAGCCAATTCCACTTGCGTCCCTGGCTCCTTGAAGCCGCGCCACCGAAGCGGCGTCGCCGGCGGGCGTGCTTGAGTGATGAATCACAATCGATGTCCAACGTTGATGGTCCAACTTCGCTTCGCGCGGAAGAATGCTCGCGTCGCTTGCGCCAATAACCACGCTGGCCATGGCCAAGGGCTTTGGTCCATTTGCATCTCCAAGAACCAACAAACTACTTGTGATTGCGGCCGCCGCAGCGAAGCCCGCCCACACAATATTTGTTCGTCGAGTCATGGCGCGTTGAATTGTCGTTGTATTGAAGATTGGAATTCTTAGAGACATAAAAATTTCCTCAACACCACTATCGGACAAATCTTGAATTGGCTTTGGCAAAATTTAATTTTATTTTCACGGCGACTTAACCCGCAGGCGGAGAGAGGCGCGCGCGCAACGCTGGCTTGGGAGTTCCAAACACATCGGGCTCCGTCACTGGCGTGAAGCGGTCACGCAAGTTGTCGGATCGTTCAAACTGATTGCGCGGCTCGCTCTCGGGAAAGAGAACTTTTTGACAGCCCGACATGCAAATGAATCCACCAATAGCGATAGAGATGGTGATCAACACACGCCGACCACAATTCATAGTGGCTCGCGCGCAAACTTTGGGGAGTTGAATGCTTTCAATACAACGCATAGCGATTTGCATGATAATCATTCTACTTTGCTCGGTATTTCCGCTAGAAAATCATCAATCGGCCACGGCATGGCGCGCTCGGTCTTTAACGTTCTACCCGTCCAGCCATCCACATAGGTCACCACAACCAAAAGCGTGGCGTCGTGCATGTCGGCGGGCACCACTATGGGCACCTGCAAGGAATAGTGCGGGGTCCCAAAGCCACTTCGATAGACGTCCCGCAATTGCAAGGGTCCCCAATGGCTTGACGCCAAAGAGACAACTTTTCCTCCCGGCGCGTGCGCGCTGGCTTCAAGATCCACGGTTCCAGTCAATTGAAATGCGCGGTCCTTTCCGTCGAACACATTCATAAAGACCACAAGTTCCCCGGGTTGCGCGGCCATCGCTGAAGGCGCTGATGTAGGCACCACCCTGGACAAACTTCCAATGGAAATTTTGGCCACGTGCGGCGTGGCTTGCTCCAACTCCGGTGTGATGGTCGGGATTGCGCCCGGCTTTGCCGCGGCCTCGCTCTTGCTTGAAAGTTGAGCGTTCAATTCCTCCACGCGCGACTCCAGCGCGGAATTCTTGGCTTCAAGTTCTTGCACTTGTTCACGCAACGCGTCGGCTGGACTTGGCGTAAATACCGTCGCATGGCAGCCCGCCAAAGCCATCGCCGCAATTCCCAAGCTACTTAAAAAGTTTCTCATTTCACCACCTTCACATCGGCTTTTACCAATCGAATCTCAAACGCAAGTTGCTCAAGCGCGTCGGTGAAATCCACATTCACCACGGCGACGCCTTGTGGCAGATGCAGACGCACCGGCGCAAAATTAAGAATGCCACGAATGCCGGCGTCCACCAACATCTGCGCCACCGTTGCGGCCGCGGCTGGCGGCACCGCGATCAAACCTATCAAAGCGGACGATTTCTTCACGGTTCTTTTCAACTCGTCCATGGATTGAATTGTCAGACCCGAAATACGCTTGCCCACGGCTTTCTTGTCTTGATCAAATGCGGCAGCGAAATCAAACCCCTCATTTCGAAAGCGCGGATACGCCAACAAGGCGCGCCCAATATTTCCCGTACCCACCAGAACCGTTTTCCAAGTTTGATCCATTCCCATGGCTTTGCGCAGTTGATTGTGCAATTCACTCACGCCATATCCAACGCCGGGCCGCCCAAGGGAACCAAAGCAAGCCAAATCCTTGCGCACTTGCGCGTCCTTCACGCCGGTTTGCGCGCCCAACTCCTTGCTGCTAATCGCCGCATTCGCCTGATCAATACGGGAGTGCAGCACGCGAAGATAAAGGCTCATTCGTCGGCCAGTGGGTTTGGAGATGCGATCTGAATTAGGCATTGCGAAGATTCACAATAGACTATCCGCATGCATATTGCGGACATTCTCAAACGCGACTCGGTCACAGCAAGTTTTGAGTTTTTTCCGCCGCGCAACGACGCGGGATGGGACTCGCTCTTTCACGTGATCGCGGACTTTGAGCGTTTGCAGCCTTCGTTTGTCAGCGTCACGTATGGCGCCGCGGGCAGCACGCGCGCGCGCACGCATGAACTTGTGGTTCGTCTGAAAACCCAAACCAAACTTGATCCAATTCCGCATCTCACCTGCGCCAACCACACTTGTGGCGACATCGAAAATATTTTAACCCAGTACGCGCAGTGCGGTGTCTCCAATATTTTGGCGTTGCGCGGCGATGCGCCGCAAGCCGGACAAACCGCGAGCGATTTTCCACACGCCATTGATTTGGTGCGATTCATCCGCAAATTCAATGAGCGCGGCATTCACCCGGATCCACGCGGATTTGGAATTGGCGTGGCGGGATTTCCCGAGGGCCACCCGGACACTCCCAACACATTGCTGCAAATGGATCACTTGCGCGCCAAAGTGGACGCGGGCGCGGATTACATTTGCAGCCAATTGTTTTTTGATAATGCCGCATTTTTTGATTGGCAAGAACGATGCCAACTCGCGGGTATTCAGATTCCAGTGATGGCTGGCATTATGCCCGTTACGAGCATCGCGGGATTAAAGCGCATGGCGGATTTAGCTGGCGGCACTAAATTCCCGGCGAAATTATTGCGCGCGGTGCAACGTTGTGGCGATGACGCGGCCTCCGTTGAGCGAGTTGGTATTCATTGGGCAACGGAGCAATGCATGGCTTTGCTTGACAAAGGCGTGCGCGGAATCCATCTGTACACGTTGAATAAAAGCGACGCCACGCGCGCTATTTTTCAAAACCTTGGCGTGAAAACCGCCGCCGATTTACGTTGATTCAAAAAGATCACGGAGTTGGCGAGGCGGGCGGAATTATTCTTTGTGGCGACATATCGGTGGCTGGATCCACCCATAATTTGCGCAAAATCACGGCCATATGCTCGTCACCCACATTTCCACGCATCGCGAATAAACCCGCCGTGACCGCGTCTTGATCATTCAACAAATGTCCGATGTAGGCCTGCAACAATCCATACTGCGACGCGTCTCTGCCAAGAACAATTCGGCGACTTGCTTCAGCGAGTGATTTCTCCAATCGTGGGCGCGGCGGAATTGCTTGTGAACCCCACTTCACATCCATCATTTCCGGATGCTCTGTGAATAACTTCTTCAACGTCATTGCCGACGAGTTTGGAAGATTGGCGCTGATTTGACAATGCAATAAACCCGCCATCGCCAACGGGTCGTTGGGGCGGATCGCCAATGCGACTTCAAATCTTTTTTCCGCGACAAATGAATTGCCCTCGTACATGGCGCGCTGGCCTTCCGACAATAATTCATTCAGGCGATTCTTTTCCTCACCGGTCATGGAGTCAATTTGCTTGCCGTGTTTCAACACCAACGCGTACTCTTCCAGCGACATATTTACGCCCGCTCGTTTTTCGTCCTTTGGATCCACAACCGGCTTTGATTTATCATCGGGATTCGTTGGCGCAGAGGAAGCGTCCTTTGTTGGCGCGGCGGCGGCTTGCGCATCGATTTCACTTTGTTTGTCGCCAATCTCTTTCTTTAATTTTTCATACGCGCTCAACACGCGGGTGTCATCCTCGCGCTGATTTGAAGGCTTTGTTTGAATTCCAGCCGCTTCCATGGCTTTTTGATCTTCTTTAAATTTGGATTCAAATCGCTGCTTCACTTCAATCATCACGGCCTGATAGCCCTTGATGCGCGCGTTGCTGGGCTCGAGATTTTGCGAATCGCTTCGCGGTTTCAACTCCGGAGTTTTTGTCGCCATGATGGCGTCCACTGGTTGATAGGCCTTGAATGGATCGCGCAAGCCAACGCCAATCGCGTCGGCGTTGATTGTGTTGTTGCGAATATCCTGGCGCAATCGCGCGGTTTCATACAGCGACAACTGCCCGGCGCCAATTCGGTCACGATCAAATTCGCGCTGGATGCCGCGCAAACTACTTGCCGTCAATACACCACGCTCACCATTTTTAATTTGAAAGTTGCCCGATGGAATCGCTTCTTGCTCCATCGCTCGAGATGTATTCGTTGACAAGGAAAGTCCTTGACTGTCATACTTCAACGGATTTGTTTGTTTCCAATCCGTTTTTTTTGTTGGTAGAGGAGTACCCTTGGGTGGCTCATATCCCCGAGTGACGGAGGGATCCAATTTACGCACGTCAGTGCCGCCCGCGTCGCGCACCCAACCACTCTCGGTTGCGTAGCCAAGCGCGTCGGAAATTTGCCGCAAATCCGAGGTGTTTCTACGCACGGGCTTGGGTGCCGTGGCGCTCGCGGGAACTGTATTCACGCCACCTGAACCAACATGCAACGAGCCATCAAGCGCATTTTGCGCATATGCCGCGCACGTCAAAGCAAGTCCGCTTACGGCAATTTTTGCCGCATTTTGCTTTGTCAAACGCAGAAATAAACCATGAAGATTCATTACCATCATCGTAGCGAATAACAGCGCTATTTAGTTCGTGCAATTCATGACCCAATCCGAAAAATTTCCAGAGTCCGCACATCGCATATCAATCACCGCTGTGATCATTGTGTTGTTTTCTGTTGGCGGGGCGATTTTCTTTGGCGTGTACGGACCCCGAATCGCGGATCGGCTCACGGTGTTGGGTGGAATTCCGTTGAGCGATGTCATGGGCGCGGCCGCTGAATTGAATGGCCAGGCGCAATTGTCTTGCCAACATGACGAAAGTATTGAGCCACTTCAAGTCAACGAACAGGTTCCGTTGCTCTCGCGACTTCTTGGTCGCACCTTGCAGGTCCCCAACTTGGGCGAGGCGGGATATGAATTGCAAAAAATTTCTGGAACATCGCTCCCCGGTGCGCCATATCGATGCGCCGAGCTTGTGTATAAACAAACCACGCCAAATGCAAATCACTGTCTTGCGCTCTATCTCGCCGCGGATGATGGTCAATATGTCTCATTCGATAAACTTGGACGCTCGCACCCATTTATGCCCAATAATTTGCTTGTGATCGATTTCGCGGACGGCGGCGAAACCGGTGGCATAATTTTTATCTGGAGCGATGGTCTGGTGCTTTATTTGGCTTGCGTAGAAGACGAACAAGAGTTTGAACAGCTTGAATCATTGCTCGGCGCGCCTTAAAAACTTCGTAGTGATTTCTTGGAGCCAGTCCGTTTGGGGCCAAATCATATTGGGATTTGTCTTTGACGCAATTTTGCAAATCCCCCACTGCGTTGGCGTGAACTAATTAGACTGCACCCCATGACCCGCACGGCCTGCATCACCACTCCAATTTATTACGTCAATGATCGCCCGCATATTGGGCACATCTTCACCACAACGTTGTGCGACGCATGGGCGCGAGCCATGCGCCTACAAAATTGCGATGTGTTTTTTCTAACTGGAACCGATGAGCACGGCGTGAAGGTGGAAAAATCCGCTGCCGAGCACCATGTCACCCCGCAAGCGTGGGCGGATACAAATGCCGCAGAATTTCAGCGAATTCTTCCACTATTTCATATCACCAACACGGATTTCATCCGCACAACAGAACCTAGGCATGAACGCCAGGTGCAAAATTTTATTGAACGTCTGCAAAAATCCGGCGCGCTGTACAAGGGTTCCTTTGAGGGTTGGTATGACGAGGGCCAGGAGGAATATCTCACCGACACGCGAGCGAAAGAATGCGAATATAAAAGTCCGATCAATGGCCAACCATTAGTGCGCGCCAAAGAACAGAATTGGTATTTCAAACTGAGCGCCTTCAGCGACCGCTTGAAGGCGCACTTTGAAAGCCAACCAAATTTTGTGCAGCCCAGCGCGCGCATGAATGAAGTGGTTGGACGCCTTCGCGAAGGCTTGCAAGACGTTCCTATGACGCGCACCAATTTCACGTGGGGCATTCCCATGCCGGGCGATCCCGGACATGTGATTTACGTGTGGATCGACGCGCTTTTCAATTACATCACCGCCTTGGATTACAGCGACGTTGGTGAGAAAAATCCGCGCGCAAAATATTGGCCCGCGGATTGGCATGTCATTGGCAAGGAAATTCTTTGGTTTCATGCCGTGATTTGGCCCGCCATGTTGATGGCTCTTGATTTGCCTCTGCCTAAAAATATCCACGCGCATAGTTTTTGGATTAGCGAAGGTAAAAAAATGAGCAAGAGTTTGGGGAACTTCATTGATCTACCAACGATTGAAAACTACATCGCGCGCTATGGGCTTGACGCTTGGCGGTGGTTCATGCTGACGCGCGGTCCCATTGACGCGACCGACGCGGATTTTCGCGCCAACGCGTTTCACGAAACATACACCGCGGATTTGGTGAACACAGTTGGCAATTGCTCCAGCCGCGTGACGGCAATGATCGCCAAAACATTCAACGGCCAAATGCCCGATGACATTGAGCGCGGCGGAGTTTGGCCAGCGCGTTGCCAACAAGCCGTGGCTGATTGGCAAAAACACTTCGCTCAGTTTCA
>CANKBX010000074.1 GCA_947480055.1 Planctomycetaceae bacterium
GCCCCAACACCGCGGCTTCGATTTTTGTTCCGCCAAGATCAATACCAATTCGGTTCATGCTGTGCTTCACTTTGCGCGGCGCGCCAACACGGTCTTGATCACATCGCTCATCAACAACGCCGTCAACGCGCCAACGCCCTGCGAATCTGTTTCATCGGCAATGCCCTCACAAATATGAAACGTGCTCACGTTGCGGCGCGCGCCGATATAGCGCAGCATTTCACGAACCTCTTCAACAGCAAGCCCCGCCGTGGTTGGCGCACTGGCCGCGACGCCAGTGATTGCGTCAAGATCCATCTCCAAAGCCAAGGGTCGCTTCTTGGCAAACTTCGCCGCTTCTTCCATTACTGCAATATGAGGCGCATGTGGCCACATTTTTCCAAATGGAAAGTATCCAAGCATCTCAGAGCCCGAGAATAAACGCGTGCGTATTCGTTCAAGTGTCATCGCATGCAAGCCGTCCTCTTTTTGGAATTGCTCAAACATAGCGTCGTTCACAAACGGCTCCTGCAAACCAACCACGCAATACCGCTCCAAGAATTTCTCCCGCCGCGCCGCGGAAAATGCGTTGCCACTATGGCGCCCAGCGTCCTGGCGCAAATCCGCATGAGCATCGATATTGATGCATGAAACCCCCCGTGAAGTGGCCTTGGACAAACCTTTGATTATTCCAAACGCGTTCTCATGGCCGCCACCAACCGCCACCAATAATTTGCCGCTCTTGACAATTTCCTGCGCAACGGCCGCCACGCGCTCATCCACTTCGCACACCAAAGCATGAAGCGCGGCAAGGTCCGCGGCGCGCGTTGGGTCCAACGTTGATGCTTTGCGCATCACATCTTCAACCGCAATTTCACCCAGCACCAGCACCGACTGGCCACGCAAAGCGGCGTTGTCCTGCATGGACAAAAATTTCGCGCGCGCGGCCGCCCACAAAGTGGCGCAACCAGGTTTGCCAAAGTTTGCGCGCACGCCAATGTCACTTGGAATACCAAGCACCACCACCGCGGCCTTGGTGCGCCCAAGCGCGGCCTGCCATGATTCACCACTGCCGCAGAAGTCCGCGCTTTGCGCCAACTTTTGCTCGCCCTGGCGCTGGCGAATCAGCTCAAGCGCCTCGGATTGCGTCAATGTGCGAACGAATTCCTGCATCGCAGAATGCTACCCGCGAAATTGCACGTGCCGTCCGCGCAACACGCAATCAGCGCAAATGCAAATCCACCATTGTCCCCTGCATACATACGCAATTGCTGATTGAGCAAATTCACAAGCGCCGCCTGCGCAAACCCATCTCAGTGCCTATCCTGTGTTTCCAATGAAAGAGCCAGACTTCAACGACCCAAAGACCAAGCAAGCCATGGAGCACATTCGCTCCATTCTGGGATTCATTGGCGACGATGCGAACCGCGAGGGGTTGCTTGACACTCCGCGGCGCGTGATCAAGGCGTATTACGAGCATTTCTGTGGCTATTCAATGGATCCTGCGGAGCCACTCAGCCGCACCTTCACGGAAATTGAAGGCTACGACCAAATGGTTTTGCTCAGTGGAATTGAAATCCAAAGCCACTGCGAACACCACATGGTTCCGTTTGTTGGCAAGGCGCACGTGGCCTACATTCCAGATGGACGCGTGGTTGGCTTAAGCAAACTGGCCAAAGTCGTTGAGATTTTTTGCAAGCGCTTGCAAGTGCAGGAAAAACTCACGGCGCAAATTGCCGGCGCCATTCAAGAACATCTCAAACCGCGCGGCGTGGCCGTGGTGGTGCAAGCGCGCCACTATTGCATGTGCTATCGCGGCGTGCATCAACCGCATGCATGGACCACCACCAGCAAACTGACCGGCGTGTTCCTGAATAATTTGGCCACGCGTGAAGAATTTCTGCGCCTCATCTCCATCACGCAGACTCCTTCAATGTAAAGTGACAAATCGCCATTTCGCTTGGCAAAAAGTCCAATTTCTATATTGTATTTCTGATTATTTTTCCGAATTACATCAACCGCTCAATCTGCAATATTCACACCAAGCGAGTCCCGTAATGGGTCAATTTCGATAACATACTTTCACGGGGCTTCAGGATAAGCATGCCCACACATAAAGCTTCCAGCATCCTCCTTACTTCTTTAGCGAGCCTCTTTAGCCGGTTCAGTGGACTTGCCACACAAATCGTGATGGCGTGGTATTTGCTTCCGGCCGACTACGGCTTGTACGCCATTGCGCTAGGAATTACCACATTCACCACTGTCATGCGCGGAGGCGGAACTGGCGTCATCTTTCAAACGATGAAGATTGAGGAATTTAAGAGCATTGGTGGAGGTCTCTTACGTGTCGCGCTGGGGTGCGGAATTTTGGGAACTATTTTTACGCTTGCAATGGTGCTGCCAGCGCCGTTTTTGTATCCCAAAGATGACACGAAGGGACTTGGATGGATTTTGTTATGGAGCGCCGTGGGATTCGTGATCTTTAATTTTACAACATATCCCCGAGCCAAGATGCTCTCTCGATTGCTGTTTAAACGACTTGCGGCCATGGACAGCGCAAGTTCGCTTGTGAAATTAGCCAGCGCATATTACTTCGCGGCCAATGGATATGGCGCGCTTAGCTTTGTGTTGTCCCAAGTTCTAGGCAGCGTGGTTGTTCTAGTGTGGAGTTTCGCATCAGCGGGCATGGAGCGCGCGGACTTTAAAGCATCCCCGCATTGGATTGTAGACACATACGCAATGATCAAGATTCCATTTTTCATGGCCTTGATCACTTCGCTTGGAACCCAAACCGATTTATTTGCGGCGAGTTTTTTTATTCCTTTAAGCGCGCTTGGAATTTATTTGTTCACCAACCAAATGGCGATTCAGCCAATCCAAATGCTTTCAAGCACATTGCAAAGCGTTTTGGCTCCATATGCGGCGCGCGTCCGCGGCAGTGAACAAGCGGAAAATGACAATATTGCGCAAACATTTTTAAGTGGCATTATATTCGTGCCAATTTTTGTCATGTCCATCGCGGCGGTGTACCCCAGCATGGCGCATCTATTATTCCAAGACAAGTGGAATGACAGCATTGTGCCAGTGCAATGCGCTTGCCTATTTCTGATTTATCCAACGCTCCAAACTTTGCTTGAGGCTCCAATCATTGGGGCAAGGCGATGGTCTTTGGCGCTCAAACTATTCTTTGGCAGGGCAATTTCTAAAATCGTGGGCGCCCTGCTAGGCATTGCATGCATCAAAGCTTTCAGTATTTCATCCGAATACATCCCCGGAGCTTTGGTGATTGCAGTTGGATTGACAAGCAGCATTATTTCATTTCTACAAATTAAAATTATCGCCAAAGAAGTGCATATTCTTCCCATCACTTTCCGTTATGAAATGTACTCAACTCCCGCGTACGCAATCTTGGCGGCGATCGCCACGGCTGGCTTGGCAAAAAGCACCGTGGACATTTTAGGTTTCGCCAGCACCTCAATTCGAACAGAGGCGTTGATTGAATTGCTCTTTTGCATCATCGCCTACGCCACGGTCAGCTTTATCCTGCTTCGCTTTGGCTACATTGAAAGCCTTCAAAAAACCATCAATCTTTTACCCATGAAACTACGCAATGTGATGTATAAAATTCTAATCCTGAGTGAACGTGATTAGTTTTTGGGGCGGCAACGATATTGCATCAAGAAAACCATTTCGAATCGCAGCGCAAGCCATTTGCTGCTGAAGTTGTCGCAGCATCATGCGCGGCGACTTCCATGGAAGCCACTGGAAATACGGTGGAATCAAGTGCAAAACTTCCAGCCGGACGAAGATTGCCGCTTCGGCCAACGCCACCAAACGGCAGTTTGCTGCTGGCCCCGGCGGTTCCATAATTCCAATTCACGCAACCCGCGCGCAACCCCTGCAAGCATTGGCGCCAAAGTGATTCTTGATTGGTAAACACCGCCGCCGCCAAGCCAAACTCCGTGGCGTTTGCCTGCGCGATCGCATCAAGCACATCATCCACCACGCTCACTTGCACCAACGGCGCGAATGTCTCGGCGTCGCTGTCTTTGTGAAAACGCTCCACCTCTATCAAACTTGGCGTGACAAAGAAACCCGTCTGATCCATGCGCACGCCTTCAAGCAACACGCGCCCACCACCATTACGAATGTTCGTTTGTCTATTGAAGTATGCATCAACTGAATGTTGATCCACCAGCGGCCCCATGAAGTTGGGTTCGGGCGCGTTGCCAGGAGCAATGATCATGGTGCTTGCAACTTTGGTGAACGCGGTGACAAATTGATCCGCGATTGATCGATGCACAATCATGCGCCGAGTGCAGGTGCAGCGCTGACCAGTGGTGGCATAACCACTGCGAACGCACTCAAGCACGGCGGCGCGAATATCGGCGTCTTGCCACACAATCGCTGGATTGCTGCCGCCCATTTCAAGCGCGACAATTCGCCCTGGTCGATCAAGATTGGCTTCCAACACGGCGCGACCCGCGCGCCAAGAACCAGTCAACATGATTCCGTCAATGTCCGCGTGGTTGGTCAATCGTTTCGCCGTATCAACGCCGCCCTGAACAACATTAAACACGCCGCGGGGAAAGCCAGCCGCTTCAGCGATCGCGGCGATCCACTGCCCCACCGCGGGAGTTTTTTCGCTGGGCTTGAACACAATCGTGTTGCCCATGAGTAGCGAAGGAATCCAATGACCATTGGGCAAATGCGCCGGAAAGTTGAAAGGACCAAGCACGGCCATCACGCCATAAGGCTCAAAGCGGCAGAACCCCTTGCGTCCACCGCCGGCATCCACTTCAAAGTTGGCCACGCGCGCCAATGTGCTCTCTTGCAAAGTGATGTCAATCTTGTCGGAAATCAGTTTCACCTCGCCGCGACTTTCAGCGATGGTCTTTCCCATTTCCATTGTTATGGTTTGGGCCAAGGGCTCCGCGAATTTTTTGCACGCTTGAGAAAATGCCTGCAAGTGTTCGGCTCGTTCGTGGCGCGAAAGTTGTTTCCAACTGGCCAACGCGGCGCGCGCGGCGGCAACGGCGGCATCCACATGCGCCAGCGCTGGCGTGCCCGACCACACAACTTGGGTTGGATTCGCAGGGTTTTTGCTTTGAATTTCATCGCCGGCAATAGCGTGCCATTGACCATCAATATAGTCCGATGGGTTGCTCACAATCCATTGCGTGGACGCGTTCATGTCAGTTGCCACGTGAATTTTTTCGACCTTTGGAAACCGCGGCGCGCGTTTTTTTGCCCGCGCCTGCGCGTGATGACTTGCTCGCTGACTTGCCAGATGACTTGTCAGAAGCCTTGCCTGATGACATACCAGATGACTTGCCAGAATTTATCAACGCGATTTTTTCGCCGCCCTTCACAGCGCCCTTCGCCGCGCTCCTGCTTGAATGCTCCGCGTGCAGCGAAACACCAACCCTCTCCCCTTCACGCGCATGAATTGTGTCAGCGGCCGCCTTGGAAATTTCCACGCCACCGGTTCGTATTTGACAGCGAGTTCGCACCGCGCGGAATCCATGTTCTTTGCTGCTGTGGCTTACAAACGCCATCACGCCGGACTCCCGCTTGGCAAACGCAAGCAACTTATATTCCTTGGTGTCGCGCACCATGGGAATGGAATCTCGGTCGGCTTCCAAGTATGGTCCGCCGTCAAATGGGTCCACATGCGTGGTCACATGAAAGTGTTGCCGATCAAGCATGCCTTTGGCCGCCAACGTCTCCTCGCCAACTTTACCAATCAACGCGCGCGCGTCTGGCGGAAGAATGCTGGCAAAAATTTCGCCACGCGGCCACAAGTTGGTCATGAACTCTTTTGAATGCTGGCAAAATAAATCCGCCTCTTGGTAGGACAGATTTATAAAACGCCGCCCCAGATATTCCCACAACAATGTGCGGCTGTCAGGCGTGACTGGTCCCATTAATTCAGCCAAAATTCGCTGCGCAAACCACTTTTTGTGCAGGCCAATGAAGTGAAATCGAATCAGCGACAACAGCGAGCCAAGTTTTTCCTTGTGACCGCGGTAGCCCGGAGCCAAAATCAAACCGCCCACTTCGCTAGGACCACTTTCATCGGTGCCAAACTCCAAAGTGACATGGCTTTGTCCCTGCTGCAAATCATTGGAGTAGAAATGGCGCTTCTTCACCTCCAGAAAAACATGCGGCCACCCTTTCCAACTAATACATGAGATGGCGGCGCTGGTGCCGATCACGTTTCCAGTTTCGCTGTCCTCCAGCACAAACATGAATTGCCTATGACGCGGGTCATCTTGCCGCTCCGCGAAACTTAATCGACTTCGATTGATCTTGGTGGCGATGATGTCGCGGTCCGCGGGCAGATTGAGAAAGTGCACCATCTTGGCCAACTTCAACAGTGTTGGAAGATCTTCAAGTGTGGCTTGGCGAATGAGAAACATTTATGCGCTCCGCTGCAGGGACTTTTCCAAAATTTCAAACACGGGATCAAAATCCTCGGGCGTCATCACGCCAATCGGCGGCAGGAATCGCAAGTGGTGCGGACCGTGTCCGCACATGAACGCGATCACGCCATCTTCAAAAAGATTTTGCAACAGTTTGGCAATGCGATCCTTGTCGCCACCAAATGGCGTCAAGCGCATCATGCCCCCAACTCCACTGACAAAGTTCTTGCTTTCGCGGCCAAATGGCTTCTTCACCGCGGGAAAGAATTCGCCGCGTCGCTTCACTAAGTCATTCGCTTTGGTGCGGAAGGCCGCATGCAAGTTGGCAATGCGCCCATTTGCGCCGTAATAGCCGCCATCGCGCAGGCGCGACAACATGGAAAGCCCCGCGTGCAACGACGTAACGCTGGCGCTAAAAGTTCCGCTTAAAAGTCCGGCCTTGGGATTCATGTCCGCCGTGTACAAGCACGCGCACGCTTGGCTAATTTTTCCAATCGACACAACATCGATGAATTCACCCAGACCCAGAGCCTCAAAGGCGAACATGCTTTCGGTGCGACCAAAGGTTTGAACCTCATCGTCCCACACTGGAATTCCCGCGGCCTTACACGCCTGCATCAGCGCAACAAAAAATTCCCGCGGCGCCACATTGAAGCCACCCTCGCCCTGTACAAGTTCAAACACAAAGCACGAATGTTGCCCGGGATAGCGTCGAATGCACTCCTGCAAATGCCACAACGCCATCTCGGTGCTGCGCTCGCCCAAGTCGGCGTTGTAAAACGGAATGTAATCCACCAAAATATTTTGCGTAAGGCCTTGGCGATATCCAGGCTCGTCGCCAATTTGGCTCATGGCCACACTGCGGCCCATGAAGCAATCACTGAACGCGATCACGCGCGGCGCGCCTTGGCGTTTTTGCTGGCATACTTTCAGCGCGGCCTCGTTGGCCATGCAACCAGAATTTGTGACAAAGCAATAGTGCAGCGCGCTGGCGCGCGACGCCTCTTTGATGAGCAATTCCGCAAACGCAACGCTGTCCGCGTTAAATTGCAAATTGCCTTCCATCACCACATCGGCCAGCGCGGCCTCCATGCACGCGCGCGTCACGCCGGCGTCGCCGCGGCCAAACATGTGCACGCCAATTCCATTGATCATGTCCCACTTCACGCTGCCATCGATCAATTCCACCAGCGCGCCACGACCGCGACCACTACCGATGTATGGGAAATATCCGCCGCGCGAACGCACCGCCTTGGCGCGATCCATCCATGCGTGCAATGTTTCACCACCAGCCTGAGTGGGCGGCTTGGCGCCGGTTAATTCTTGCGACAACAGTTGCATCTGATTCAGGATGACATCAATCGCTCCTCGCACATGATCGTTCTGAGCCAGCGGCGACAACAACTGCGCGAGCATGTCTTGATGGCCATGCGCATCGCCAGCTTCTTGCGTCTTGTTGCCAACATTCACAATCGGATTCGCGGGCGTCATGCCATGATCCTACCGAATGATATTTTCTTGTTGCGATTTTTTTTGCGCCTCGTCAAGCCGCGCAGGAACCCACACAAAATGCTCTTTCGCCAACACTTTTTCGCCACTCCATCGATACGCCATCAATCGGCCGCCGCGCGCCACGGAATAATCCACGCACGCCACATTTGGCGCCAAAGGTTTGGGATCCTCGGTGGCTGGAATCCAGTAATGCCCAATGAATACAGGCGGTTCATCTGCGCCATATCGCAGCGCATGGCTTGCCATTCCAACTGGCAGCAAATCCAGTGGAACACCCGCGCGCTTTGGAAACGACAAGTCCGCGTAGGTCAGAGCCTGCGCATCGCCAAACCACCGCGTACGAATCACCTTGCGCGCGAAACCCTCAGGATCCGGGAGAGTGCAGCCTTTGGGCAACGCAATTTCTGGGCCTTTCAAAATACATTCTGTGGCGTCGGCCACGGGAGTTCCGTACTCATGCGCGGCGCGGATAATTTCATCCGTGGCGCTCCACGAATTGCCGAAGGCATTCGTAAGAACTTGTATTTGCGTGGCGTCCCAACACGCGTGCACGCAGCGCAACCCACCCAAGTCAAGCCACCACGGAATTCCACGAAACCAATTCAACCACTCGGACAATTCCGTGGCGGACAGTTGCTCCAACGTGGCCTGATGAATGCGCCGATTTTTTTCCGTGTGCGAGCGGCACCATTGATGCGGCGCATCCGCAGGATGATGCTGTGCGTTTGCATTGGCAACGCATGATGCGTTGTCTGTTGCGTGACTCGCCGAATCAGCGGAAGTTTCAAGCGCCGTGCGTGGCGTGGCCCACGCCAATGCGTTGAGTTCATGATTACCAATCACGGCGCGCGCGGTGTTGGCTTCCACCATGGCGCGCACAACTTCAAGAGTTTGGCGAATCTTTGGACCGCGATCAATCCAATCACCAAGAAAAATTGCGGTGCGATTGGCGTGGCGATACACGCCGGACTTCTTCTGATAGCCCAAAAGTTGCAGCAAATCCTCTAGTTCGTCCGCATGTCCATGCACATCGCCGATCACATCGAACATGGGCTGCCCCGCTTCTTTGGCGCATGTCCCATTGCATCGACACTCGCATCGGTCATCACATCGAACATGAACTACTCCCACTCAATCGTGGCTGGCGGCTTGGTGCTGATGTCATACACGACACGATTCACGCCGCGCACTTCGTTCACAATTCTGCTGGACACGCGCGCCAAAACTTCCCAGGGCAAGCGGCAGAAATCGGCGGTCATGAAATCGCTGGATTCAACCGCGCGAATACCCACAACTGAATCGTACGTTCTTCCATCACCCATCACGCCAACGCTTCGAACTGGCAACAACACCGCGAACACTTGGCTGGTGGTGCGATACAAATTCGCGGCGTGAATTTCCTCCAGCAAAATAAAATCACACTCGCGCAAAAGAGCCAGCCGCTCCTCGGTGACATCGCCAATTATGCGAACGGCAAGACCTGGTCCCGGAAACGGATGGCGCCAAACCAACGCGGACGGCAGACCAAGCACCTCGCCCAAGCTGCGCACCTCGTCCTTGAATAAATCCCTCAGCGGCTCCACCAATTCAAAACCTAAATCTTCCGGAAGGCCGCCCACATTGTGATGCAACTTGATGCTGGCCGCGGTGCCAGCGTGACTTTGGCCGCTCTCAATGCGATCTGGATACAGCGTTCCCTGCGCCAGAAATTTCACGCCGCCGCGCACTTCTTTGGCGGCGCGTTGAAAGACATCAATGAAACGATGTCCAATGCGACGGCGCTTTTCCTGCGGGTCTTCTATGCCGGCGAGGTCATTCAAAAATTCCTCGCGCGCGTCGACCACTTTTAATTCCACATCAAAGTGGTGGCGAAACGCGCTCTCCACCAAGTCGCGCTCGTTCTTGCGCAGCAACCCGTTGTCCACAAAAATGCATGTCATTTGCCCTGGCACCGCGCGCGCGATCAACGCGGCGGCCACGGCGCTGTCCACACCCCCAGAAAGACCGCAAATCACGCGGTCATTTCCAACTTGCTTGCGCACGCGCGCCACTTCCTCGTCCAGAAAATCCGCCATGGCCCAACTACCGGTGCAACCGCATGCCACTTGCAAGAAGTTGCGCAGAATGTCAACACCGCACGGAGTGTGCGTGACCTCGGGGTGAAATTGCACGCCCCAAAATTTCTGCGTGCGATGCTTCACCGCGGCCGCCGGACAAGTGGGCGTGCTGGCGAGCATTTGAAAATCTTCCGAAAGCCCCGTCACTTGGTCGCCGTGGCTCATCCAAACTGTTGCCGGCGACGATATGCCTTGCAAAAGTCCATCGCCCACTTTCACATGTAATTTGGTGCGTCCATATTCGCGCGCTGGCGCCTTGCCAACTTGGCTGCCAAGCAACTGGCAACCCAATTGCATTCCGTAGCAAATTCCAAGCACGGGAACGCCCAATTCAAACAATCTCGGGTCGCACACTGGTGCGCCCGCGTCGGTGACACTGGCTGGACCGCCGCTTAAAATAATTCCTTTGGGATTGTGCGCGCGCAATTTCTCAATCGACTCGTTGGGCGCCACCAGCAAACTAAAAGCACCCGCCTCACGAACTCGCCGCGCGATCAATTGTGAATATTGACTTCCAAAGTCAAGAACAAGAATGGTGTCTTTGGCCTGCAGCGTCATTTCAATTTGCGTCTTTCGATTTGCGTCTTTCGTGATTTCAAGTTCGATTCTCCGAGCGTCTGATGGTACAACTCTCACTATGAATAGTCACTTGAATGAAATCCTATTTTCTAGTGGCGCGAACACGCATCTTTTTTTGAAATCACCCGCGCGGATCGCGCGCAACGCACGAACAGGCTCCAGTTTGGTGTGCGCGGCGCTTCTATGCGCTTGCGGTTCAATTGATTCAGCAACAAAATTGCAAAGCCCCGACGCCAACACGCGCATGGACGCGGTCCTGAAAGCCGGCGATAGCGGAAACGAAAAGACAGTTCCACAAATCGTGCCCGCATTGCAAAGCGAGGATCCATTGGTTCGCTGGGCGGCGCAACAATCCCTGCAGAAACTTACCGGCACCACGCTTGGTTATGGGTGGAGCGATAGTCCGAGTAAACGCGCGGAAGCCACCCAAAAATGGGTTCTTTGGTGTAAAGATAAAAATCTCTCAACTTCGAACGCCTCATGAACGGATATGCATGTGGAAAGAACTCGCCGCGGCAAGTTCTGTCCTAGAGTTTCTCGATCTCCTACATGTCATGAATCACCCGATTTCAATCCGCTTCATACAAATCCGCGCAACACCAAGACCCCACTCAATCCACCCATGAACGAACCTCATCTTCACACACGAATTCTTAGTCGTCCAGAACTTATGGCACCCGTTCGCGCCATGTTGTGCGAACTCGCTACACGCGCGGGCTTGAATGAAACCGAGTGCGGGCACATTGCGCTGGCCATTGACGAGGCGCTGACAAACATCATCCGCCACGGATATAAAAATAATCCAGACAGCTACATTTGGATTTCAGTGTGGGAACTGGAAAACCCAAAGGGTCTGCGAATTCAAATGGATGATCTCGCCCCGCATGTTGAGTTGGAACAACTCAAAAGCCGCGACCTTGAAGATGTTCGTCCCGGCGGCCTTGGCGTGCATCTGATCCATTCGCTGATGGACACCGTGCAATTTTCAAAGCGTCCGCAAGGCGGCATGCGCTTAGTTGTTGAAAAATTCCACGCACACTCCACGA
>CANKBX010000075.1 GCA_947480055.1 Planctomycetaceae bacterium
GTGATTCGCGGAGTGAAAGTTGGCCCGAGTCCGCAGTGGATGCAAGACCGCCTGCGCGACGCGGGGCAAATTCCCCGCAATAACATTGTGGATTGCACCAATTTTGTTTTGCTTGAATTGGGTCAGCCAACCCACGTGTTTGATTTGTCCACTCTTGCCGGCGGAAAAATTAAAATTCGCCGCGCGCGCGCCAAGGAAATGTTTTTGCCGCTCGGCGATCAAGCTATCGCGATTGAATTGTCCCCCGCCGATCTTGTGATCGCCGACGGCGAGAAACCCGTTGCCCTTGCGGGCGTGAAGGGCGGAGCGCTTTGCTCCGTGCGCGATTCCACCACCGACATCGTGCTTGAGGCCGCCACGTTCAAGCCATCGCAAGTGCGCTTGAGCAGCCGCCGCCATAAAATTATGAGTGATTCCAGCAAGCGCTTTGAACGCGGAGTGCATGCGGCGTCGATTGATTTTGCGGCCGAGCGCTTGGCGGATTTAATTATGCAAACCGCGGGCGGAACATTGTGCGATGGCGTGGTCGAAGCCGGCGCGCCAGTGCCCGCGCTGAAATCCGTCAGCATGCGCTGCGATCGATGCCGCAAGATTTTGGGCGCGGACATTTCCAATCACGAGATGCTGGAAACACTGCAAACACTTGGATTTTCCCCGCGCATCACGGGCGATTTGATTGACTGCTCCGTGCCGCCGGAGCGCATGGACATTGATCGCGAAGTGGATTTAATCGAGGAGGTGATTCGCCTGCTTGGGCTGGAGCGCGTCCCCACTGGCGAATCAATTCAAATTCGAACCGCGGCCGCGGACGCCAAAGTGGAGGCCGCCGAGAGAGTTCGCGACACGCTCGCTGGAATGGATTTTGTGGAGTGCGTCACGCACGCCTTGATCAGCGATAGTGCCGCGAACGCGTTTGCTCATTCAGGAAATTCCGCGCTGCGGATTGAAGATGAGCGCGCGGGTGGAACTCCCTGCTTGCGTCCCAGCATTTTGCCTGGATTGTTGGCCACGCGCAAACTCAATGAGGATCGTGGCGCCACGGAATCCATGCGCTTGTTTGAAATCGCGTCCATCTTTCATTTGGACGCCAAGAAGCAACACCATGAATCTGTCTCTTTGGGAATGATCGCGGACGTGCAGAAAGATGATCTTGGCTACCGAGCGCTGCGCGGAGTTGTTGAAAGACTTGCGCATGAGATCGCTGGCCGTAGCGCCACATGTACGCCGACAACTTCGGACGCGGTCATGCATCCTGTGGCAAAGATTGAAATGGACGGCGTGGAGATCGGGCGAATTGGTTTTCTAACGGATGCGGCGCGCCAAACGGCAGGTCTTGAAAAACCTATTATTGCCGCGGAAATTGCGGTGGATTTACTCTTGTCGCATTGGCCACCAGAGCGCCCCGCTGCGATGCTTCCCAGCATGCCAAGCGTGGAGCGTGATCTGTCGCTGATTTTGGACAACGCAAAAACATGGGCTCAAGTGGAGCGCGTGGTGATGGACAATCGCCCCGCGCATTTGGAATCCATGTCATTCACCGGCGTCTACAAGGGCAAGCAGACTGGCGCCGAAAAAAAAAGTTTGACCTTGCGGCTGGTGTTCCGCGACGCCATTCGCACATTGCGCCGCGAGGAAATTGATCTTGAGGTGCAATCGCTTGTTCAAGTTCTGCAAAGCGAGCTGCTTGCGGAGTTGCGCGCATGAGTGAAACGCTGGCGCACCTTTCCGTGAAGGAGTTCGCTGATCGACTCGCGAGCAAGGCGCCAGTTCCCGGCGGTGGCGCGGTTGCCGCTGTCACCGCGGCGCACTCTGCGGCGCTTGGATGCATGGTGCTGGCCTACACGCTGGGCAAGCCAAATTTTGCGGCGCATGAAAGTGAAAATAAAAAAAAGTTGGAGTCTTTGCAGCGCGCGCAAAGTCAAGCCTTGGCGCTGGCGGATCAAGACGCCGCGGCATATGCAACATTGTCGGCGCTTTGGAAATTACCCAACACCGATCCGCGACGCGTTGCGCAAGAACCCGACGCGGTTCGCGCCGCCACGGTGGCGCCAATGGCCATTGTTCTTC
Organism: Planctomycetaceae bacterium; assembly: GCA_947480055.1. Taxonomy (GTDB): domain Bacteria; phylum Planctomycetota; class Phycisphaerae; order Phycisphaerales; family SM1A02; genus SYAC01. The sequence goes on from CANKBX010000075.1 coordinate 2,068, forward strand.
TGGCGGAAGCAATTCTGGAATCATTGCAAAACCTGCATAAAACCAGCAATCCAAACCTGATCAGCGACTTGGCCATCGCGGCCAAATTGGCCGACACCGCCGCCGACGCCGCGGCTTGGAACGTGCGCGTGAACGTGCCCCAACTTGAGACAGAAGCCGAGCGCGCCGCCGCGCACACACAACTTGATCGCGCTCTTGCTTCGGTGCGAACCACGGCGGATTCCATCGCCAACCACATCGCCAACTACATCGCCAACCACATCGCCAGCAAGATGAAGGCGAAGTAATCCATGCCGCAGCCTTGGGGGCTTTTGCTTTTATTCGCGCTCGCCATTGTCATGCTTTGCGTATGGGGAGGCGCGCTCACCGCGTTGCAAGCGCTCAGACCTCCACGGAAATTTTTCGCTTGGGCGCTGGCCACCGGTCGCCCCAAAGATCCAGCGGATATTGGCTTGGCATTTGAAGACACGCAATACTCATCTGGCCAATACTTTCCATGTCCAGCTTGGCGAATCACCGCGAAGTCAACTCACCCAAACGCGCCGATCTTGGTTGTGATTCATGGTTGGGGCCGATCGCGGTGGGATTCGCTCACGCGTGTCGAGCCATTTCTACATGTGTGCTGCGAGATGGTACTTCTTGATTTACCCGCGCACGGCGAACACGCATCCACATGGAGCGCCCTTGGAATTCACGAGCCAACATGCGTGTTGAACGTGTTGCAAGAAATCGTGCGGCAATCGCCCGGCAAAAATATTATTTTGGCGGGCCATTCAATGGGCGCGGGCATTGCAATTCGCGCCGCGAATTTGGCCGCCCAACATATGGTCGAATTGCCAGCAAATACGCTTAAAAATCAAGCTAAACCAAAGCCGGCGCCGATTGAGACAACCACCCAGCCAAGTCAAGCCACCACAAACCAAGCAGTGTCACAACAAGCCACGTCAAAACAACCCGTTCGCGTTGTTGGTGTGATTGCCTTCGCGCCCTATCAAACATTGCGCTCACCCATTCCCGCGCGGTTACGTTTAAAAAATCTTCCGCGCTGGCCACTGGCACCAATCGCGTTTCTTATTTTGCGGATCCTGAATCGTATGGATCAACCCCTGTCAATGGACGCGCGTGAATTGCGCGCTCCGTTGCTTGTGATGACAGGCGATCACGACCCAATTTCTCCGGCCGCCGATGCGCAAAAAATTTCCGAAGCCGCGCTGCGAAGCACGTTGATTGTGTTGCCTTACTCGCGCCACGACAATCTGCGCGAAGGCAATGCGGAACAATTCGACAACGCCATCGCAAAATTTCTGCAAGGCATTACGGCGTAGTCGGCGGCAGCAATCGGATCTTTGTGATGAGCGCCGAGGATTCTTGGGTCATTGTGAACACGCTTGGGCCAAGCGCTTGCTTCCAGTGCGACTCATCATCATTGAGCAAGATGGCAAGCGGATCCATTGGCACACCAAGTCCAAGTTTGTTGGCGACATCGGAGTCATCAGAGTCATATCCCGCGGAGAGAGAGGGCGATTTGGATTTTGACTTGTCGCCCTGTTCCACGCTGAGCAACATGTCTTGATATCCCCAGCACAATACGGGATTTGCGCCAATATCAGCCAATACTTGGCGGCATGCGGGAGTTTGAGCCAATGTTCCACCCGTGGGGCTACCAACTACTGCTCGCAATCCTTGCTCCACAAAAGCAGATTTGCCCATGAAGAACCAACCGCCTCCAAATCCACAACTGGACTCGCGCGACTTCTCATCAAAGATTGTGTTGCCGTTGAAATCACGCGGTTCGAATCCGGCTTGCGGTAAAAATAAATTCAACAACGTGGTCATGGACTGCTCATCGGAGCAGCGAATTGCGTACAGACCGCTGGCTTCCTCGTTGGCTGACACCGCCTTGGAAGTGTCGCCCTTTGCCAAGTTGAAATCATTTGAAATTTTTTGCTTGATAATGTGCGTGTCCGGACCCAGTTTGGAAAATACGCGCGCCAAATCTGGTCCATATTGTTGTAAAGATGCGTCGAATGGCTCGGACACTTCCTCGGGCATGGATGCCACCACCGACTCGATCAATTTCATGACCTGGTTGTATTGCACATTGATGGTGCCGTATCCGGTGGCATCGCTTGGCACGAACGCTGGAGGTGGCGACGCGCTTTTTGCGGGATTGAACAAACCCAACACTCCGATGCGATCGCCCTCAATCATGATGCTTGAAAGCAATTGAAATTGCGCGCCCGGCGCTTCGGATGAAAGCGCGAATCCGTAGCCGTGAATGTCGCCAAAAAGTGTCTGTAAAAAAGGCTGAATCAGGGCCACTTGCGGTCCGCCCGCGCCAGCCACTTTGTGCAATCCCGAAGTCAACATCACCATCCAACCATCTCCCCTACCCACGCTGTCCAACGTCTTTTTAAAATCCAGGGAATCGGCGACGGACTTGCGCGATTTACCTTCGTACACGCCCATCGCCTCGTCAATGTCCTGCTTGACGCTTCCAAAGAAAAATCGATTTCCATCGCGCACAAAATAAACCGTTTCAATATGGTCAAGCGCGCCCTCGGGCACGAAAGAATTTCCAGGGCCGCGGCGTTTCTTTTTCACGGGCTCGTTCTTCTCCCTCGCCTTGATCGCCTTGCCCGACACGCCATGAATATCCACGCCGCTCACGGCGCCCGCGTCTTTCTTTTGCATCTCGGTGAAGACCGCCTCAAATATGGTGTTGACCTTGTCGGCGTTCTCGTTCCACACGCCGCACACGATGAAGTGCGGCAAGTCGGCGTCCAACTCCTCGTCATGCACAATATAGAAGCCAATTCCCAATGAATTTGGCCAATTCCAGGCGTCCTCCTCCACTCCAAGCTCCTGCATGCGCTCCTTATTTTTTTTTGCTGAGGCTTGCATTTCATCCTTCACCAACGCTTGCACCGCGTCGCTTTTCCACCACTTTCCCAAGGGCGTGTTGGCCCAACGCTCGCGGGTTGCGGCAAGATCATCAATTCCAAGCACCAACCACGCGTCCTCGGGAACAAGCTGCTCAAAGTTCACGGCGTCCTTGACTTGAGCTTTGGCTTGATCTTTGACCACGCCATCGACCAAGTCTTTGCCTTGTCCCAACGCATTCGCGGCGAGCAACAACACAGCGGCGCAAGTTGCCATGAAATTTTTATTCAACTGCATCATTTGAATCCTTTGAAACGTCTGCGGTTGGCGCAGGTCCCCGCCAATTTGAAATCACCACATGTTTTTAAAAAACTATTTCGACCCGACCGCGCCCGTGTTTGATCCATCGAGCAACGCGGACTCGGTATCAAACTTGGAACGCTTTGGACCATCGTGATAGTTGTGGCCAGAATTTGGATTGCTGCGGTCATAGGCAAAGGCCTCGCGATTGCGCACAAAGTCCTTCACGTAACGCGCGGGAATTGCAAAACCCAGCGATTCGCCGCCGCGCAAGCCCATGTTTGTGATTCCAATCACCTCGCCACGCGTGTTGAACAATGGACCGCCGGAGTTGCCGGGATTGATCGGGCAATCCATTTGTATATATGTGAGTCCGTCGAAACTGCGCTGCGTTGTGCTGATCACGCCCTGCGTAAGGGTGCGTTCCAGACCAAGCGGATTTCCAATGGCAAACACGGCTTGACCAATATCAAGTTGCTCCTCTTTTTGAATGGGTGCAAATGAGAAGTCGCCCTCTTTGGTGGAAGGAATCTTCACCAGGGCCAAATCCAAATGATTGTTCACCGCGATCAATTCAACCTTGTCAATGTCCACGCGCTTGAGCGTTCCATCTGGTTGCGGAAACCACACAGTGGCCTTCAACTTTTGCTCGCCCTGCACAACATGCGCGTTGGTGATGGCGTGTCCATCCTTGTCAATGATCACGCCCGAACCCAATCCACTTGGCGTGCTGATTTTCACGACCGCGGGACCAATACTTTTGGCGTGCTCCTTTGGACTTTGCGTGGGCGCGTTCACAACGGTGTGGAACAAATCATCGCGCTCCACTTTCACTGGCGCGGCGGCGGCGGCGGCCTCGATGGAAGCGACATCCTCCATGTCAAATGACAACACTTCCGCGCCAATGTCCACCCACACTCGCTTATCGCTGCGCTTCACAATTTGACCGTTGATGGTGGAGCCACTTTGCAAGTGAATCACATCCGCGCTGGAGAACTCAACCGCGCCAAGAAGCAAAGTCACGCTTGCAAATGCCCGAAGCGACGATAATGACATATATTTTTTCACAGGCTTATGATAGCCCGCCCGCCCATTTGGTCGGGGCTTGAGATTGTGCTTTGCAAAATACTTTTTGCTGACCTCTTTATGGAGACCTGTGATGTTTATTCTTTCCGCCGTTGCCATGAGCTTGAGCGCCGCCATGCTCGCCGCGCCGCAAAGCGCCGATCTATCCGCCAACTTTGGCTTTGATCCACTTGAGATTCAAAAGATCGACGCCAAAGCTGGTCCCATGATCGCCACCGACTTGGATGGCGACGGCCGCAAGGATTTGGTGGTGGTGAACAATCGCAAGAGTCGCATTGAACTGTATTACCAACGCGCCGATGCCAAGCCCGGCGACGAAAAGCCGACCACTCCCGGCTCCAATGAATTGCCGGAGCTTTGGCGCTTTCGCCGCGAGACCATTTCGGTGCCGCACGAAGTGCTGGCGGTGCTTGCCAACGATTTTGACCACGATGGAAAGATGGATCTGATTTACGCGGGACAACCAGGAACGATCGCGTTTGTGAAACAGACAAAACCTGGCGTGTTTGAAATTATCCGAAAGACGCCCGTGAAAAACTTGGTGGGAAACCGCGACAATTTGCTGCTCGCCAATGTGAATGGCGATTCCAAACCCGAACTGATCACCAACACTGGCGGAAAAATTTCCGTGTGGCCTTTGGACAATGATCAACTTGGAACTCCGCTGGAATTAAGCGCTGGCGAGGGAACAATTGTGGCCATTATGACGGACGATTTTGATGGCAATGGAACCATGGATCTCGCCGGCATTGTGCCCGATGACTCCAGTCCGATTCGTATTTGGCTGACCAGCCTTGAGGGCGACAAACTTGTGGTGGGTCCGCAAAATAGATTTGAAATGCCGCCGTTGCGCGAGGTGGATGCGCTGCATTTGCCCGGCGACAAGCAGGCGATGCTGGCGGTGATCGAGAAACCCAGCAAGCGTTTGGTGTTCAGCAAATTGGTGAAGTCCACCATTGAGCGCGCCAGCGACCGCGAGGCCAGTATTCAAACCGTGACCTTCAATGATCCGCAAAATAAAAAGCGCAACTTCGCCGTGGCGGATATTGATGGCGATGGCCGTTTGGATTTGCTCGCAACCAACACTGGCGAGAACGCGGTGATGTTGTATCGCCAGAAACCTGGAAAGGGTTTTGAAACGCCGGAGAAATTTCCAGCGCTTGCGGATTTGGATTCCATCGCCGCGCAAGGCGCCAAAGGCGATCAACTCGCGCAAATATTTTTGCTGTCGGAAAAAGAAGGCATCGTTGGGCGCTCCGATGCCGGCAGCGATGGCATCGCATTTCCCAAGGCAATTCCGCTTCCCGCTGGTAGTTCGCCAGTCACAATGAATTTGCTGGATTTCAACGGTATCAACACATTGGCGGTGGTCACCAAGGATGGGCGCAACTATCAACTGCTTTTAGTTCCCGCGACTGGCGAACAATCCATGGATGTGAAGAACCATCGCAGCGTGAGTTTGGGAACGCTGACGCGTGGACCTGAAACTATTTTAAGTTTGGACGCCGACCATGATGGCCACACCGATCTTTTGGTGTTCACGCCCGACAAGCCCATGATCATGGTGCGCGATGGCATGGACAAGGACGGCAAGCCCGAGCTGAAAGTTCTTGAGAGCAAGGACATGGGGCAATTTGGTTTGGTGCAAGCCGCCAACGGACGCAACACATCTACTTTGGATTTGCTTGGAGATGGAAAGAGCGAGTTGCTGGTTGCGGATCGCAATTATGTCCGCGCATTGACATACAACGCCACGCCACCTGCGGGCACCAGTCCGGGTTGGCAAGTGGTTGCGCAAATCAACGCCGAAGCCTCCGACGCCAAACTCACCAGCATCGCCATCATGGGCGACAAGATTGTCGCGGGCGACCGCGAGAATGGCCGGCTTGTTGTGTTCTCTAAAAATAAAGACAAGAACGACAAGCCTGTTTGGAAACAAAGCGAGGCGATTGAGGTTCCAGGTTTCAAGTTCAATCAAATTTTTGCCGGCCGTCTTGGTGGCGATGACAACGATGTCATTCTTGTCATTGGCGATTCCAGTTTCGCCGTGGTGCGACTGCAAGGCGAGCGTTGGCGACTTGATGAGGTGGCCACTTGGAAAAGCGATGAACCACGGCGCGTGGAGCATGAATTTGTCATCGGCGATTTGAATGGCGACGGATTTTTAGATGTCACCGCGCTCGACGCCGCCGATCAAATGGCGGAGATCTTGACGTTCAGTCAAGCGGGCCAGTTGCGCTACGGCACCGCCTTTGAAGTTTTTGAAAGCAAGATGTTCACGGGCGGCGAGCCCAAGGAGTTTGAACCCAACATGGGCATGGTGACGGACATCACCGGCGATGGCAAAGACGACTTGGTCTTGATGGCGCACGACCGCGTGTTGATTTATCCGCAGCAGACCAAGCCAAGCGCGACACCTGTGCCAGAGGCAACACCCGTGAAGAAGTCGGCCGTGAATCCAGCGGCGGATGCGGTTGAAAAAACCGCCACAGGCGCGGCGGTGATTGCGCCGCCGAGCAAGCCCGCCGGCAAGTGAGATCCGCTGAATTTTATTGACGAGTGGCTCAAGCGTAACTATGTAGACCTGTGATTACAAAGTTGATCACGATCCAGTTGAACAACATCACGCCCGCGCCAATGATGGCCAACACCGCGGTCCACATGCCCTTGTCTTTGCTGCGCCAGCGTGTGTGAATAAGCAGGGCGAACACAACAAAGGTGTTCAGCGCGAATACTTCTTTGGGGTCCCAACCCCAAGGGCGTCCCCAACTGTGATCGGCCCAAATAGCGCCCATGGCAATGCCCGACCACAGCAACACAAATGACAATTCCATAAGCGTCATGGTGACGCCGTCCAAGATTTCGCCAACGCGATTTGCGCGTATTTCAGCCGCAGGAACGGTGGAATTCACCAGCGACATCATTTCACCAGCGCCGCCAATGCGCGCGTAGGTGGCCGCGCCGCCGCGCCATCGCCACACTAAATACAGCGCGGCGCTGACCGCGGCCATAAAGATAAGCGCGTAACTAAAGATGACAACGTTGGTGTGTATGTACAGCCATATATCGTGCAGCACCGGCATCATGTTGGAGATTGCGGGATTCAACTGCGCGGGCAACAACGCGCACGCCATCAATGCTGTCATGCTGGTCACCGCTGCGCCCAGCGCGAACAATCCGCTCACGGCGGTTCGGCGCAAAACAATTTCAACCACAATGGCCAAGCACGAACCAAACCACGCGCTGGTGGTGACGGCTTCAAACATGTTGGAGTTGGGCCAGCGATCGCTGATGTACCAGCGCAACAACAGCGCCGCCGTTTGCAGAATGAAGGCCGCGATGAACACCACCATTCCCGCGCGGCGCGCCCACGGCCATTTCCAAGACACTCCCAAAAGCAGCAACGCCACGCTGGCAAAAAACACAAACCATGTCCATGTCATTTGTCCCGTGCGGAAATACCAACTCTCCCACCACAATCGATCGGGCGACGGATATGCCGCAACGTCAATGTTGGCCGCCGCGGTCGCCAAAGATTTCGCGGCCGCATTCACGCCCTTCGCGTCGCCGGCGCGCCACGCAAGTTGCAATTGTTCCCACGGCGCGGCGGTTGTGCCTGCGGCGGAGTCCAAAGTTTGCCATTGGCTTGAAGGCGCGGTATTGGCCTGAATTGCCGTGTTTTGTGCTGCATTTTCAGCGGTTGACGCCGCGCCCGATGAGCCAGTTTGTGGCACGATGGCAAATGGCTTTGGAGCAACCGCCCGCAGACGCGCGCGAATTTGATCGAACTGCATTAGCGCAATGGCTCCGCGCATTTGATCAGCTTGCTTGGCCGTGCGAATTAAATCTCCGGAGAGTTGGCGCATCAGTGGCGCGATACTGTCCTGCCATGCTCCTTTCTCATCCGACCATAACAAGCCACGCGAAATCATTCCATGCGATTGAAATCCGCGCATGCGCTCTTGAAGCGATGGATCGCCTTGCAACAAGGCTTGCGCCAAGCGCGCCCGCACCTCGGCGTTCTTCACGCGGATCACATCGGCGTCTTGATAAGCCTCTGGTCGAATCGCCAAATCAAGAAGTGTGAACATTGGCGACTGCGCCCCAATTTTTTTGCCGCCAGAAATTTCTTGCAAGTAGCCAAAGGAAAAACTTCCAAGACTTTTAATGCGGCCTTCGCTCATGATGGCTAGACCTTCAAGCGGCTCAAGATTTACTTTGTTGATAAATACGTCGTTCGTGATGGCGTCGCTGGCGATGGCGTCGCTGGCGAAACTGTTGGCCTGCGCGCTGGTACGCGCACTGTCACCACTGATTACTCGCGCCGCGGCGGCGTCTTGACTCATCAACGCAACTTCACGAGTCGCGACCGACTGGAAATTCGCGCTGGTTGACAGTTCCTGTGCGCTCGCGTTGCGGTTACCCACATACAACATCGCACTCATCATCAGCAACGCTGTCAACGCGGAAGGCGAATGCAGCCTAATGTGCGCCGCATTTTTGCTTTTTTCAATCGCGCGCCGCTTGATGACGGGCTTCACATAGAAGGCGTAGCACATTCCAATGGCGGACAACATTGCGCCCGCAAGTTGCATCCACACTCCCTCGCGTGTTCCCACGCCAAGCACCGTGAAGTTTAAACCCGCGCTGGCTGGCAATCCTTCTTGACCCGCGTCTGGTGGATCCCACTGCGCTTGAAAAAACCAAAGTCCATCATGTTCAATTGGTTGATTCACGCTGACGGCTTGCGGCGCGCTCCACTTTCCGTCGGGCTCGCCAAATCGAAGTTGACTTGTGTAGTCGCGAATGGTGGATGTTTCTCCGGTGAATCCACCCACATGCGAAGTGAGCGTGAATGTTTCAAGCGCCACCGGGGCCGGCAAAGGCATGCGCTTGCGTGAAAATAAAACCTCCGCTTCGGAACCATCGGCTAAGCGAATTCGCGTGGGCGCAAACAAGCGGCCACGAAGAACATCTTCGGGTCGATCAAACGCGTAGTCGTGGTAGCGAAGCCATTTGGTTTCGCCGTCACTGGTTCCAATGCGCGCCATGGATGAGCGCTCACCAACATCTTTCACGCGCTGATTCGCTGGCACGCTCACTGGTCGAACCTCGGTCACCGCGCGTGGCAAATATTCAAGCACTCGCAGCGTGGTGCCATCACTTACAAC
>CANKBX010000076.1 GCA_947480055.1 Planctomycetaceae bacterium
AAAAGAGCCCGCCGCAGCTATTCGCCGTAACGGGCTCCTCGTGGGGGCTCATTTAAGCAGCGGGTGAAGACCTGCTGCGATGCATCAATTCCTTCACCCTGTAAATCCCATTTCGCACAAAGTCACAATTTCGTTTCATTATTCTGGGATTTTTTCACATTTTATTTGGCGGAGTCAACTTGGACATGGCCATTTGCAAATCGGACCAGACTTGGGAGCGGGTTTCCTGCGTGTAATTGCGGAGTACGTAGGCAGGATGAAAGGTTGGCATCACCACAATTGGCGCGACATTCACGTTTTTTGGCGGACTCCAAGTGGCCCACTTGCCGCGCAGCAGCGTGATTCCCTCATCCACCGCAAGAATAAGTTTGCTGGCCGGCCCACCAAATGACACGATTACTTTGGGCCGAATCACCAACAATTGTTCAAGCAAATAAGGACCGCATTGATCCACTTCCAATTGAGTGGGCGGTCGATCATTTGGGGGACGACTTTTCAACACGTAGGACATGAAAATACTTTCACGCTTCAAGCCCATGGCGTTGAGCATCTCATTCAACTTGTCGCCAGATTTTCCGGCGAATGGCTGGGCTGCCAATTGCTCATTTTCGCCGGGCGCCTCCGCGATTAAAAATAATTCAGCCATGGGATTTCCTTGGCCAGCGACGATGTTGGATTTATTTTTTTGACACAACGCGCAAGTCGCATCATGGCGCGTTTGAATTTCAAGCAAAGCCTCGCGCCGCTCTTGCATTGATGTGGGCAAGTCGCGCGTGAATCCCCATTGCATGGTGGATGAGCATGCGATTCCTTTGGCGTCTTGAGTGGCCGCGCCACCCACGAACGCGACCGTTGGCGCAACGAATGATGCATGGGCCACACGCGGGGTTTCAATCACATTGTTTGCAATGGGATTCGCGGACTCAGGCTCAGGCGCAAAAAAATCGGCGGCGGATTGGCGCTCAACTTTGGGCGACATGTTCAAGCCCATGGATTGATCCGCGAGGATGAGCGAACGAAGTTTGGAATTCAGGGATGGACTCATGTTTCTATGCGTGCAAACGTAGCAGACCTGTCGACACAACTCGCGTGAATGTAAACGGATCGTATGGGATCGCTTCGTTGATTCATGCCTGCGCCGCGGTGGCCAAAATCACCACGCCCACAACCGCGATGATTGCGCCCAAGATGGCGCGCGGCGTGGGCCATCTTCCCTCGATCCATTTAGAGAATGGCAAAATCATCACGGGAACCAGCGACATAAGCGTGGTGGCAATTCCCACGTCCAATTTTTGCAGCGCGGACAGCGAGCACCATACGCCAAGAATTGGACCGGTCAATGTTCCGATGACAATCGCGACGATGACGGGTTGATTGATCAAACGCCGCGTTGGTGCAAGCGCGATGATGGCTGGTTGCAAATTGGATGGTAATTGGCTGCTCAAATCCGAAGGCGTGAGTGCGGAAACTATTGGTTTGGATTGACGCATGCGGCTGACCACAAGCGCGATGACAATGATTCCAGCCGTGCCCGCGCTCATGCGCACCGTCTGCGCGGACATCGCATCCATATCGCCGCGCAAGGCGTTGCTGGCAAGGACCATTCCAATTCCCTGACACACCGCGGCGCCAGCGCCAAACAAAATGCCTTTGCGTTGTTGACTTGGATTGATCGCACTCGCCGCATGCGGAGATTCCGCCGCGACCCACAACACGCCGATCAGCGTGATTGCCATTCCCAGAATCGCTTGCCACGACATTGATTGTCCAAACACGATCCAAGATAAAATGGCCGCGGTGGCGGGCGCGAGCGTCATTAACAATGTGGTGGTGCGCGGTCCAACCAGCACATATCCCGCGAAAAGAAATTGATCTCCAATGGCCAGGCCAAGCAATCCACTGATGGCAAGAAACCAAGTTGGATTGGCGGCGATGTTCGGCCACGGATTGCCATTGAAATACCACTGCAATCCCAGCAAGATCACGCACGCCAAAAGACTGCGCAACAAATTAAGTTGCGTGGCGCCAATCTTGCGCCCCGCCGCGGCGAACGCCAAACTTGAAACAACCCACAACGCGCTCGTGGCAAGTCCGGCAAGTTCACCGGCATGTTGCATGTCCATGCGCGGATGCTAGTGCACCGCCGCAAGTGTGTGCTTACGCCGGCTTGTTCTTGCTTGTCTTGCCAACCTTGGGCGACGGCGCGTGCTCGCCACCCATTTTGAACATGGATTGCGTGCGAAGAACCATTCCTGTGTCGCTGCGCAAATGAAAGCCTTGTATGTGCACTTCATTGCGATAGCGTTGCATGTCAATCAAAGACAAATTCTGACGACCCTTGGAGTCGGTCCAAATGCTGTGCAAAGAATTGGAGTCGCGAATGTGCGCCAACATTTCGCGGTGCGTACCGCTGTATAGATGCTCCGAGAGAGTCTCGGTTTGAATGGTGGTCATATAGGTCAAACTGTCGCTCATGACCTCGGTGTGGTCGCGCTCACCGGCGCAAGGCAGATTGGCCAAGAGACCGCGATCGGGCAGATTGCCTCCACCCTCCACCACCACTTCACACACGCACATATTTGCAAATTGAAAGCGCCCAGCGTGGCCGCCTTTGAAGATCCAGCCCTCAAATTCATAATCTGGATGCACGATGCGGCGGCGCCCTTCAATGCCAAAGAATTCCGGATGCACGGCCTTGCGATACACCAACATCACATAGGACTGCAGCCCATTGGTCTTGTTGTTGGGGTTTTCGGGGATTTCACGTTTCAGCGAGTTCTTTTGCATAGGTTTGCCATTGTCGCAGATTCAATCTCCAATTTCAAGACTTTTCTTTTATTTTTCCGCATGGCGATTTATTGAAGTAAAAATTCATAGTGGAGAATCATAAAAATGACACGGCGGGTCCGAAGACCCGCCGTCGCTGAAATTTGGAAATAAGCCGGATTTTGTTCCAGCTTTCACTGGTAGTGATCATTTCTCTCTGGACCAACGTTGCCGTTGGCCTCGAAGCACGCGACCCGTCCTGCCCGCGAACAACGGGAGTTGGTTTCCCAACAAGGACTGCTTGCGCTTGCACGCGGTGGGGTTTTCCATGCCTTGTTTGTCACCAAACAAGCGGTGCGCTCTTACCGCACCTTTTCACCCTTGCCACGCACTCCCGAGGGAGCCGTTCGGCGGTTTCTTCTCTGTGGCACTATCCCTAATCATCAGCTTGATCGATGGCCGTTCGCCATCACCGTGTTCTTCCGTGTCCGGACTTTCCTCGCCTGAAGGCGCACACACAACAAGGGCGATCACCTATCCAAAATCATGAGACGCTTGAAGTGCGCGGCGCGCCGATGAAGACGAGCCACAAGCACATTCAAGCGTCAATTACGGGAAATTAAGCGGAAATACCGGTCACGCGAACAAGCAGCAAACCTTGGCGATGGCCAAGCGTGCGGCGGTAGCCCTTGCGACGTGAATACTTTCCAATGACAAGTTTCTCGCCCAGGAATTTCTCAATGAGCTCGGCTTCAACCTTTGCTGAGGCGAGGTATGGCACGCCAATCTTGGCGGGCTGACCATCGGTTCCACCAAGAGCAAGAACCTTATCAAAGGTGATTGTCTTTTGGCCTTCAACAAGCGGACGAAGATCGATTTCGATTTCATCACCTTGGCGAACAAGAATTTGGGTTCCACTATCTTCAAAAATTGCGTACATGAGAATCTCCTAAAGGTAAAAGCGACGAGCCGAACACTGTAGCACAAATCTCGGTGTGTTGCAGGTCTGTTTCGATGAAATCAGAGGCTTGATTTGGATCGAATTCACATGATGTCATCGGCAAATCCGCCATCCAAGCAGTATTTCAATTTCATCGGACCAGAACAATCACCGGTCCATTTTGAAGACCCAAGTTTCCTGCTGAGTTGCCCGCAATGTGGCTTTCATGCGCCGCCCCGCTTCCCGAATTGTTTCCAAGTCCTTGCAAAAAGCGAAGCGAATCATGCTTGTGCTTTCCTTTACATCGAGCGTTGAAGCGGGATCATAAAACGCGTTGCACGGAATGGCCGCGACTCCAACAGTCTTGACCAAGTGTTCGCAGAAGGCCTCGTCGGGGGCAAGCGCGCCGGGCTCCACATAGAAAGGTTCATGCTTGGCCAGCACGAAGTAGGACCCTTCTGGAATGAACGGATCAAAGCCCGCATCACGCAGCATGGCCAACATGGCGTCGCGTCGCGCCGAGTAGTCGACGCGCAATTGCGTGAAATAATTTTCCGGCGCGTTCAGCGCATCCACCGCCGCGCGTTGCAGCGGAGTTGCCGTGCTGAATGTGAGAAATTGATGCGCGCCGCGGATGGCCTGGGTGAATTGCGGCGGCGCGATGGCCCATCCAACTTTCCAACCAGTGAGTGAAAATGTTTTTCCCAAACTTGAAAGCACAATTGTGCGTTCGCGCATTCCAGGCAATGTGGAAATGGATTTATGTTTGCGCTCAAAATAAATATGCTCGTACACCTCGTCGCTCACCACCAAGCAATCATTGGCGATTGCGATTTGCGCGATGTGCGCAAGTTCTTCATCGCTCAACACGCGGCCAGTTGGATTGTGCGGCGAGTTGATCAAGATCAAACGCGTTTTAGAATTCACGGCGGCGCGCAACTGCTCCACGGGAAATGCGAAGTCCGGCGACTGCATCCGGATGCAACGCATGACCGCGCCAGCCATGGACACCGCCGCGATGTAACTGTCGTAGAACGGCTCGACCAAAATCACTTCTTCGCCCGGCTCCACAAGACCAAGCATCACCGCGGCAAGGGCCTCCGTGGCGCCACTGGTGACGGTGATTTCCGTTTCGGGATTCACTTGCATCGCGGAATCTTTGTGAAAGCGCGCGGCGATGGCTTGGTTTAATTCAGGCAGGCCAAAGGAACGCGCGTACTGTCCAAAACCAGCGTCAATGGCGGCTTTCCCTGCGGTTTTGACAAAGTCGGGTCCGTCAAAATTAGGAAACCCCTGCCCCAAATTCACGGCCTTGTGCGCCGCCGCCAAACGACTCATGCGCGTGAACACGCTCTCGCCAAAGTTCGCCAAACGACTTGCGGTGGGTGAATTCTCTCGCAGCATGTGGAGATAGTATCGACGCTTGACCAAAGAGGAATGTTTGCCAAGAGATCCATGTCAAGCAACCACCACAAACCAAAGCAGCCGCAGCCCGCGCGGCCCGAGCGACTTTTGCCCAAGGCGAACTCAAAAATACGCGTGAACATTTTGTATGACGACGGCCATGTATTGGCGCTGGACAAACCGATTGGCTTGCCCACGCAACCAGGACGCGGCCACATTGATGACACGCTTGTGAACGCTGCATTCGCCACCCACGGCGAGGCGCTATGCAAACTTGGCGCCGATCGCGATTGGGGGTTGCTGCATCGACTTGACATGGATGTTGGCGGCGTGGTGTTGATGGGCTTGACCGACATTGGCTACGACAATGTGCGCGCGCAGTTTGAGGATCGCACCATCGCAAAAAAATATCTGGCCATTGCGCACAATGCGCCGCCCGCTGACACGGGCCGCTGCACGCGCGCGCTGACCGAAGTGATTCGCGGCGACATGAAAGTGAGCGTGCATTTGCCACGGGGCGGCGAGGACGCGCAAACGCGCTGGAAAGTGTTGAGCAAATCAAAGACCCATTGCCTGCTGGAAGTGGAGCCGCTCACGGGGCGGCTTCATCAAATCCGCGCGCATTTGGCCATGGTGGGTTGTCCGATTGTTGGCGAACGCGTGTATCGACCAGACCTGCCTCCCAACACATCGCGCGCGCCGGCGGGACGCGCCATGGAACCCCTGCTGCTGCAAGCGTGGGAAATTGAATTTCGTTGCGTGGCCGGCACGATGCAGCGCGTTCGCAGCAAGTTGGGAATTGACATGCTGCAATTCGCAACTCAACAACGCTGGCAGATTCCTGTTTGAAAAAAATTCCAATGCCACGCTACTCTTTCAAGCGCATGCGCAAACTATTGATGGTGACCATGATTTGCCTGGGCTCAAGTTGCAGCAACATTGAGAAGGCCACGCCACAACCAAAATCATCTTTCGCGCAGCGTCCTCCAGTGGAAATGGATGTGGATCCAATCATGCGCGGCACAATCGCTGGCGAGGCCGTGCTGCTTGGATTCAACGACACGGTTGTGCGCGGCTACGGATTGGTGGTTGGACTCAAGGGCACGGGCAGCCGCGCAATGCCCGTTGAAATCCGCGCGTTGCTGCTGCGTGAAATGGGTCGGCGAAAGATGTCGGATCCACTTCAAAATCTTGGTGGCTCACCTTCGCGTCTGCTTGATACGGACGATGTTGCGGCCGTGATTGTGGAGGGAATTATTCCGCCAGGCGCCGTGGGTGGATCCAAATTTGACGTGCGCGTGTATTCAGCGCCGGGCACATCAACCACAAGTTTGGAAGGTGGACGGCTTTGGACAACTGAATTGCGCTCAGGAGTGTTGATGAGTGGATCGCAGCAATCTTTCGCAATCGCGGACGCTGGCGGACCTGTGTTCATCAATCCATTTTCAACCGCGGTCGCGGTTGGAGCCGACGCGGTGGATCGTTTAAGTGGACGAATACTTGACGGAGGAACCGTGCTCAAGGATCGCTCCTTGAAGTTGCGCTTGGCCACGCCAAGCCACAACCGAACCCGCACTATTCAGGCCGCGATCAATGGATTATTTCCACGCGAAGTTGGGCAACGCAATGACACCGCCATGGGAAAAAGCGACGAGATGATTGATCTCACGGTGCCGCCAAGTTTCAAAGATCGAACTGGCGACTTTGCGCAGTTGATTCGGCATTCGCCAGTGGACATTGGCGCGGCGGAGCAAACCGCGAATAATATTCGCAGAAGCTTGCTGGCCAATCCTGGAGCGGCGGAGGCTGCCGCGTGGCGTTGGCAGGCGCTGGGGAAAAAATGCATTCCAGTGATTCAAGAGTTGTACACAAATCCGGAGGAGCAACCGCGAATGGCCGCGCTTGAGGCGGGCGCCAAACTCAATGATCCGCTTGTGGTTCCGGCGCTTTTAGAAATGGCGAAGTCGGGACCAAATGAAAATCGTCAAGCAGCCATCCGTCTTTTATCAAAGATGGCTTCAAATCCAAATATTGATCTGGGTGTTCGCAATTTTCTTGATGATCGCGACATGGATATTCGATTCACCGCGTATGAATGTTTGCGGCGCAGACGCGACTCCTCCGTGCGTGTATTTCCTCTCAACGGCCGCTTTAAATTGGAGCTTGTGGACGCCAAGAAGCCGCTGATTTACCTCACGCAAACTGGCGATCCGCGCATTGTGATTTTTGGAGACAGCTCTGAGTTGCTTCTGCCCCTGACGGCCAACATGTGGAACGGGCGCTTGCTGATGCGCGGCGAATCCGCCGACGCCAATGTGCAAATTTTCTACCGCTCCGATCCAAACATAAGTCCGACCATTGACAATGTTCCGGCGAAACTATCTGCCATCGTTGGGTTTATGGCGCGTCCCGCCGGCCCCCGCGGTGTGGACGCTGGAATTGGTTTGAGCTACAGCGAAACCATCAACGCGCTGCATACTTTGTGGAATTCTGGATACATCGCCGGCGACTTCAAGGGCGAGCAAGATCGGTTGCTCGCGGCGATCTTGAAAGAGGAGAAGCGCGCCACTCCTGTGGATCGACCGGAGTTTCCATCCGAGGAGGAAATCATCAATCCTTTGACCAATCGAGCACCGGATTCCCCCACAAAAGAACTTGAAAATAAACCAAAAGTAATCGATACTGTGCCGCGCTAAGTGAATGTGTTTCACTTGTGTTTTGTAGATGTTTGTACAGGCGTCCAGGAGGGACGCGCCGCAACTGACAGGAGGTCCCATGCGTCTTGCTCGACTTGTATTAAATGGCTTTAAAAGTTTCGCCGACACAACTGAATTCCGTTTTGATTCTCCGCTCACTGGAGTTGTGGGACCAAATGGTTGCGGCAAGAGCAATGTGGTTGACGCAGTGAAATGGGTTCTTGGCGAACGCAGCGCCAAAAGTTTGCGCGGCGGCGCCATGATGGACGTGATCTTCGCGGGCAGCGCCTCGCGCAAGCCGGCGGGAATGGCCAGCGTTATTTTGGTATTTGAAAATCCGAAGATGGCGGAATTTTTGCAGCGATCAGAGGCATCGCCTGAACTTGTTGAAGCCGAGGAGTTTGGCGATGAGCCCGCCGACGGCGAGGTGATTCGTCGCGAGGCGGTGCGCGACCGCGTGTTGCCCGTGGACAGCGATGAGGTGCAAGTGGAGCGCAGACTTTGGGCCGATGGCCGCAGTGAATATCTGGTGAACTCCAAGAAGGTTCGATTGCGCGACATTCGTGAATTGTTTCTTGACACCGGCATTGGCAACGACGCGTATTGCATCATTGAACAAGGCAAAGTTGACGCCATGTTGCGCGCCCAGCCCGTTGAGCGGCGAACTATTTTGGAGGAAGCCGCGGGCGTGGCGCGATTTCGTTCGCGCAAGCATGAGGCCGCGCGCAAGCTGGATTTGGCGGAGCGTCATCTTGTGGCCGTGCGTGAACAATTGATTGGCGTTGAAAGACGTTTGCGCATTGTGCGCGGCCAAGCCGAGAAG
Organism: Planctomycetaceae bacterium; assembly: GCA_947480055.1. Taxonomy (GTDB): domain Bacteria; phylum Planctomycetota; class Phycisphaerae; order Phycisphaerales; family SM1A02; genus SYAC01. The sequence goes on from CANKBX010000076.1 coordinate 8,630, forward strand.
GCGAAAAAATATCAACTGCTTGAGGAGCGCAGGCGAAGTTTGCGCCGCTCGGTTGCGTTTGAGCAATACCACGAATTGCGCGAGCAACTTGTTGGACTCACCAATCAAGTGACATCGCTGGAGGAGCGCCGCCGACACGTCACGGCGCAATTGGAAAGCACCGAGCAAATGCGCATGGACGCCGATGGCGACCGCGCCCAGAAACTGGATCGACGCCACGCGCTTGAGCAAACCCAACTTGAGGCCGTTGGCGTGGAGCGTCAATGCCAACAGCGTTTGGAATTTCTAGAACGCGCGCGCTCGGAAAATCTGGCCGCCGCGGAATCAGAGGCCCAACGAATTGCGGTGATCAAGAGCAAATTAAGCGATTTGTCCGCCAGCCTGGAGGACGCGCAATCTTTAACCGCCGCGGCCGAGGCGCAAGTGACCGAGTCGGAGCAAGCCGCCGCAAGCGCCTCGCGCGAACGCGCCGTGGCCTCGGAGCGCCTGAGCGAATCCGAGCAAGAAATTCGTCGCCGCAGCGACACCGCGTCCGGCGTGGAGCGTGAACGCGCCCGCGCCGCTGGTCGATTGGCGGCCATGGATGAGCGTGTTCCGTTGCTCAACGATGAAGTCATTCGCCTTACGGCGCGCGTGGAAAGTTTGCGCCAGGAATTGTTGACTCTTGAAACACAGCGCGAGCAAGAATTGCAATCGCGCAAAGTTGCGGAGCTTGAAATCGAGCGGCTGCACACGCAATTGCAAACGGAGGCCAGCGCGGTTGAAGCCGTGGGCGATCGCCAAGCCGAAGCCATCGCGCGCCTTTCGTCGCGGCGCGAGGAGCGTTCGAGCCTTGAAAGTAGATTGCGCCTGCTGGATGAGATGGCCTCGATGGGCGAGGGTCTTGACGAGGCCGTAAAACGCATTCTTGCCCAGCGCCAGAATTACACATGGTTCGCGGGCATGCTTGGCGACTTGATTGAAACCGACAGCGCGCACGCGCCATTTATCGAGTCCGCGCTTGGCGAAGATTTGCAAATGCTTTTGGTGGCAACGCACACGGATCTTGAGACGGCTGTGGATTCCATCCGCGGTCAAGAAGGCCGCGTGCGCATTGGCGCCATTGACTTGGTGAATCCCCCCGCCCATACCCGCCCGCAATTGCCGGGCGTGGAACCTTTGGTGAACGCGGTGCGCTGCGGAAGTGAATTGCAACCATTGGTGCATTCATTGTTGGGCGACGCGTTTGTTGTGGATTCACTTGCAATGGCTTTAAGATTGGCCGCCGGCGATTTCCGCGGCGCGACTTTGGTGAGCCGATGCGGAGCCATGCTGGATCATCGCGGGCAAATTCACATGACAGGCGCGCGCGCGTTGCGCTCTGGCGTGTTGGCACGCCGCGTGGAGCGTGGCGAACTTGAGGCCGCGATCGGCGCAATTTCAATTGAAATTTCCATGGCCGAGGGCGACCTTTCTGGTCTCACCGAGGAATCCAAAATCGCCGCCGCGCGCCATCGTGAAGCCGATGAGAGCATGAAGTTGTCCATGCGCAAACGACTTGACGCCCAGTATCAAGCCGATCGTTTGGAGCAGCTCGCCTCGCGCGTGCGTCACGATCGTGATCGCACCGAATTGGAACGACACGAAGCCGATCGTCGCCTGCGTGAAATTGACACCGAGCGCAGCGATGGCGCCGCCAAGGTTGCAAGCTTGGATCGACTGTTGTCGGATGAGCGAACCGCGATCGCCGTTGCGACCGAATCCGCGTCCGGCATTCGCCACTCGCTTGAGACGGCCAACGAGGCATTCTCCAGCGCGCGCACACGCGTGGGCGAATCGGGAGCCCTGCTTCAAGGTCGCCAACGTGAACGCAGACTGCTTGAGAATTCATTTGACGAGGCGAAATTGCAGGACGCCGATCTTCAATCAGAGTCAGAGCGTCGCGCCGAAAGATCCGAGGATCTGGCCCGTCAGCAAGCCGAGGCCGAGGCCGAGAAATCCGCCGCGGCCAATCGTCAACAAACTGCGGCGGCGCAAGTGGGCGTTGTGGTTGAGCAACTTGAGCAAGCCGTGCAATTGGCGGAGCAACTTTCAGAGGCGCTACGCATTGTCAGGGACGAAGCCAGCCGCGTGGAGCGCGATCATTCCGAAGTGGAGATGAGCCGCCGCGAGGCCGAAGTGCGCCGCGAATCCATAGAGGAAAATTCCCTCGCCGAACTTACGATTGATTTGTCCACGGGTTACATCGACTACATGACCGAGCGCGCGACGCCTGAATTCATGACGCCCGACCGTGAAGCCGCCAGCCGCGAGGCCGAGCAACTGCGCGTGGAAATCAAGGGGCTTGGCAATGTCAACATGGAGGCCATCGACGAACTCTCGCAACTTGAGGGCAAGAACGAGGAGCTGGCCAAGCAAGTTGGCGACATCGATCAAGCGCGCGCCGGCTTGAACGAGTTGGTGGTGAAATTGGATGATGTCAGTCGCCGCAAGTTCAAGGAAACGTTCGA
>CANKBX010000077.1 GCA_947480055.1 Planctomycetaceae bacterium
ACCGCGAACACGTTTGGTTGAAATCCATCGCGCGGATGGTTGGACATGTCCACCAAATTATTTACGTTGTCAAAGCAAGCGGCAAACGCGTTGCGAACGCCCGGCGACAAGTAACTCGCTCCACTCACGGCGTACGCGGAATTTTCCTTGAATGTTGCCGCCGTGAATCCACCGCGAAATCCAACTCCAGCAAGTTCAATGGGCTGCCCCGCGTCTGGGTCATTCACTCGCCGCGAATCGCCCGCGGGAAGGAACATTTGCCATGGATCGGAGGTTGGGTCGTACTGAACAACCATGTCGTTGGCAAATGAAATTGAAACCTCCGCCTCAATGATTTCGTATTGACCACTTTCAACTGGAACTTGCGCGCCCGTGTCAAAGGCCAGCAGAATTTGCCCGTCGCGCGCGTCAAATTGGGTTTGATTCTCACGGTCGCTTCCAAAAGTGGTCAGCACCGTGCGCGTTCCAGGCGTGCTATTAAATGGATACATCCACCGATCAAGCGCGGGTTGATTGAGTTGCACGTCAATCACATCCGCCAAACTTGGCAAAGTCGATGCAGCAATACAAGACAAAAAGGCGGAAATGAGATGCGAGCGACTATGTTGCATTGAACATCTACCTTATACTCTTTCACCTTGTTTTTTCCACACAAACATAATTTAATTTGCAAGACAAATCAAAAATGGGACCACGCATGTCCGTATTTTGCATCTTTCAAGGGTGAGAAATGCATGTCTACAAACAGCAAGGCATTCACCTTGATGGAATTACTGGTTGTAATTGCGATTATCGCGCTGTTGACCGCGGTGATATTGCCTTCGCTTTCGGGTGTGCGCGATCGGGCGGCGCAATTCAAAGAACTCTCAGCGCTTCGCAACACCTTGACCGCGTGGAATCAATATGCCACCGATCAAAAAGGCGCGCTGATTCCCGCGTTCTATGGCAACCCGCCGCTTGATGTGCTTCCCGCTTTTTATGAGGACGGCAAACCAATTCCCACCGATGTATATGGCAGCCAGCGCGCCGTTGTGTGTCGATGGCCATGGCGACTCGCTCCTTATTTAGGTCATGATTTTAAATCGCTCACCATGCAAGATGGTGATGACCAGGTGAAGCTCGCTTCAGGAAATGATCTGGGAAAATATCTTTATTTCTCCAGCTTGTATCCATCATTTGGAATGAACGGAATGTGGGTTGGCGGCGACCAAGAACGATACGGATTTCTTGCGGCGGAAATCAAAGGCCAAAGAAATCCGTTGGCAAATTTTTACGCATCGCGAATTGCCACCATCAAACATTCAGAGCGTCTCATTGTGTTCGCCTCAAGTCGCACCAATCAATCCGCTGGCGCAACCGACGCATGCCGTGAAGGATATTTTCGTGTGGAAAGTCCAAACTGGATCGGACCTCAATGGTCCACTTACGATCCAATCGTCGCGCAAAGTTGCGGCAATGTAAGCGCGCGTTGGCAAGGCTCCGCAAGCGTGGGCACGGTCAATGGCGCGACAGAGTTGGTTCCCATTGAAGAGTTGCGCGACATGCGACGTTGGGCCGATCAAGCGACGGATTCGAAATGGCGCTTCTCTCCGTAACGTGAAGTTGTGATTGAACGCACGCATTGTTGCGCAACCTTGGCTGCGACCAACGGCTTGGCTACTCAGTTGGCTAAGCAGCAGGAGCCGCTGGATTTGGCGCCGATGGAACTGGATCAGATGTTGATTTTTGCGAAGACGTAGGCGGCGCAGGCGTAGCGGGCGCAATCTTTGCGCTGCTCGGCGGCAACATGGCTGGATCTGCTGGAGGCATGACATTTGGCAGCGGCGCTTTAATTCCAGAAATAGGCTCCACCACTGGACCAAGTTCGGGCATCTCAAATCCCTTCACATCGGAATTCTTCAAAGCGCTTCCACTGGTGTTTTCTGGTTGATTCCCCACAATGTCACCGTTGTTGATGCCCCAACCGCCAAGACCTTTGGTGGCATCTTCGGCGCTTGGCACCTTCAATTCAGAGGTCCAATTAATTTGCGCTTGACCAAGTTGCGTGCCTGTGGCAAACGCCAAATCAACAAGTGAAATCTGCCAGCCCGCAAGCGCCGTCACCTCTTTGCTTTGCGCATCACCTAAACGGCTCGCGGCATCAAGCACATCCGTGCTTGTGCGAATGCCCAAATCAAACTGGCGCTTCTCGCCCTCATAGGTTCGCCCCGCAAGCGCGGTTTCCAAACGCGCCGCAAGAATGCGCCGCCACGAGTTCTGCAAATTATCCATGGCGTTGAACAACTCTTGGCGAATAGTTTGCCTGCGCAAATCACGCGTGGCCATGCGCTGCAACCGATTCAACACCGCCTGCTGAATTTTATTTTTGGCAGCCTCATTGCCCAATGGAATTTTTGCGTTGGCGCTGAATGTGTAACCGTCGTCGTTACCCAAGCTCCAACTCTTGGAAAAATCATCCGAAGTTCCTTGCACGTTGTATTGGTAATCCACCGTGAACAAGGGCAACGCCGCGTTGCGCGCCAGGTCAACATTGGTGGCGTCAATGGCAAGTTGTAATTCCAATTCCAGCATTTCCATGCGGTTTTCCACGGCTTGTTGCGCCAGTTTCTCTGGATCAAATTTCAAACCCAGCGGCCGCGGATCGGTGGTTGTAATCACATAGGTTGGCGAGTCCATGTTCAATTCCGGATCGTTGATCAAGCGCTTCAGGTCGCGTTGGCGTAATCGCAACCGATTGTCTGAAACAATAATATTTTCAATCGTGCTGCCCAAACCACTTTCAGCGCGGATCACTTCAATTTGCGCGGCGTCGCCCGCGTTCACTCGCCGGCGTGCGCGTTCAAGTTGCGCCAACGCAAGTTGGTATTGCTGCTGGCGCACATCCAACTCGCGCGCGGCGGCGTACACATTCCAATACGACCTGTCCACATTGGCAAGCAAGCGAATGGATTCCAACTTTGTGCGCGCGTCGGCGATTTGACTGTTCAACTTTGCCACGCGAATGCTGGCGGTGTTGGTTTCAATACCGGCGCCTTGCAACAATGGCTGACTAATAGAGAACGCAAGTCCGCTTTGCCAGTTGTCGGTGCCAGTTGCGGTGGCCACGGCTGGATCATTCTCAGTGGTCAATATTTGCGGCGTAAATGTTCCGCCCGTCGCCAATGGCATCATTAAGCCCGTCGTCAGTTGATCCGTCGCCAATAAGCCACTTGTTGGATCATTGCCCACCAAATTGTTGGATTGTTTCTGGTAATTCGCCGTGATAGCGGTCTCAAATTTGGCTTCTTCCTGGCTCACTTGCGAGCGCGCAATAGCCGGCAAATACAACTGCACTTTCAAATCCAAATTACGCTCCAGCGCCGCGGATCGACACTCCGCCAACGACAACTTGCGCGTTGGATTCGCTTCTTGCTTGGGCAAATTGTCGGCCGACAAATTTTTCTCAACTTGCTGAAGCGTTTCCGGCGTCTCCGATGATTCCTTGATTGGATTAAAAGTTCCAACTTCATGCAACCGCTTTGACGGCGCGGTGTACGGAGTTTCCGCATCTTGAAACAATTCATTTTGGCAACCACCCAACACGGGAATCATCGCCATCATCAATACAACAAGTTCACAACCCCAAAGACTGGCGGCGCATTTAAAATTGCAGGCCAAGTCCGCTCCGCCGCGACCCGCCGCGCTCTTCACGCCGCGCAATAACTTAGTCATGGCGCAGCGCCTCAATTGGATCCAACCTTGACGCCTTAATGGCGGGGAACATTCCAAACACAACACCCACCACCGCGCTAAATACAAATGCCAACGCGATGGCCCATGACGGAACCGTTGCCTGCTCAAGTCGCGCGCCAGGAATCATGCGCACAAGTATGGCAAATCCTTGGCCAAACATCACTCCCACCAAACCGCCAACCAAACACAAAGTGACGGCTTCCAGCAGAAATTGCAGCAAAATAGCGGATGGCGTGGCGCCCACGGCTTTGCGCAAACCAATCTCGCGCGTGCGCTCGCTCACGCTCACCAGCATGATGTTCATAATTCCAATGCCGCCCACCAACAAACTAATCGCCACAATTCCAGCGGCCGCCGCCGTAATTCCACTAGCGATGCTTTTAAACTGATTGATGAATTGATCAATCGCCTGCACACGGAAAGTTTCGGGATCATCCGGTCCAAGACCTCGGATCTTTCTCATGACGCGCGTGATTTCCACTTTGGCGTCGTCGGCCTCATCAGGGCTGTTGGCCATGGCCACAATTTGCATGAAGTAGTCGCGCTCTTGAAACTTTTCCAAAACCGGAAACGGTATGAACAATTCCGCGCTGATGGTGTTGAAGCCCGTCATGCGTTCGGTGATGGTTTCCACCACGCCCACAATTAAAAACCGCCGTCCACCAATCACCAAGTGTTCGCCCACAGGATCATTTTTTAATTTCAAATCTCGAATGGCCAAGTCATTCACCATGCATACTTGCCGCGCGTTGTCTATGTCGGCGTTGCTGAATGGCCGACCCATGATCACCTGCCTATTTTCCGTCTTATGCCACGCCGGCCACATGCCCGTCACGCTCACGCCGTCAAGAGTTTCATTGCTGCTTTGCACGCTTAAGCTGGTCGAACTAATGGGCGTGACGCATTTCACGCTGCGGCATTGCTCCTCAATGGCTTTGGCCTCACTGGAGCGTAAACGCACCTTTTCCCAGGGAAATCGATTGCGCGGAGCGTTGTCAGGGCGGCTTGGCCAAACATATAAACGCGCCGCGCCGAAGGTTTCAAACTCTTTCAACACCTGCGTTTTTAAACCTGTCAACGCGGCAATGACCGCGGTGGTGCTGGCCACGCCCACAATAATTCCCAGCGCCGTCAATGCACTGCGCAACTTGTTGGCCCAAATTTGGCGGAACGCCAAAAGAATGCTTTCAAAATAAAACAGTGGACTTAGCATGCGCCCATGCTCCGTCGCGCCTTGGCGATTGGTCCCACTGATTCATCCTGCTCCACAGGAAGATCGCTTAAAATTAATCCGTCGCGTAAACGCAACACGCGTTGGCAATGCGCGGCCACATCATTTTCATGCGTCACCATGACCACAGTTTGCCCATCGTTGTGAATTTTCTCAAACAACTCCAAAATTTCACCCGTGGTCACCGAATCCAAATTTCCAGTGGGCTCATCCGCCATTAGAATTTTGGGCTCGGTTAAAATGGCGCGCGCAATCGCAACGCGTTGTTTCTGTCCACCAGACAACTGACTTGGTCTGTGGTCCATGCGATCCGCCAAGCCCACGCGCTCCAGAACATCCTTGGCAATTTGACGGCGGCGCTTGCGCCAACCCCAACCTTGACCTTGCGAATACAGCAACGGCAACTCCACATTTTCCAGCGCCGACAAACGCGGCAACAACTCAAAACTCTGAAAAACAAAGCCAATTTCCTTGTTTCTTACGGCGGCCAATTCATTGGAATCAAGTTCGCTTACCAAACGTCCACCCAATTTGTATGTGCCAGCGGTTGGTTGATCAAGGCAACCAAGCGTGTTCATAAGCGTGCTCTTGCCACTGCCCGACGCGCCCATGATGGCCACCATTTCACCTTGGAACAAATCAAAATCCACCCCGCGCAACGCATGGATGGTCTCAATGCCAACTCGGTAGATCTTTGTCAGTCCCCGAATCTCAATGAGTGGTTGGCTCATGCGATTATCCAATGCGCATTCCACCGCCGCCACCACGGCGACCACCGCCACCACCACCGCCACTGCCGCCTCCACCACCGCCGCCATTCATGCGCATTCCATCTTTCATTTCCTCTTCCTTCACTCGATCCCCCTCTTTCAAAGATTCAAGCGAGCGATACGGACCAGTGACCACGGTCTCGCCTTCTTTCAAACCTTGCACAACAATAGTGTCTGACATGTTGCTGGCCCCGCTAACCACTGGTCGCAGTGACACAATTCCATCTTTCACCACCAACACAATGGGCGTGGTCAATTTGGTTTTCTGCACCAATGAATCAGCCGCGACCGCCTTGGGCAACTCCTCCACCTTGCGATCAACAATGGCCTGACTTGGAACCACAATTCCGTCAGTCCTTGCCACATTTAAATCCACATTGCCTGTCAACCCACTGGGTATCACTTTGCCCTTTAAATCAAGCGAAACCAACACTTTGAACGTGCTGGTTCCATCTTTCTCAAGCGTGCGCGCCAGGGCCACTTCCTCCACTTTGCCCGCGAATGGTTGATCTTTATACGCGTTGATAAAAACCTCGGCGGTCACGCCAACGGCAATGCGCGCAATATCCGTTTCCGAAACGCGAGCGTTCAACCGCATTTCGCCAAGATCGGCCACGGTCATAATGCGCGTGCCCGCGTTGTTCATGGTGCCCACCATCACAAGTTCGCCCACTTCGGCGGTCAACACCGTCACCACGCCATCAATCGGACTGACAATTGTTGTCTTGCGCAATTGTTCACGCGCCTGCTCAATTTGAGCCTGGCTTGATTCAATGGTCTTCTGCAGTTGCGAAAGCGTTTGCTCCGCGGCGTGCAACTGGGATTCCAAATCCTTGGTCTTGGTTTGCGCGTCATCCAGCGCCTGCTTGCTCACATCGCCTGTGACATACAAATTTTGCTGACGGGCTAATTGCAATTTGGAATTGGCCAAATTCTCCTGCGTTCCCATGATTCTTGAACGCTCAGATTCCAAGCGATACTTTTCGCCATCGCGCCGGGCCTCCGCGCTGTTTAACGCCGCAGTTAAATCTCGACCGTCCAATTTCACCAACACGTCGCCCTTTTTCACCTGCGATCCTTCGCGCAGCGGCAACTCAAGAATGCGCGCGCTTACCTCCGCGCTCACATCCACCTTGCGCTTTGGCTCCACCGTTCCAGGCGCGGAAACAGACTCCACCAAGGTTTGCTGCTTCGCCGTAGTTTGGCGCACAGGAATTGAATTGGCGTCAGAATTAGGCCACATCCAATACGCAACAGCCGCCACAACCACAATCGAAACACTGGAAATAGGAATTAATTTTCTCATATAAATCCCCCTTTCGATTGGGGATCATCAAGAGTAGCCCATTCGTTCGACCCTGTCACTCTTGCCCCTTACAACTGCCATATGCAGTTTGTGACGCTGTAGATCCACCCAACTCCGCAAGGCAAAAATGAAATCCCCCCGGTCCAAGACCGGGGGGATTGTTTGCACCTAAATAGCGCGGCTTACAAAGCCGCCATACACATCACTCGGTCGGACATGGTCCGAAGTTTCCGAGCATGCTTCCCAAATCAGAGCTGTCAATGACCTGATCATCATTGAAGTCGCCTGGGGTACCCAAGTCGCATTGGCCGAATGACCCAAGCAAGCTACCCATGTCTGAACTGTCAGTGATAGCGTCACCATTCAAATCCGTTGGGCATGGTGGGGCTGTGTTCAGCGAACCACCCATATTGAATGCACAACCGTAAAGGATTCCTGGTGGCAGATCAGAACGCGATGAGTAAGTTGGGCCCAAGGTGTAGAAGCAGAACTTAGGACCAACACCAATACTACGCCATCCGAATGCCGTGTTTGCGGCAAAGTCACCGAAGAACGCAGGATTAGCAGCTTCAGAAGCAGGGATATTCACCGCAGCAGTGGTGACCTGTGGCATTGACTTCACACCGTACATCAGCCAAGAGAACCAAGTTGCTCCACCGTCGGCATCATCGCCATAAATGGTGAAGTAGTAAGAGCCTGGTTGAAGCACGAACGAGTTGGAGAGAGTTACGAAGTAACGTCCGCAACCACTTGAGCATTGATCACCAATGTCATAGTAGTCGTCTACGTTGAATGCTTCGCTACCTTCAACAAGCACTTGACTCGCATCAAAGTTGCCATCACCAAAGGGACGCTTAGACGCACCGTACGCACCACCATTGGTGTCGCGAGCGATGATCTTGTATTGCACCACGTTTGGCTGAACACCGGTATCTGGACCACCACCACCTGCAAAGTTGAAGTTGGTGATTGTTCCAGCCGTTGTCATTTCAAAGGGCACAAAGATCCAACGCTTTGGATTTGCTTCGCTTGCAGCACCAGAGATCAGACCAACATTGCTTCCGCCACCATCAACCACTGCATAGGTCTGCAAACCATTGTCTACAAACACTGGTGAGTAATCAATGGTCATGCTGGCCGCAAAGCCTTCTGGAGCTGTAGTGTCTGGATCAGCCGTGACTGGTTCGTATTGACCAACAGCGATCAGTACGTAATGACCAGCCTCAACGCCTGTGATTTTCACTGACGAAGAAGAGCCTAGATCCACAGCTGGAAGCCCAGTGTCTGGGTCAATTGCACCACTGTCGGTGCAATTATCATCGGAGCAACCGATGTACAGGCTTGGCAAATCTTGAGGATTTGGAACGGTTGAATCAGTACCCAGGTAAAACACGTTGATCACAGAATCGGCGGGGAAATTATCGATTGTTCCGTCGCCGTTGGTGTCTGTGGCAATTGGATTGCCCAAGCCACACATGTTCACTGTGATTTCACCATTCGCTACGACTGGACCAACGATGTACCACAGATCGTGCTTCATTTGAGATGTGCACAATCTTGTGACGTCATTTGGACCGTCTTGCGTAGCGGAAGTGTTGTCAAAGGCGATCGTGGTTGGGAATGTGGTTACTGAAGTTGCACTTCCAACGCAATCGTTGTCAACACTGCTGCTTGGACTGGCGCAACTGTAAATAAAGTTTCCGCACAAATCCACGCCGTGTTGAAGGCAACTTGCATCCCACGCGGTAGTACAACATGCGGGAAAGCCGCCGTTGCAAACTGTATCGCAGCATTGACCATCTGAGCAGCCACCCTTATTGCTAACGGTGATGCAGTCATTGGTCGCGGCTGTGGAACCACACTTGGCAAAGTCATAACCACTAATTTCAATATTCAAACCCCAGGCCATAGGGCCAACCAAGGTTCGAGTACCGCCATTGAGTTGGCTATCAAATGGGCAATACACCAAGAAAATCAGGTCTCCAGCAGGAACCGAGAATCGTGGTTGATCGTCGCCGTTTGGAAGAACGTATTTCACCAACTGTGGACATTCAAATCCATAGTCGCCGTAGAAGAAATTGTTGCCGGCTGAATCGTCGCCAGCCTTATCACCATAAGGATCTCCAACTGGATCACCCCAACGATAAAATTGCAGTCCACCTGTGGTGTTTGTATCAATGCCAACAGGATCGCCATTGGCGTCACTCATTGACATTGCAATGTTTAGATAGCAAGCTGTTGTCAACTTGATATGCATGTAATCAAGATCGCGCTTATCCAACTCAAGAGATGGATCAAATGGATCAATTGAACTGAAGTTTCCGGTGAAACCATTCACGCGAAGGGTTTCACCCACGCCGTGGGTTCCCATTTCTGTGAAACGATTTGGGATTTGCGCACCCGTTGTTGCATCTTTGTAGCCGAAACCACCGTTGGTATCGATGCCTGGGGTGACATTTCCAAAGCCGTCATCGACATCTAGCGTGTACCACGAGTTGCCGTCTGCATCAACGACTTCTGTGTAATTGCCAGTTGAAGTTGAGTCGCACACTTGGGCGAATGCTCCACTGGAACAAAGCAAGGCAGCTGAAGCTACGAATCCGTAGGTCAACTTTGAATAAAACTTCGACATTTTTGACATCTCCTATTAGGTGCAAATGTGTTCAAAACGCTTCAAATTTGTCACGGCGACGCCACCGTGACATGGACAGAGTCCAACTACTAGTACGGTCAAACTTAACTCCTGCTTAACCAGAGTCCAATTAAAAATAAAATAGTTTTGAAATTTGTTGAACTTCGGCAATAGGAGTAAAGACAATTAATGCCGCTTGCCAAAATAAAATATGGGCACACAAAGAGCCGTTTAGTGAATTTGGCTATAAAACAAGCTGAAATTAGCTTTTTTCAATAGTCGCCGAAAGACCTTTTGAGGTTAATTGGTCGCGGACCAATTCGGCATGTTCGCGGTGCGTTTGAAATACAATGGCGGATCCATTGTTATGGGTCTCTAGCGTTCGCTCTGTGGCGTCTTGGGCGGGCAACCGGACTAATTGAACCAAGGTTGAAACCACGTAGACCATGTCATTCTTGTTGTCATTATGAAGGCGCACGGCCCATTGAGGCATGGCTTGGCTTGGACGGGCGGCTGTTTCCACGGGCAATTCAATAGTTTGGCTCATGGACGCATAGTGACGAGGAGGAGCGGAAATTGCAAGCAAAAAATGAAATTTAATTCAGGGGTGAACGAAGCCGCGCGCCAATTGACATGCGTGTGCGTTAGGGGCGCCAATCAATAAGCACTTTTCCAAATTGATCCCCCGCTTCAAGGCGCGCATATGCGGCGCGGCCATCTTTGGCGTGGTGGGTTGAATCAATCACGGGCTTCAACGCGCCGCATTTATACAGCGCCATCACGGCGCGGAACTCGTCCATGGAACCCATTGTTGAACCCAAAATGGAAAGCTGATTCCAGAATACGCGGGCAAGATCCGTGACTGCATCGCTGCCGGTGGTGCAACCGCACGTGACAAAGGCGCCTCCGCGCACCAGGCTTTTAATGCAACTTTGGTGAACGGCTTTGCCAATCGAATCAATCACCACATCAACGCCTCGGCGATTGGTTGCGGCTCGAACTTGCTTTGACCAATCGGCGCCGTCATCCAGAATGCAATGATTTGCGCCTAAGGCTTTGGCTTTTTCCAATTTCCAAGCATGTCGACTTGTGACAATGGTTGTGCAACCAAAGTGCTTTGCAATGGCAAGCGCGGCAACGGCAACGCCGCCACCAATTCCCGTGATAAGCACTTGCGCGCCGGGCGTTACACGGGCACGCGTGATCAACATTCGGTACGCCGTGAGATGCGTGAGCCCAATGGCGGCGGCTTCGGCGGGATTGTGCTGCTCAATGTCAAGAATGTTGGTTACGGGAGCGGTGAAAAATTCCGCGTGGGTTCCAGGCGAGTGCTCGCCAATCATGTGAATGTCTTCGCCAGAGGGATTGTGATTTGGAGTGTTGGCGGGAGTTTGCAACACAGCGGCCATGAGAATGACGCGTCGACCAAGCCATGCGGGG
>CANKBX010000078.1 GCA_947480055.1 Planctomycetaceae bacterium
CAGGCGTCCAAACTATTGTCCACCGCCTCTTTCACCGTGGTCAACAAAGCCTTGCGCGGATTATCAAAGCCCAATAAATGTCGGTTCTTGGCAAAAAATTCACTCACGGAAATATCGCGCTGGCGCGAGCCCATTTCCTCCGCCGTTGCGCCGCGGTTCTTGCCTTTGCGTGGCGCCGCGCCATCGCTTGATTCCTCAACGCTCTTATTTGCGCGAGATTGACCTGGCTTGGGTTGTTTCTTACTCATCAATGCGGCGTCCTTGCCAACCATGCTGACTCCTATTCAATGTCTCTACGAAAGGGCGAAAGTACTGTTTCTTCGGCTCGCTTGGGCAATCCACAACGCATTTTCTTGGAAATCATTGGTTTGAAACTCCTTCAAGGCGAATTTTTTCGCTACCATTTGCTCCCCAACAACCTCAACCACAAAGGAAATACCATGGAAACCACACTGATCATTTTGAAACCCGACGCCGTGCAACGCAATCTCATGGGTCGAATCTTGACCCGCTTTGAGGACAAGGGCCTGCAAATTGTGGGCTGCAAACTCATGCGTATTTCACCGGAACTCGCGGCGGAACACTACAAAGACCACGCTTCAAAACCTTTTTACCCCGGCCTTGTCCGCTTCATGACTGGCAATCCGGTCTTAACTATGGCGGTGCGTGGAATTGGCGCAATCACTATTTGTCGCGCAATGATGGGCGCAACATTCGGAAGCAAAGCCGCCGCCGGCACCATTCGCGGCGACTTTGGCGTCTCAAATAGCTACAACCTTATCCATGGATCTGACAGCCCAGAAGCCGCGACCCGTGAATTGGGCCTGTTTTTCAAGGCTGGCGACATTCTTGAGTACTCGCGAGTCGGCGACAGTTATGTCTATGACTCAACTGGCAGCAAGCCTGAGTAATTAGGTCTTATAACTATAAATAAGCCCATTTTAATGCCTTAATTCAGGCCCGGGCTATCCATTTCAATCTAACTACATAATTTCATTTATTTTTGAAACCATATGTCCATAATTGTTGAACAGTCACATAGTTCATTCATATGCGTTTTGCTTGATGGTGAGGAATTCAAACACGACCACTTCTAACTTCCCCCGACCCGAGGAAAAAATCTTGCTCAACTCAATGATTGGGAAAAATTCTCCGCTTGATCGAATGCGCCAACGAAATCGCCCCGCGGTTCGTGGTCGCTCCGGCATGCCCATGGTTGCCGCCGTGGCCTTGACAAGTGTTGAGGAAACTTTGATGCGAGAAATCATGATCGAGCCAATGGACTACATGGACTCGCCAGAATTTCGCAAGCGAGACGCTGAAAAAAATATTTACGAAACACCCGTCGCGATTCGTTTCGCCGACGTGAGTTGGTATCGACCGCTCTTGGCCAACAGCACTGGCGGGAAACAAGTTGAGCGCAAAGCCAAGAAAGCCGATTCGGTTCTGCTCAGCGCCGCGCAAGAGCGCGTGATTTTTCTGCAATACAACTACGCGCGCTTCCGCGTGCGACAATTGCAAGAGGCGCTGAACAATCAGACACCTTCCTCCGAGCAAGCGCGAGAGATTTTGCGTTGGCACCGAATGGCCAAGGGATTTCGCGCGCAGATCGCTGAAATTAATTTGGCGTTGGTTCTTGCCATGGCCAAGCGCGTGCCGCTGGGCGAAAGCGATTTCGGCGATTTGATTGGCGAAGGAAACATGGCGCTCATGCGCGCCGTGGATAAATTCGATTGCGGTCGTGGCTTTAAGTTCAGCACCTACGGCTGCCGCGCAATTCTGAAGGCTTTCAGCCGATTTGGCATCAAATTGCAGAAGTATCGACAACGCTTTCCCAGCGAGTTTGATCCGCAATTTGAGAAATCAAACCATCTGGAAGTTGTGCGCGCGGAGCATGAAAAAGATTCCGCCGCTGAAGTGCGCTACATGATCACCCGCAACAGCGCGGACCTGAGCGACATTGAGCAGAAAGTTATTCTGCATCGATTTGGTCTTGACGGCGTTGCTCCACAAGTCCAACTCACGCTGGAGCAAGTTGGCCAAATGATTGGCGTGACCAAGGAGCGCGTGCGTCAAATCCAAAATAAAGCTTTGGAAAAACTCAAGGATGCGCTGATTACTTTGCGCGGCGAAATGCCCACGCCGACCTCGAACTAATTCACAAGCCGCAGCATTTTTGCAATAGTTGTTCGCTGTTTTTTATTGCGCGGAAGTAAATGTGAAAGCAGGATTTACTTTGCGTTGGCCAAGCGGGTTATTGTTCCGCGTGTTCACGCAAAGCCAACCACGATGCAGTTGTGGCAACCAGATGCAGCAGCGCGAAGCCGCAGACCAATCCAGTTTGAACGTTGTATTGCCCCGCATCAATCATTGCACTTGTGGCAATGGTCACAACAATACCTGTGAAATATCCAATATCGCCAGCCGCCCGAAACGCGGCCAAGCCGGACATGCCCCGATTTGTAACCAGCACCAACGCGAGTGACGCGGGAAGTAGCGGCGCGGCCGCAACGCCAAGAATCAACAACGCCAACGCAAGCATGAGCGTATTTGCGCCTAGAAACGGCACAATTCCAAGCGCGATTGCATACACGATCGCCGCGAGCGTGCGGGTGCGCAACGCGCCAAATCGATCGGCGAACCAACCCGCCGGCGCCGCCCCAATGGCCATCAACAACAACGGCAAGCCCACCAACATTCCTCGTTGTTCAGGCGTGTAACCCAAACCACTCAAAAGAAAACTTGCGAACACCGCGGTCAGAATTGCGCCCGTGGCCCGATCAGTGGCGGCCATGAATAAAATCGGCCAGATTTTTCCAGGCTGAATTGCAGACTGAATCGCAGGATGAATCGCAGGCTGAATTGCAGACTTCACTTGCAATTCCTGCCCGTCCATTACCACATCTATGGTTGAACTCTTTGCAAGTTGAACCATGCGATTTAGTGTTGAGCGACATACGATCGCCAAAATTCCAGTGCTCACGCACGAGACCGAACCCACGATCAATGTGACCGCTGCACTGCCAGCAAGTTTGGTTAGAAATCCGCCAAGAACTGCGCCAATGCCCAAGCCCGCGACCAAAACCGTCGCGCCCAAACCAAGTTTCCACGCGCGATGTTGTTGGTCACTTCGCCCAAGCATTTGAAACAACGCGGCGAATGTTGCGACATCAACCGCGCCTTCGATTGTTCGCAGCGCCAATGTTCCAGCGAATCCAATTGGCAGCCACATGATCGCCAATAAAATGCCGTCCACAATCGCCGTGGAACTCACCACGGCCCACCCCGACATGCGTTGACGCATGTATTTCACCAATGGAATCGCAAGCAACGCGCCCAGTAAATTCACCGCCAAAAACAATTGCGCCTGCGCCGTGGACACGCCATAGCGGTCCGCGAAAAGATCCTTTAAAACAGGCACAACAAGCGCGTCCGGCAATGCTGAAAGAAAGATGAGAAGGATGACAATGCGCACGGTTAATTTTGGGTCCCTCAAGCCTAGCAACCCTTGATGGGTCACTACACTCTCGCCATGAATAAAGTTTTTGAGACGCCGGCGCTGGCTCTCGCGGGCCTGACACGCGACGGAATGAAAATTGCGGTTGGAGGCTTTGGCCTTTGCGGCATTCCCGAGCAACTCATTCTTGCTTTGCGTGACAGCGGCGCCAAAGAGTTGACGTGCGTCAGCAACAATGCGGGCATCGATGATTGGGGTCTTGGCGTGCTCTTGCAAACGCGTCAAGTGCGGCGCATGGTGTCAAGTTATGTGGGAGAGAACGCCGAGTTTGAGCGGCAATACATGAGCGGCGAACTTGAACTGGAATTTTGTCCGCAAGGAACTTTGGCGGAGCGCATGCGCGCGGGCGGTGCCGGCATTCCGGCTTTCTACACAAAAACTGGTGTTGGAACCATCGTGGCTGACGGTAAACCCACCGAACTTTTTGACGGCGAATTGTTCGTGCTCGAGCGCGGCATTCGCGCCGATCTTTCGCTTGTGAAAGCCTGGAAAGCCGATCCAAGCGGCAACTTGGTGTACAGAAAGACCGCGAGAAATTTCAACCCCATGGTGGCGTCTTGCGGAAAAATCACCGTGGCGGAGGTGGAGGAACTGGTGGAACTTGGCGCGCTAGACCCCGAAGGCATCCATACCCCTGGGATTTTTGTGGACCGGATCGTTGTGACCAAGTCGCAAAAAAGAATTGAGCAGCGAACGGTCAGCCCAGGCTAAGTAAAACCCGATTTGCGCATACATTATGGGCTCAACCTTGCCGCCGGATCCAAGATTTTGTTCAAGAAATTGCCATTTGCCCGAATGAAATATTCACATCTCACGTTGTCTTTGCCGCGTCCAAACTTTTTTGCCCCCTACTTCCAACAATCTCGATGGAGTTCTTCATGAATCGTTTGCGAACCACAATCGTCACCATCTCCCTTCTTCTTGCCCCCGTTGCCATGGCGCAATTTGGCGGCAAGGCTGGCTTCAGCGAAGCGTTGAAACCAGATTTGTTGCCCCGCGATATGACCATGATTGTTGAGACACTGAAACTTGAGGAATGGCAGCGCCCGATTGTGCAAAGTTTGTTGGAGGACTACCAAATTTCTTTTAAAACTGGAACCGACGCGCTGCATCAAAAAATGCAGGAAAATGCGCGCAAGCAAACGGGCGGGGCCAGCGGCGTGCGCGGATTGCTTGCGCCAATTGAAGCGTGGGCGCCTGAAAAGGAACGCCTCTACGAAGATCTCATGTCCAGTATCAAAAGCCAACTTTCGGAGAATCAACAAGAGCGATGGCCAAAATTTGAGCGCGCCGTTCGTCGCTCTCGATCCTTGGATGATTCAGATTTGGCGGGCGAAGGCGTGGATTTGATTTTTGTAATTCGTCAAATGCAATTGCAACCCGATGTGGTGGCCGTGGCCGAGCCCGCTTTGGATCAATATGAAATTGCGCTTGACGTTGCGCTGAAAGCACGTGACGCCAAAATCTCTTCGCTGCTGCCAAAGTTCAGCGAGGCGATGGATACCATGGATTTGATCGCGGGCGCGAACTTACAAGATCAAATTATCCTCACTCGCATTGACGTGCGACAGGTCCAAGATGATTCAATTGAAAAAATCGCCGCGGTGCTTCCCGCCCCACATGGCCAAGACTTCCGGACACGCGCTTTAGCCCAGGGATATCGCGAAGTTTTCCAGCCTGATTCTCTTGCGGGATTCTTCGCGGCTGTTCTGAATCTAAACGATCTCACGGCTGAACAAAAGTCGCAAGTTCAATCAGCTCAGGCCAGTTGGAATGATGCGTTCGTGGCGTTGCAAAATCGCATGCTTGAAACCACCCGCATGGAAGAACCAAAGAAAGCCCAAAGAAAAACTCTTGCCCTCGCGGCCAAGAGAGCGGAGAAAAACGGAACGGCCGCCCCGGAAGTGCCGGCCGATCCAATGGTTCCCCTGCGCAATGAAAAAAATAAATTGGTGCAAGAAACACGGGAAGGCGTGCTGAAATTGCTTTCGGAGGATCAAATCGATCGCTTGGCCGCGGGCACTCCTGGATTGCATCCGCCACCGCCTGCTTCCTTCTCCGCGGGACAGGGCCCCGGCGCCACAAAAACAAAGAAGGCTGGCGATACGCAAGACACGAATTCCAACGCGCCCAAAGACTCCAAGGCGGTGGAGTAATCCACCCGAACACAGTGCATGAAGATGTTCCTAGTCGTGACGTGAGTGCTCGAGTGGCGTCGGTCGCTTCTTTGTTGCGAGCAGCCGCAGCGACCACTCCGCAAGAGCGCTGCGCCGCCGCTGGTTTCACTTGGCTCGCAAAACCAACGGCGTCCGATGCCGACGCTGTTCGATTAATTCCATCTGAAGTGGCCGTGCGACTGCGCATTGTTCCGCTGTCAATTACCGCGGGCAACTTGCGCGCCGCC
Source organism: Planctomycetaceae bacterium (assembly GCA_947480055.1). GTDB lineage: Bacteria > Planctomycetota > Phycisphaerae > Phycisphaerales > SM1A02 > SYAC01. The sequence goes on from CANKBX010000078.1 coordinate 5,922, forward strand.
ATGGCGGATCCATTTGATCTTCACGCTGTTGACGAAGCGGCCACCATTGCCAACATGCCCATCGAGCGCGTTGGTGTTGCGCCCGAAGCTTTCGGTGAACTGATGCGGCAATCGTATGGCGTGACCGCGTCGCGCATGGCTGAAAGTTTGGCCGGCAACAATGAGAGCCGGGATGAAGTCGAGCAAAATCTTGACGCCATTCAAACCGACGACGTGCATCGCATGGCTGAGCAGCCCACGTTGGTCAACTTGGTCAACCTGTTGATTCTTGAGGCCATTCAAAAGCGCACCAGTGATATTCATATTGAGCCATTTGAAGGCGAATTAAAGGTGAAATATCGCATTGACGGCGTGTTGGTCGCGCAACAAGGTCCGCCAAAACATTTGCAGCCCGCCATCATTGGACGCATCAAAATCATGGCCATGATGAACATCGCCGAGCGCTATGTTCCCCAAGACGGCCACATCACTTTGCGATTTGAAGGACGCAAGGTCGACCTGCGCGTGTCCACCGTGCCAACTATTTACGGTGAAAGCGTGGTCATGCGTATTCTGGACAAGTCATCGCTGCCACTTGATCTTAAGAGCTTGGGCATGCATGAGCATCAAGTATTGATGATGGACAAATTGATTTCCAAACCGCACGGTCTTGTGTTGGTGACTGGGCCAACTGGCAGCGGAAAAACCACCACGCTCTACGCGGCGTTGAGCAAGTTGTACGACCCCCGCAAAAAGATTTTGACCATTGAAGACCCCGTTGAATATGAACTCGCGGGCATCAATCAAATTCCAGTGAATCCCAAGCGCGGCCTCACGTTTGCCAGTGGCTTGCGCAGCATTTTGCGCCAAGACCCAGATGTAATTCTTGTAGGTGAAATTCGCGATGCTGAAACTGTTGACATTGCTATTCGAAGCGCGCTCACCGGCCACTTGATTTTAAGCACGTTGCATACCAACGACGCCCTCTCCAGCGTGGGTCGAATTGTGGACATGGGCGCGGAGCCGTATCTGATTGCCAGCGTGTTGGAAGGTGTATTGGCGCAACGATTGGGTCGCAAGGTGTGCAAGGCTTGCGCCCACAAAGTGCCAATGCCAGAGACTGATTATTCCCGCATTTCGCCTGCGGAATTCGAGCGATTTGGCGGCATGGTCACGGTCGGCGCGGGGTGTGAAGTTTGCCTGGGAAGCGGCTTCCGCGGTCGTTTAGGTTTCTTTGAATTAGTGCGAATGAATCCCATTTTGCGCGCGGCGGTGGCGGAAAATCAATCCGTCATGGAGCTGCGAAGGTTGGTGGATGAAGGATTTATTTCCATGCGTGAAGACGGAATGACAAAGGCCATAGGTGGCGAAACCACCATGGCGGAAGTTCTGCGCGCCACTCAAGATGTGGACGGGGAATAATCAATGGCGTCTTGGCGTTATGACGGCTTGGATCGCGGCGGCGTTGAATCAAGCGGAGTAGTTGTGGCGTCGGATCGGGCATCCGCACTTCGGATGGTGCAAAGCCGCGGACTGACGCCTTTGAAAGTTGAATCGGACGAGGCTCCGAATTCAGCGGCGCGTGCCGCGGTGAAGAAGCCCGCAAAATCCCAGGCTTCGTTGACAGGTTCCACCCAAATCACTTTGCCCAATTGGATGACATTGGGACCTCGACGCCCAACTCTTTCGCGCTCCGACATGTCAAACTTGGTGCGCGAACTTGCCACCGCGATCGAAGCCGGCTTGCCGTTAATGCAAGCGCTAAAAATTGTGCGCAAGCAAGCGCCAGGAAAATCCCAGCCCGTGATTCTGGACGCGCTCATTGACAAGGTTGAGGCTGGTCAACCGCTTTATGAGGCAATGAAAGCGTACGGCGCCCCATTTGACGACATGATTATTGGTATGGCTCGCGCCGCCGACGCCAGTGGCCGCATGCCGGAAATCCTGCATCAGTTGGCCGATTTACTGGATCGCGCGGTTGAATTAAAACGGGAATTGATCGGCGCGACCGTGTATCCAATGATCGTGGCTTCACTGATTTTGGCCAGCGTCACGCTGTTAGTCACCGTGATTCTGCCGCAACTTATGATTCCGTTGGCGGGTCAACCGGGAATGGTGCTGCCGTTGCCCACACGTATTTTGCTTAGTTTCGCCTGGTTTATGTCCAATTTTTGGTGGCTGCTTGTTCTCATGACCTTTGGCGCAATCATCGCAGCGCGCAATTGGCTGCAAGACGCCGAACACAGACGCATGAAAGATTACGCGCTGCTTAAAACTCCGCTGCTTGGAAAATTGCTGCGCGATGTGGCCGTGGCTCGCTTCACGCGAACACTGGGAACACTGGTGAGCGCGGGCTTGCCTATTTTGCAGTCGCTGAGAATCACAAAGGACACGCTTGGCAACGCGGTGCTTATGAAGGCGATTGAGGAAGTGGAAGAGAAAGTGACCACGGGCCAATCGTTGGCGGAACCACTGGAGCGCTGCGGATTTTTCCCCCCGCTTCTGATTCAGATTGTGAATATTGGCGAAAAATCCGGCCGCCTGGAAAGCATGCTTCTACACGCCGCCACGGCGTTTGATCGGCAAGTCAACTCCAGCATAAAAATTTTCACCAAATCCCTGCCCCCAATTCTGCTTGTGATCATGGCCATTATCGCCGGCTTTGTGCTGGCGGGAATTCTTATGCCACTTTTGGAATTGCAATCCGCTTTGGGCGGCTGAATTCCGCTTTGTCGGCGGCTACGCTATCGGACGGAGTTCGAAAATGCCGAAATCTTTTAGTCAAGTTTGGCAGTAAATTCGCCTAGTCCACGTTCATCATCAAGCCCATTGCAGCAAAGTTAAAAATCAGAAAGACCTTTATGAAATCAGATCGTTCCATTCGCCTTCATCTTCGCTCTAGGAAAGGCTTCACGCTGCTTGAAATCATTATCGCCGTCACCATTGTGGCCCTGCTGTCCATGCTGGTTGTTCCCAAAGTGATGGGCGTGCTGGGCGGCGCCAAATCAAACAAAGCCAAGGCCGATGTGAACACACTCGCACAACAAGTCAGCCTGTACATGGTGAACAATGGAATGTCACGAGTGGGCGACGACTTTGAGCTTGAAAAATTGTGCGAGGGTGACAACGCGCTGATTGGCAATGTGAGCCAACTGAGAGATCCTTGGAATAATCAATATGTGTTGGTGTATCCACCCACATACAACAAAGATTTTGATGTCGTAAGTTACGGCGCCGATGGTCAACTTGGTGGCGAAGGCGAGAACAAAGATATCATCAACGGAGCGCCGTAAAACGGCGTGGCGTGAAGTGATGCGCCGCGGCTTCACCCTTCTTGAATTGATCGTGGTGATCTCCATTTTGGTGGTCGTGTCGTCTGTTGTTATTCCACGCTTGCGAGGACTTTCCAAAGGCAAAGCCGATGTGGCCATTGAGCGCCTGAGCGAGTTGCTAAGTCTGTTCGCGTGGCGCGACAACGCGGGCTCGCAGCAATGCGCTATTTATATGAATCCAGATTCAGGCGCGGTTGAATTGTGGACGCTCGAACCAAATCCCAATCAACCAACGGAACCAGTCGACTGGATGCCCGATCGACTTGTTCGACCAGTGCTGATGCCCGAAGGAGTTGAATTGGCGGAAGTACTGGCCGACGGAATGCGCATGAGCGGAAATGAATGGCGCATTGTTGGATCGCCCACTGGCAATCGCGCGCGCATTGAAATGCGAGTGGTTGCGGACGGTCTTGATGCGATGGTGGTGCTGGAACCTGGCGCGGCCATGCCAACACGCGTGGACAATGGAATTGTAATTGAAGATCTAAGAGCGGCGCGTGATTTGGACGCGCGCGGAATGAGTCGTGAACCATGGTGATGCGTCCACGATTTGCGGCGCGCCGCGGCTTCGCATTAATTGACGCCATTTTAGGCGGATTATTGCTGGCTTTTGGTCTTGCGGCCGTGGTGACATTATCCCAGCGCAGCCTTTCCATGTTGCAACGCGGCGAACGTGAGGCGCAGGCATCCGCGCTACTTGATGAATTGCTTGGTCAAGTTCTAGCCGAAGGTCCGGTTGATTTTTCACATCGACGACCCGTGGTTGGAAAGTTCGACGCGCCTTGGAACGAGTGGAGTTTCGCGATAGACCTTTCCTCCAACGGCGATGGCGACGCGTGGGATGTTGTGGCCCGCGTGCAGGACATCAATGGCGTGGAACATCGCTGCGCAACCAAAGTGGCGGCGCGCAATCCCAACGATGTGCCAGAGCGCAAGCCCGAACAACCGATCGATCGCAAAGATCGATTTGAGAAAAGAAAAGAGACCATGAAAAATGGCTAAGCGCGGATTCACCATCATTGAATTGGTTGTGGCGATCATCATCGCCGCGATTATTTCCGGCGCCGTGGCGAGTTCGCTCAGTCAACTGAGTCGGGCGCGGGATATTTCGCGCATTCGCATGACCGCGTCGCGTCGAGCCACTGATGCGCTTGAAAGTATTCGACGCGATGTGCAGAGCACGATTCGCAGCGACGACCTGTTTGACACGCGCTTGCGTTTGGCGCCAGAAATTGCGCGCTCATCCATAGGCGAAGTGGACCGCGATCAACTGCTTTTATTTGCAACTCGATTGCGACCCATTCGATCGATCGATTATTCAGGCGAAGGCTCTGAATACGAAACGCAATATCGCATTGAGGAGGACCGCGATGGCGCCGCGCTGTGGCGCCGCCGCGACGCCGTGCCCGATGAATTTGAGGACGCGGGTGGAATTGCGCAATCCGTTGGAGACGGCGTGATTGGCGTGCGATTTGAAGCGTTCGACGGACAATCATGGGTTCAAGAATGGGATAGCGATGTGGATGGTTTGCCGATCTCAATTCGCGCGACCGTGACCGCCTGCGGAGTTCGTCCCAGCGAAGATGCCTTTGCGGATCCGCGATCGTTTGCCGTGATGCGAACAGAAATTCCAATTGACCGAGTTGTAAAACCAAAATTGGATGAGGCAACTCTTTTGGCGCAAGCAGAAGCTGAAGCAGCGGCGCAAGCGGCGGCCGGTGGTGGTGGCGCCGCTAATGGAGCAAGTGATACGACAAATGGCGGCGCAACCGA
>CANKBX010000079.1 GCA_947480055.1 Planctomycetaceae bacterium
CAAGTGCATCAACCGTTTCGGTTGCGTCGCTACTCCGTGTTTGACACTGATCCATTTTACTTTGACCCCGAGGCCAATGGAACCATCCTGCAGAAGGTGGCCAACAAGTGCTATCGACCAACCACGGAAAAGATTCTCGACCTGGTGAAGCGCCACGAGAATCGCTTTCGGGTGAGCTATTCCATTAGTGGCGTGGCGTTGCAGCAATTTGAGCAGTGGGCGCCCGACTTGATCGATTTGTTCAAGCGGCTCGCAGACACTGGCGCGTGTGAATTCTTGGCGGAGACCAGCCATCATTCGCTCAGCTTTTTGTTCAGTCGCAAGGAGTTCGAGGAGCAGGTCGCCATTCAAGAAGCCATGATTGAGCGGCTCTTTGGCCAGAAGCCAAAAGTTTTTCGCAATACCGAATTGATTTATTCCAACGAAATTGGCGGGCATATCGCGTGGATGGGCCGGCACAAGGCCGTGGTGTGCGAAGGCGTTGATCGCCTGCTTGGTTTCCGTAATCCAAATTATTTGTACGCGGTTCCTGGAAATGGTTTTCCCGCTGGTCGTCCGCCCATGCCTCTGCTGTTAAAAAATTATCGCTTAAGCGACGACATCGCGTTTCGTTTCAGCAATCGTGATTGGAAAGATTGGCCGCTCTCCGCCGAGAAGTTCGCGGGTTGGGTGAACCAAATTAATGGCGATGGAAATTTGTGCAATCTGTTCATGGACTATGAAACATTTGGCGAGCATCAATGGGCCGAGACTGGGATCTTTGATTTCCTAGACGCCATGCCTAAATATATTTTTGATGTGAACCCCGGGCAAAATGAATTCTTGACCGTGTCGCAGGCCATAGAGAAATACCGACCCGTTGGTGAATACGATGTTCCCAAGCCCATTTCGTGGGCGGACATGGAGCGCGATTTGTCGGCGTGGTTGGGGAATCCGTTGCAGGACAATGCGGTGGAGGAGTTGTATCGGCTTGAGCCCGCGGTGCGTGAAAAGCATTTGAAGGGCGACCCGTACATCCTGGAGGATTGGCGCAAGCTGACCACCAGCGATCATTTGTATTACATGTGCACCAAGTATTGGTCTGACGGCGACGTGCACAAATATTTCTCGCCGTATGACAGTCCGTATGACGCGTACATTAATTTTATGAATGTGCTGGACAACTTGCGCACGCGCGCGGGTGCGTGATGATCTTGCGCGCTCACGCCTTGTAATAGTCGCGGTACCACCTCACAAAATTCGCCACGCCAGTGTCAATCGTGGTGGCAGGTTGATAGTTCATGTCGCGCGCCAAGTCGGAGGTGTCGGCGAATGTGTCGGGCACATCGCCAAGTTGCAGCGGCAACATTTCCGTCTTGGCTTTTTTGCCCAGGCATTGCTCCAGCACTTCTATGTAGCGCAACAATTGCACGGGTCGAGAGCAACCAATGTTGTACAAGCGCCACGGCGCGCTGCTGCTTGCCACATCGGGCTTTGACGCGTTGAAGTTTGGATCCGCTGTCGCGATGCGATCGGACGCCGCGATTACGCCGCGCGCAATATCTTCAACATACGTGAAGTCGCGCGTGTGTTTGCCGTGATTGAATAGTCGAATGGGTTCGCCCGCAAGAATTGCCTTGGTGAAAAGAAACAGCGCCATGTCGGGACGGCCCCACGGACCATACACCGTGAAGAAACGCAAACCAGTTGTGGGCATGCGGAAAATATGGCTGTATGAATGCGCCATGAGTTCGTTGGCGCGTTTGGTGGCGGCGTAAAAAGTCATGGGGTGATCGGCGGTATGGTGCGGCGAAAATGGTTGCGTGGTGTTCAAGCCGTACACGGAGCTTGTGCTGGCGTAGACCAAGTGCGGCACCTCGCTGTGGCGGCAGCCTTCAAGAATGTTTGTCATGCCAACCAAATTGCTTTGCGTGTACGCCATTGGATTTTCAATGGAGTAGCGCACACCGGCCTGCGCCGCCAAATGAATCACACGGTCGAATTTGTTTTTGGCGAACATGGATTTCATTCCATCGACATCGCATAAATCCAATTGCGTGAATGTGAAATCGTCGCGCGCTTGAAGCCGCGCCAATCGCGCTTGCTTGAGCGTGGGGTCGTAATAATCATTCATGTTGTCCAGGCCGACAACGCGGTCGCCGCGGTCAAGCAATTGATGCGCCGTGAATGATCCAATAAATCCCGCGGCGCCGGTGACAAGAATATTCATGCGCGCATTCTATTGAATCATGAATGACGCAACGATTGGCGTATGCATGCAATTTTAATACAAAGGGCGCGCGCAACTATAAGGCAATGACCGCAATACATGCAGCACTTGCAATTGATCGCACTGCATGCGGCTCGCGGCCATGCGCGCTTAGGCTCGCGCGGGAGCGTCCAGGTTTAGCGAGTGAAGCAGAGCGGCGTCGATTGGCTTGGCGTTATATTTTTCTTGCGCAATGCGGCGACTTGCCGCGCCCATGGCGGCGTTGCGCTTTGGATCATTGGCCAGTTGCAACATGGCGGCCGCGAGTTCGGTTGCGGAACGCGTCGCAACAAGCAGTCCGTTCACGTCGGGTTCAATTGGATCGCGGCAACCAATCGCATCCGTGGAAATAATCGCGCGGCCGGTGGCCATGGCTTCAAGCACAACTTTGCTTGTGCCTTCGCGATAGGAAGGCAGCACAAAAGTGGTGCACGCTTGCAGGTGCGGGCGCACATCCTCCACTTCATCAATCGCGTTGAAGCAACCATCTTGCGTCCAACGCGCAATGTCGGCGCGTGTGAAACTGCTGGGGTTGTCGTCCCATGCGCAGATCAGCGTGCAGCGAATCGCGGGATTGCGCGCGCGGACAATCTTGCACGCTTGCGCAAATTCCGCAACGCCCTTGTCTTTCAGCGGCCGGCTGATCATGAGAAAATGCGTTTGTGTTGCAACAGCTTGGGCTGGAAAGTAATCAAGATCAACGCCAGAGCCCGCGATCATATGCACGCGCGCGTTGGGGACATTGGCCAACACTCCAAGCGCCGCAAGTTCATCGCGGTCAATTGGATTTTGAAAGAACACAGCGTCGCACGCGGCAAGCGAGCGGCGATACAGACGTGTGGAGAAAAAGCGAATGAATCGCCGCGCGAGCGAGCGGCCAGTGAACGCAAATCCAAGGCCAGTGACAACGGCGGCGATATTCCTTACGCCAGCGCGACGCGCGGCAACCGGACCAAACGCGATGCACTTGGGGTTGTAGGCAAGCAACGCGTCCACGCGCTGCGTCTTTAAAATGTCGGTGACCGTTGTTTGAAATTGCAAATCACGTAGCGGCGAAATTTTTCCGCCGCTGAGCGGTGTGTCAAAGTGTTCCACGCCAAACTCGCGCAAGCGTTGCCGAGCGCGGGGGCTTGCGGGCGCGGTGAGCGCGATCACGCGGTGGCCATTGGCTTGCGCGGCGCGAATCAGGCTGCCGCGAAACGCAAGCACGTGTTGCGCATTCTTGCCCAAAAGCGCGAGAGTTTTTTGGGTCATCGCGCGCGCCCCAATCTTGCGCGCGCGTGCTGGCATGCGCCATGAAGCGCGTTGTGGAATGTGTTGGCGCTCATGATGTTGGCTTCCAATGTTCAACCCACGCCATCCACATCAATAACGCCCACGCTTTGTGTTTATGTCCGCCACCACCCGCGCAGAGTTGGTTCCATTCGTTGGTCACAACATCCGCGTTTAAAAATCCTTGATCGCGCACGCGGCGCTCATCCAACAAATCACCGGCCCAGTCTTGTAGCGGCCCACGCAACCAGGACTCCAGTGGAATGGCAAATCCCATTTTGGGTCGATCCATAAGCGGCGCCGGCACAAATGTGTTCAGCGCTTGCCGCAAAATCCATTTGCCTTGACCGTTGCGCACCTTCATGTCCGCGGGCAATGTCCAGGCGAACTCCACAAGTCGATGATCAAGAAGAGGAACGCGCGTCTCCAAACTTGCGGCCATGCTGGCTCGATCAACCTTGGTCAAAATGTCGTCCACCAAATATGTTGTCTGATCAATCCACTGCATGGCGCGCAACGCGTCGGGCATGTTGGCTTGCTGTATTGGATCAACACGCGTGGTTTCAGGCCGCGAATCAATCACCAACTTTGCAGGATCGTTCCAAGCGCTGACAAGAGCGACATACGCATCGGTCCACTCTTTACACTTTGCAAGTGAGGCAAGTTTGTGCAAGTGATCGCCAAACTGGCTCGTACGCAATGCGTTCGGCAAAATCGGTTTGGCGAATTTTCCAACAACATCCAGTTGCTTGGTGGAGAACATGCGGATCATCAACGCCGCGGTTGTCCGCAGCGGAGCGGGAATTTTTTGCAGCGCCGGCCAAACATGATCCATCATTCGATGCCGGTTGTAGCCGGCGAAAAGTTCATCGCCACCATCGCCCGAAAGAGCCACGGTGACATGCTGGCGCGCCGCGCGACTTATGAGATACGTTGGAAGTTGGCTGGAATCCGCGAATGGTTCGTCAAACATTTGCGCCAACAGGGGAATGCCGTCGCGAAGTTCATGCGCAGAAACCTGAATGTTGGTGTGTTCGGTCTTCAAGTGTTTAGCAATGTTGGTGGCGTGCATGCGCTCATCTGATTGAGTTTCTTGAAAGCCAACAGTGAACGTGCGAATGGGCCGCGGCGAAATTGATTGCATGACGGCGGTCACAAGTGTGGAATCAATTCCGCCTGAAAGAAACGCGCCGACTGGAACATCCGCCACCATGTGGGCTTCAACCGCCGATCGAACGCGCGTAAGCAGCGCCTCTTCGGCTTGCGCATCTGTGCCTATAAATGGTTCAGCCACGCCGCGCTCGGCAATTGCGCGTGCGTTCCAATACATGGCGGTTTGTGTTTCGCCCGTGTCCACATTGATGGACATGATGTGCGCGGGAGCAAGTTTGGAAATGCCTTTCCAAATTGTGCGTGGCGCTGGCACATATAGAAATTGAAAGTAATCGGCCAGCGCGGCGCGGTCCACGGCGCGCTCAAAGTTTGGCACGCACACGATGGCTTTCAGTTCGCTGGCAAATGCAAACGTGCGTGTGTCGCCTTGACCAATCCATCCAAAATACAGCGGCTTTATGCCAATTCGGTCGCGTACCAAATGCAGCGTGCGTTCCAATGCATCATGCACGGCAAATGCGAACATGCCAACCGCGCGCCGCGCCGCGGCTTGCACGCCCCACGTTTCCACGGCAGCCAAAAGAACTTCCGTGTCGGAGTGTGATCGAAACGCCACGCCCAACGCGCCCAATTCTTCGCGCAACTCTTGAAAGTTATAAATCTCTCCGTTGAATACCAACGTGAAGCGGCCGCTTTGCGAATGCATGGGTTGAGCGGCGGCATCCGTGCAATCAATAATTTTTAGGCGAGTGTGGGCCAGTCCCACGCACGTTGGCTCATGAAACCAAATACCCGACGCATCTGGTCCGCGGTGCGCGAGTGTGTTGGCCATGTCGCGCAGAACCTCCTGGGAGTTCTTGAGCGAATGTGAAGAATCTATAAAGCCCGCTATGCCACACATAAATTATATTTTCGCAATAGGTTGGGGTTTGTTCGGCAGCATGCGTGCGTTTGAACGCAATATTGAGCGTGGCTTCGGGCGCCAATCACTTGCGTGTTATGCATCATGCATTGATGTTATATGCCCAATGCGCCCATTTCATTTGGTTGCCAGCCTTGAATCAAGGTGGGTATTCACTATGATGTATTTGTGCGAAATTCTCTCGTGCAAATGACTGGGGCTTCTAAAGTCTTCGTGGCGGCTGCGACCGACGCGATGCTTTGTGCGGGGCTGTTGTTCTGCTCATATTTATTGCGTTACGGTGACATTGAACAAGCATGGGCGGGCAGCAAGACTCTTTTGATTTGGGCGGCGTTGTTTGGTCCAGCCTGTTTCCACGTCGCTGGTTTGTATCGTGAAATCACACGATATATCGGTCCTATTTTCGCGGTTCGCGTGTGCAAAGGAGTGGCGTTGCTCACCGCGGCGATTCTGGGCGTGGCATTTCTTCAAAGTGAATTTATAAAAACCCCTCGTACTGTCCCCGTTATTTATTTCTCCATCACCACGCTGGCGATCGGCGCCACCAGGCTTGGCGCACGTTGGTTGCTACTGGGGCAAACCGAATATTTCAAGAAGTATCCCGTGGCAATCTTTGGAGCCGGCGCGGCTGGTATTGGCTTGCACTCCGCGCTCATTCATGGTCGCGAGCAATCCGTGGTTGCTTTCATTGATGATGATAAAAAATTGCATGGAAGAAAAATTCGTAACGTGCCCGTGTATTCCAGCGAGGATCTTGAGCAAGTTTTCGCCAAGCACGACATCAAGGCGTTGCTGCTAGCGCTTCCATCCGCAAGCCGCGCGCGTCGCTTGAAACTTGTTGAGAAAGCCACCGCGCATGGCGTGCGTGTTCTCACAGTTCCAACGTTGGCGGAACTGGATGACGGCACGGCGTCTGTTGGGCAATTGCGTCCAGTGAAAGTGGACGATTTGCTTGGGCGCACGCCGGTTGCCGCCAATGAAGAATTGATGCATCGACACATTGCAGGTAAAAGTGTTTTGGTGACAGGCGCGGGTGGATCGATCGGCTCAGAACTTTGCCGAAAAATCTTAGATGCGGGCCCGACGCGCTTGGTTCTTCTGGATCAATGCGAACACAATTTGTATGCGATTGAAAAAGAAATCCGCCACGCAATTGCCAAGCGCGGAACTGAAATGTTGCTGGAGACCGCGCTTGGATCGGTGAACGACCGCGTGCTGCTTGAGCGTGTATTGGTGGCACAGCGAATTGAAACGGTCTATCACGCCGCCGCATACAAGCATGTGCCCATGGTCGAAAAACATGAGACCGCCGGCGTGGAGACCAATGTATTTGGCACACTCATCGCGGCGCGAGCCGCGGTCAACGCGGGAGTGAAAGCATTTATATTTGTGTCAACTGACAAGGCGGTCCGACCCACAAGCGTCATGGGAGCCAGCAAGCGTTTGGCTGAAATGATTTTGCAATCCATGAATGACATTTCACATGGACGAACCGTTTTTTCCATGGTGCGCTTTGGAAATGTGCTTGGATCTTCGGGCTCGGTCATTCCGTTGTTTCAAGAACAACTTGAGCGCGGCGGTCCCGTCACGGTTACGCACGCGGAAATGGTGCGATACTTCATGACTATTCCAGAGGCGGCGCAATTGGTGATTCAAGCTGGCGCCATGGCTAAAGGCGGTGAGGTGTTTGTGCTTGATATGGGTGAGCCCGTGAAAATTATTGATCTTGCTAAGAACATGATTCGCTTGGCTGGCCGCACCCTGCGCAATGAGGACCACCCCACGGGCGAAATTGAAATTCAAATCACGGGCATGCGCCCTGGCGAAAAGTTGTACGAGGAATTGCTCATCAGCAGTAACGCCACTTCCACCGAGCATGCGTCTATTGGTTTGGCGCACGAGCCATTTGAATCTTGGAATTCGCTCGAGGCGAAACTGGATCGCTTGCAAACCGCCGTGGATCAGCGCGATGATGGCGTGGTGCGCAGATTGCTTGGCGAGTTGGTGGGCGGATACGAAACGAGCCCTGTGAAATCACGCTGAAGTGCTTCGCAATTGCGTTGATTTCTCGTTCATGGGGTTTGTCGGCGCAACCAAGATTCCAACACAAGCAATGACCAACGGCGAGCAAGATTTTCATTTGGCGTGGATGTTGGGCTGGCAAGCACGCCACGAAGAGCAATTCGGTTTGTGAGTTGACCAATCCTAGATTGCGCGTCAAAGAGCATGGACTCGCTTAATTGCACCAGTGATTGTTCGGTGCGCGGTGAAATGTTCACATGATTGACATGCATGATTCGCGCGATCAACGACTCGGGCAAATAGCGTCGCAGGGCGTGAGCGAGCACGCTGTGATTTATGCTAAATGATTGCTTCGGCAATTTTTTACGGATGAACAGATTTGAATGACCAACGGGCAGTCCAGTGACGGGCGCGGATATCAACGAGGAGACTTGTTGATTCAGCATCGGCGTAGCCACGGAGAGCGAGTTATGCGCGCATATTTGATTGAGCAATGCATTATTGGCTCGAAGCAATTCGACTGGCGTTGCTGCGGCGTTGCCAGAGTTTCTTCGCTGCGAAGGGTCGGCGATCAATTCTGTTGGGATTGAAGGCGCGGTTTCTAACGCGCTCGCACCGCAAAGCGCGTGCGAAAAATTCATTCGCGTGAACGCGGCGGTTGTGTTCAGTGTCAGCGTATCAAGCGACCCAATCGGCTCGTCCAGCGCGCTTGCAACCCGATTGAGCAACTCGGAAAAATCCTCCAGTGGTTCACCGTCATGCTCACTGGCGCCAATATGACGGGAAATATCATTGAAAAGCACTGTGTGATCCGCATGAAACGGATCCGTTACCGCGCACATGTGTGTATCAAGTTGCAATTCCAACCGGCACATTGCGGTCAACAGCGTGTCAATTGGCGCATGGGTGCGCATCACATAAGCGCTGCCCGAATGAAAGCGCGTCTGTTGCAAGGATTCCAATAGCGCGCGCCGCAGCAATTCACTTTGTTCCGTTAGGGTGAGTTGCGCTAGATTTGTTCGCGTAAATTGTGGCCGCGCAAATTGTGAATCATGTTCATTGTGCGTGCCGTAAAAAATTGACGAATGCAATTCTGGGCACATGGGTGCCAATACGGTCATCACGCCACTGGCGGCGGGATCACTTTCACGAATCGAAGTCAAACTTGCGCTTGCCATAAGGGCCGCGCAATCAAGCTCCACAAATCCGCCCGCGCATACTTTTTGTGCGCCTTTATAAATAGACCGCGGCGCGGCCACGCCGCCAACAAGTAAATATTCCGCGATCGCGTCATGATCCAGCGTCGCGTCAAACCCAGGAATTACTTTCAGCGCGCGCAGTTCGCTGGCAAACGCAAACCAGCCGCGACCTGTTGCGAAATACAGCGGCTTGGCGTTGAAAAAGTCACGCGCCAAAAGCAATTTTTTCAGTCGATCATTCCAAAGCGCCAATGCGAAAGGAGTTTTAATGGCGCGCAGTGCGGCAATGGGACTCTTGGTTGGATCTTCAAATACACGCGCTAATTCAGTAAGCGCTGGCGAGTGTGGATTGGATTCAGGCGCATCTCCGCGCGCGGATGCAAGCGAGTCGCCGTCATACACAATTTGTATTTGCGCCCCAGAGTTTGCCAACGTCGCGGTGTGGGAAGTCAACAAATGGCAATCAGACAACGCGACTTGTGTTTGCGCGTTCATCCACCCGGACTCTCTTTCAAAGCCGCGGTGAATCATGGCGTGTTGCATTTGCGCCATCAAGGAGGCAAGTTTTTTTCCTCGAAAGCCCGCTCCAAAATCAATCAGGCCGCATAAGCCACTCATGGCGCGCGCTCAACAGGAATTTCTTTGGCTGGAAAAATTTTCGCCGACAGCAAACCTAAATATTCCTTCAGACATGTTTCAGTTTGGTCTAGCGCCAACCCACGCGGCAAAAGCATGCGCCAAGAGAATCTCTCTTCTATGCCGGCCGTCAAATAGTGGCAGGGAAGTTCCACAACTTCAAAGCCAAGCGCGCGAAATTGCATCGCCGCGCGTGGCAAATGAAAGACGCTCGTTGCGAGTAAAATCTTTTTTGCGCCAAGACGCCGTAGTATCGCGGCGTGTTGTGTGGCTTCACCCTCCGTGTTGATGGCTTGCGGCCCAACCGCGATCGCGCTTGCGGGTATTCCCAACTCCAGCGCTTGTTGCATTTGAAAGTAACCCTCGCTTACCTTCGGCTCATCCGATTTTCCGCCGCCACCGAGCACCAAAAACGGCGCCTTACCAAGTTTGTACGCCTCAACCGCCACGCGAAATCGATCCGCCGTGGCGCTTAGGAAATATGCCTGATCAGGCTGATCTCGGTGCCAGCGAAATGTGCTTCCAAGCACCACAATCGCGTCGCAATTTGGCGCATTGGCGGGGCGAAGCGGGGGAACCATGCTCTCCAAATTTGCGGCCAACCATGTCGCAACCAACGGCGTGCATGACAGATACAAAATCACCGCTCCCAAAGTATTCAGAAGCGCGCCAACGCGCCAAGCAAGCATGTTGTAACGCGCGCGATTGCGCCACATAAAAATCAAGCCCACAACAATCAGCAACAACGAAATTGTCGAAGGCATGAAGAAGGGCAGCCACCATCTTGGTGTGGTCAGAAACATGGCGCTTGAAAGAGTAACCCGCATTCGCACAGAGTGAAATCTGTCCGTATGCTTTGTTGCATGACACCATTCATGGGCGAATTTGTGGGAACCACACTCCTGGTTTTAATCGGAGATTCTGTGGTTGCCAATAATTGTTTGGCGCGCACCAAGGGCCACAACGAAGGTTGGCTGGCCATGTGCACGGGTTGGGGCTTGGCGGTATTTGTGGCGGTGTATTGCGTGGCTGCTTCAAGCGGCGCACATTTAAATCCCGCGGTCACAGTTGGTTTATGGTGCGCCGGCGTTTTTGATGGCGACAAAGTTTCGTCGTACATCACCGCGCAAATGCTGGGTGGATTTTTGGGCGCGGTGCTGATGTGGATTTCGTATTTGCCGCATTGGTCAAAGACGCCAGACGGACCAACAAAGCTTGGCGTGTTCTGCAACGCGCCAGCCATTCGCGCGCCGCTGTCAAACTTTGTAACTGAAGTCATTTCCACCGGCATTTTAATTTTTGGAATTCTGTCGCTCAAGGATGCGCAGATGAACATGAACGATGGCAGCGTTGTGAAACTCAGCCTGGGCGCCATCGGCGTGTTACCTGTGGCTTTGTTGGTGTTCGCGATCGGCTTGTGTCTGGGCGGTTCAACCGGCTACGCCATCAATCCCGCGCGCGACTTCGCGCCGCGCATTGCGCACGCGTTGCTGCCAATACCAAACAAGGGTTCGAGCGATTGGGGTTATTCGTGGATCCCAATCTTTGGTCCGCTTGCTGGCGGACTTTTAGCGGCGTGGATTTTCAAAGC